>NZ_JACBIU010000051.1:0-27459 GCF_013839555.1 Nocardia sp. GTS18 | reverse complement strand
GTGAGGTGCTGTAGGGCGGGGGTGCTGCTTTGTAGCGTGCCCGGCTCTTTTTGGATTGCGCCCACGGAGGTATTGGGCTGTGTTTTTGGAGCGCTGGCGCGCTCGAGCGCGGCCCCTGAGGGGCCGCGCGAACAGCGCTCGAGACTCGCGCTTCGCGCATGCGCTTCGAGCGCTGTTCGCGCGGCCGGGCCGCTGCGCCGCTTCGCGGCGGACCCTCCTCGAGGTCGGGTCGTGCGGGGCTGGGAATGCGGTCATGGCGGACACGAGTGGTGCCGTGTGGCTGGGAGTGCTGTAGGTGGCGAACTCGAGTAGCGCCGTGTGGCTGGGAGTGCGGTCAGGGCGACTTAAGTGGTGCCGTGCGGCTGGGAGTGCGGTAGGTGGCGGACTCGAGTAGTGCCGTGCGGCTGGCAATGCGGTAGGTGGCGGACTCGGGTGGTGCCACGTGGGTTGGGAGTGCGGTAGATGGCGGGCTCGGGTGATGCGGGGCGCTGGGAATGCGGTAGGTGGCGGGCTCGGGTGGGTCGTGTGGGCTGGGAGTGCGGTGAGTGGCGGACTTTGTGGTTTGCTGACGCTGAATCGTGGTCGCACACCGTAGAATTCGGGGGGTGGCGATCCCTAATCAACCGATCGGCCCGACGGTCGAGCACCCGCAGGCGAACATGATTCTCGTGCTCGGGCTGCTCAGCCCGTTCTGCTGCGGGATCTTCGGGCCGGTCGCGTGGACGCTCGGGAAGCGGGCACTCAACGAGATCGACGCTTCCTACGGTGGGCTCAGTGGGCGTCATCAGGTGCTGATCGGGTACATCGGCGGGATCATCGGCACGATTCTGATGATCTGTTTCGCGCTGCTGTACCTGGCGGGGTCCTGCAACGGGAACTTCTGAGCTAGTCGAGGCTCGGGCGTTCGCCGGGGGCATCCCAGGCGGGCCACTCGTCGTTGACGCTGCCCGACCAGTTCGGCTGACGACGTTCCTTGAACGCCGTCATCGCCTCTCCGCCGTCGATGCTCTTGGCCACGTGCGCGTTGAGCTCGGATTCGAGCTGCCCGACCACGGCGGGGGTCATCCCGAGACTTTCCCAGATGAGCCGCTTGGTGAGGGCAACGGGGAGCGGGGCGGGGCCACCGGCGATGTCCTCGGCGACGGCCAGCGCGGTCGGCAGCACCTCGGCGGCGGGCAGGCTGGCATTGGCCAGCCCCATCGACTTGGCTTCGTCGCCGTCGAAGGTGCGGCCGGTGAGCATGATGTCGGCGGCGTTGGCGAGCCCGGCCAGGCGGGGCACGGTCCAGTGCGCGTAGCCGTCGGCGAGTACACCGCGCCGAACCTGGCTCAGGCCGTACACGGCGTCGTCGGCGAAATAGCGCAGATCGCACTGCAAGGCGAGGGCGAGCCCGATGCCGACGGCGTGCCCGTTCACGGCGGCGATCACCGGTTTACGCACCTGCCACGGTGACGGATCGAGCGTCGCGCTCGCACCGCCCGCACCGGCCGACAGGTCGGCACCGGCGCAGAAGGCGGGCGGGGTACCGGTGATGACGACGGCGCGGATGGCGTCGTCGGTGTCGCAGCGGCGAAGGGCCGCCGCGAGTTCGGCCGTCATGGTCGCCGTGACGGCGTTGCGCTGGGCAGGACGGTTGAGCGTGAGCACCGCGACGCCCGCGCGGACATCGACCAGCAGTTCCGAACTCATGGGATCGAATGGTACTAGCGGCCGACCAGATGTCTGCCGATCGCGTATTTGTGGACCTCGGTCGGCCCGTCGTAGAGCCGGAAGGCGCGCATGTCGCGGAACAGCATTTCCACCACGGTCTCGTCGCTGATCCCGATCCCGCCGAGCACCTGCACACACCGGTCGGTGACCTTGAACAGTTCCTCGGAGACATACGACTTGGCCATCGACGATTCGTGCCTGGCCTGCTGCCCCTGGTCCATCAGCCAGCAGGTGTGCCAGATGGTCAGCCGACACTGGTGCAGCGCGATCTCGTTGTCCGCCAACATGAACGACACCCCTTCGTGCTGCCCGATGGGCTTGCCGAAGGCGGTGCGGGTGCGCGCGTGGTCGAGGGCGATGCTCTGCGCGCGTTCGGCGGCGCCCAGCCAGCGCATGCAATGGGTGAGCCGGGCGGGGGCCAGACGCAACTGGGCGTAGCGCAGGGCCTGACCAGTGCGGCCGAGCACCGCACTCGGCGGCAGCGTCAGATTCTCGAACCGGACCACCGCGTGCCCGCCCACATAGTTGCGGTCCATCGTGTTCATGATCCGCTCGATGACGATGCCCGGCGTGTCGGCCTCGGTGAGGAACAGCGTCGGCCCGGCGGGCAGGTGCGGGTTCTCGGCCAGGTCGGCCATGATGATCCAGGTCGCGGCGCCGTCGGCACCTGTGATGAGCCATTTCTGCCCATCGACCACGAAGTTCTCGCCGTCGAACACGGCCCGCGTGCTGAGCTGCCCGGGGTCCGAGCCGGCCCCGCCCGGTTCGGTCATGGCGAACACCGACCGCCGTTCCCCGCGGATCATCGGCATCAGATGCTGGTCGATCTGTTCGGGGTCGGCGATCTTGCCGAGCAGGTACATGTTGCCCTCGTCGGGCGCCGCGCAGTTCATCGCGACCGGCCCGAGCGTCGACCACCCGGCCGCCTCGTACACCAGCGCCTGCTCCACGTGGCTGAGCCCGAGCCCGCCGTACTCGACGGGCGCCTGCACGGTGAGCAGCTTCTCGGCTCGTGCCAACTCGACCAGTTCGGTCCGCAACTCGTCGGTCGGCCCGTGCGCGGTGAGCCGCGGATCGCGCTCGAACGGCACGATCCGGTCGACGACGAACGCGCGCACCCGATCGCGCAGGGCGGCCAGATCCTCCGGTACCGAGAAATCGATCATGGATGAATCATCGCGCTGCCGTGCGCGGTCCGTGGCGATTTCAGCGCACGGGCGCGAGCTTGCGCTGCCGATGTCCGACGACCCGGCACACCAGGTAGATGGTGAACGAGATGCCGGTGACGAAGGTCGACACCGGCACGCCGGGCGCCAGCGACAGCAGCAGCCCGCCGACGGCGGCGACCTCGGCGAAGATCACCGAGAGGACGGTGGCCCGCAGCGGGCTCGACGTCACCTGCGCGGCCGCGGCGGCCGGGGTGATGAGCAGGGCGAGCACCAACAGCGCGCCGACGATCTGCACGCCGAACGCGGCGGTGATGCCGAGCAGCACCGCGAACACCACCGACAGCGCTCGCACCGGCACCCCGCGCGCCACCGCCACCTCGGGGTCGGCGCTGACGAACAGCAGCGGCCGGTACACCACGGCGAGCACGGCCAGCACGGCGGCGGTGCAGGTGAGCAGCAGGGCGAGCCCGTCGTAGCCGACGCTGGCGACCTGCCCGGTGAGCAGCGAGAACTTCGATCCGGCGCGGTCGGGGGACAGCCACAGGAACAGCACCGACAGGCCGAGCCCGAACGAGAGCACCACCGCGATCACCGAATCACGTTCGCGCGCACGCGAACCCAACCAGCCGAACAGCACGGCCGCGACCACCGAACCGGCGATGGCACCGAATCCGACGCCCACGCCGACGAGCAGCGCCGCCGCCGCACCGGTGAGCGACAGTTCGCTGGTCCCGTGCACGGCGAACGACATCTGCCTGGCCACGATGAGCGGCCCGATCAGCCCGGCGAGCAGGCCGAGCAGGGCGGCGGCGAGCAGCGCCTGCTGCACGAAGTCGTAGCCGAGCAGGTTCGCGGTGGTGCCGATGTCGAACATCGACGTGAGCACTTTGGTGAGCTTGTCCATCAGGCCAGGGCGTCCATATCGTCACCGGTGCCGACGACCACGAGCCGCCCGCGCACCCGCAGCACCTCCACCTCGGTCCCGTAGAGCTCCGAGAGGGTCTGCGAGGTCATCACCTCGTCGGGTGTGCCGATCCGGAACTCGCCGTCGACCAGGTACAGCACCCGGTCGACCAGCGGCAGGATCGGATTGAGCTCGTGGGTCACGAACAGCACGGCGGTGTCGTGTTCGCGGCGGCGCTTGTCGATCAGTTCGGCCACCAGGCGCTGGTTGGCCAGGTCGAGGCTGAGCAGGGGTTCGTCGCACAGCAGTACCGAGGGGTCGCCGACGAGCGCCTGGGCCACCCGCAACCGCTGCTGCTCGCCGCCGGACAGCGATTCGAGCGGGGCCTGCGCGAACTTCTGCGCGCCGACCGCGGCGATGGCGGCCTCGACCTGCTCGGCCCGTTCACCACGTTTGCGCCAGCCCAGGCCCCAGCGGTGTCCGTCCACGCCGAGCCCGACCAGATCCACGCCGCGCAACAGCACTCCGGCGTCGATCGTCTTCTGCTGCGGGATGTACCCGATGCCCGGATTGCCCACCCCGGCTCGCCTCCCGGCGATCTCGGCAGTGCCCGCGGTGAGCCCGAGCGTGCCGAGCAGCACTCGTAACAGCGAGGTCTTACCTGACCCGTTCGGGCCGAGCACCGCGATGAACTCACCAGGTGAAACCTCGAGATCGAGGTCGCTCCACAGACTCCGTTCGCCGAACGACATCGTGGCCGAGCGCAACCGGATCGCCGGATCCGCTTGCGCGCCGGCCATGCCTGCGGCAGGCGCGCCGGTCGTGCCGGGCGCCGACAGGGCGGTTGCGTCGGTCATGAGGTCCTCGATCGAGTTTTCAGCGGTGAGATCTCCAGCGGTCTGGATTCAGCGAGCCGGGTCGTCGGTAGCGCGAGTTCCGAGCGTCAGCGCAGAGCCGCGGCCAGCGCCTTGGCATTGGCCGTCTGCCACTGCACGTAGTCGACACCCTCGGGCAGCGTCTCCGTCACCTCGACCACCGTCACACCGGCAGCCTGCGCGGCCGCGCGCAGGTCCTGGGTGACCTTGTCCTGGGTCTGGGTGTTGTAGATCAGGGCCTTGACCTGCTTGCCGGTGATGAGGTCGCGGGTGGCGGCGACGGCGGCCGGGGACGGGTCGGTCTCCTGCTCGATCGCTTCCTGGAATTCGTGCGGAGTCTTGTCCTGTGCCTTGGCGGCCAGCAGCAGGTAGTGCGCCAGCGGCTCCGACTGGGCGACCGCCGCGTTCGGCGTCTGTGCCGCGATGGCCCCGGTGATGGTGCTGATGCCCATCAGCTGGTTCTTGAAGGCGACGGCGCGCTCGGTGTAGGCGTCCTTGTGCGGCGCGTCGATCTCGCCGAGTTCGGCGGCGATGCGGTCGGCGACGGCGGCGACGGTGGTGACGTCGTACCAGACGTGCTCGTTCTCGTCGCTCTTGTCGGTGCGCTCCTCGAACGCCTCGACGGTCCGCTTGTCCTTACCGGAGATGGCTTGCTCGATGAACTCGTCGTAGTGGCCGCCGTTGAACACCACGAGCTCGGCGTCGCTGATCTTCGCGGTATCGGTCGCCGAGGTCTCGAACGAATGCGGGTCGGCGGCCGGGTCGGTGATGATGGCGCTGACCTGGGCGTCCGGCCCGGCGACCGCGCTCGCGACCGAGCCCCACACATCGGTGGACGCCACGATCGAGGGAGTTCCGGACTCCTCGGAGCCACCGCCGCAGGCCGTCAGGACGGCAGCGACCGCCACTCCCGCCGTGAGACCGGCACACGCACGGGCGATTCGACTGTTCACGCGGGACTCCTGGGGCAAACCACGACCGGACCACACACGGCTGTGCGTCAGATCATAATGGAAATCGTTACCGTTTTAGATTAGCAGCAATGATGCTGGCCCGTGAACGTGGCCACCGGACTGCCGTCCCTGTCTCGCAGGTACATGGGTAACTCATCGGGCACGGGCCGACGTTCCCCTTTGGAGAACGTCGGCCGCCTGCCTATAGCATCCCCGCGCCTAGATCTGGCCTGATGTCACGGGGAGGCGGGCAGCGCTCAGCAACTGAGCGCAGCGCAGCAGGCCGAGGTGGCTGTAGGCCTGCGGGTGATTGCCGAGGGAGCGCTCGGCGACGGGGTCGTACTCCTCGCTGAGCAGGCCGGTGGGGCCGGCCGCGGCGACGAGCTGTGCGAACAACGCCTCGGCATCGGAGCGGCGGCCGATCAGCAGATACGCCTCGACCAGCCAGGCGGCGCACAGGTGGAAACCGCCCTCGCCGCCGGGCAGACCGTCGTCGTGGTGGTAGCGGTAAACCGTCGCACCGCTGCGCAGTTCGGCCTCGGTGGCCACGACGGTCGCCGCGAAACGCGGGTCGGCGGGGTCGATCAGGCCGCTGAGACCGATGTGCAGGGTGGCCGCGTCGAGGTCGGTGCCGTCGTAGGCCGCAGTGTAGGACTGGACCTCCTCGTTCCAGCCCTTGGCCTTCACCTCTTCGGCGATCGTGTCGCGCAGGGTCACCCATTCGGGATCGATGGCGCGATCGAAACGCTGAGCGAGGGTGAGCGCGCGGTCGACGGTGAGCCAGCCCATCACCTTCGAGTACACGTGGTGGCGCGGGTTGCCGCGGATCTCCCAGATGCCGTGATCGGGTTCGGTCCAGCGCCGCTGCACCGCGGAGACCATGGCGTGCACCAGTTCCCAGTCGGCGTCGGGCAGCGCCTCGGCCGCGTCGGTGGCGCCCTGGCGTTCCCGTTCCTGCGCCAGGGTGGTGATGAGGTCGACGATCGGGCCGAACACATCGAGCTGCACCTGCATATTGGCCGCGTTGCCCACGCGCACCGGCCGCGAACCGGCGTATCCGGGCAGCAGGTCGATGACGGCCTCGGGCGGCAGCGTCTCGCCGTAGATCGTGTACAGCGGGTGCAGCCGCTCGGGGCCGGGCAGTGTGGCGAGCACCTTGTGCACCCAGTCCAGGAATTCCTCGGCCTCGGTGAGCGAGCCGAGCGTGACCAGTGCCTGCGCGGTGAGTGAGGCGTCGCGCAGCCAGCAGTAGCGGTAGTCCCAGTTGCGCACGCCACCGATGTCCTCGGGCAGCGAGGTGGTCGCGGCGGCGAGGATCGATCCGGACGGGCGGTGCACGAGTCCGCGCAGGGTCAGTGCCGAACGCTTCATCAGGTCCGGCTTGAGCGGCGGCAGTTGCAGACCGCTCGCCCACTCGGTCCAGTACCGCTCGGCCAGCTGACGGCGCTGCGACTCCGGCGTCATCGACGGCGCGAGATCGGCAGTACCGCAGCGCAATTCGAGGACGACCGGCGCCACCGCCGGATCGACCACGGCGCGCGCCTGCTCACTGATGCCGTCGGAGGTGATCTCCCACTGCACGCCGGGGGAGCGGAGCACCATCGGATCGTTGGTGCCGCTCACCCGAAGCCCGTTGTGCACGGCCTCGATTCGCACCGGCACCTGCCCGAACTCCGGCCGCGGCGCGAAGTGCACGACGGCCTTGGCGGTACCGGTGATGACGCGGGTCAGGTCGGTGCGGTTGGGGGTCACGTCGTGCGGCAGGTAGTCGGCCACTTGCAAACTGGCCCACCGGGTTTCGACGGTCATGGTGCCGTCGACGTAGCGCTGTGACAACGGCAGGCTCGGCCGCTCCGGCGCCACCGAGAAGTGACCGGCCGCCGACCCGCCGAGCAGGTGCGCGAACACCGCCGCCGAATCGGGTTCGGGGTGGCAGAACCAGGTGACGGTGGCGTCGGGGGTGAGCAGGGCGACCGAGCGCGGGCTGGCGAGCATGCTCAGCCGCTCGATACGCGGTGCGCTGGCACCGGCGAGCCAGGTGCGCCGCTCCTCGACGAGGAACGCCAGCGCGCGCGCCACGTCCTCGGTGGAGTCGACGCGCAGCTTGGCCAGGCTCTCGCCCTCGCCGACCTTGATGCCCACATCGGGGCCCGACAGCACCCGGAAGGCCTTCTCGTCGGTGACGTCGTCGCCGAAGAACACTGCGGCCGAGGCGCTTTCCTGGTGCCGGATGGTGTCGAGCGCGGTGCCCTTGTCGGTGGGGATCACCGCGAGTTCGATCACCGCCTTGCCCTCGGTGACCTGCACCCCGACCCAGCACGCCGGGCCCTGGCGCGCGGCATTCAGTGCGCGCCTGCCGATTTCGGGGCTGGCGTTGCGCACGTGCAGTGCCGCACTCGCCGGTTTCATCTCCACGGTGACGCCGGGGTTGTCGGCGGCGATCTGGGCGAAGGCGGCGTGAATCTCCGAAAGCAGTTGCTTGGCGTCGTTGTCGATGGCATGCACGAAGCCGACATCGAACTCGGAGCCGTGACTACCGATCAGCTGCACCTCGACGGGGAGCCGCGACAGCGCGGCGAGATCGCGTAGCGCCCGACCGGAGATCACCGCTGCCGTCGTATTGGCCAGCCCCGCGAGCGCGCGTAGCGCACTCACCGATTCCCGTTGGGGAAACGCTTTCGACGGGTCGGACACGATCGGGGCGATTGTCCCGTCGTAGTCCGAGGCGACCAATAGCCGTGGCACTCGTGCGACCGACGCCAGTGCACGGCGGACATCCAAGGGCAGTTCCTGTGCGCTCACGCATCCAACCTAGTGATGGGAGGAGTGGATCAGGGGGCGCCAAAAACAATACTGGGTCAATTCTCGCGCGCGAGCGGCGCGGCGGGTTGTGCGCACGAGTGTCGTCCGGGTAGTCCGCGACCTCGCGGCTAATCCCGTCGGTACTCGTCCGGCCGTACCAACGGGTGAGCAGGGGTTATCCGCGATCGCCCAGCAACAGGTCGACGGTGAGCTCGAGGCGCTCGGTGACATCGGTCGCAGATGCGCGCCTGGTGAGCCAGGCCACCAGATTCGACAGCCACACATCGGAGATCACGCGAGCGATGGCGAGCTGACGCTCGGTCGGTTCGCCGTCGGCGATGGCGCGGGCGAACACCCGGTCCATCACCTTGCCCACGCGGTCCACTTCGGCGGCGGCGGAGGCGTCGGCGAACATGAACGCGCGCGTCATGGCTTCGGTGAGCAGCGGGTCGCGCTGCATCATCCGGGTGATCTGAGTGAGCAGGCCGTGCATGCGCTCGGACGGACCGTCGCCTGCCAGCGGCTTGCGCTTGCTCTCGAACTGCTCGAATTCCCTTGCCAGAGCGGACACCAGCAGGTGCACCTTGGAGGGGAAGTAGCGATAGAGGGTGCCGACGGCCACGTCGGCGCGTTCGGCCACCGCGCGCATCTGCACCGCGTCGTAGCCGCCCTTGGATGCGAGGGCGAGGGTGGCGTCGAGGATGCGCTTGCGGCGTTCACGCTGCGCGGCAGAACTCAGCTCCTCTTCGGACAGCGTTGTCACGGTGGGCGTTGGTGCGGGACTGTCCATCGTGGAAACCCTTTCGCTGAGTACGGCGGAAGAACATGGTTGCCGGTGAAGGTCTCTTGACTTACACCCACCCCGGATATTAGAACATGTTCTAGGAGTGGGAGCCACGCCGGAAGGGCGGTTTTTCTTGTGACCATCGCCACCACTGACGAGCATAAAGCCGCCGCGGCCTCCCTGCGGAGCTGGGCGAGCTCGGCGGCGCCGATTGCAACAATGCGGGCGGGCGGCAGCTGGCGCGAGTGCTGGCCCGCACTTGCCGAGTTCGGGTTGTTCGAGGTAGCGCTCGACGACGATCACGGCGGACTCGGCGGCACTGTCGCCGACCTGGCCGTGCTGCTGGAACAGACGGCCGACGACCTGGTGAACGGCCCGGTGCTGGCCACCGCGCTCGCCGGTCTGGTCACCGGCGCGGCCGCCGGGACGCCGTGTGGTGTCGCACTGCCCGATGCGTCGTCGGGTTCGGCGACGGGTTCGGATGCCGAGGGCTGGAAGGTCAGCGGCACTTGGGAATTCGTCTACGGGGCGGATGCGGACACGCAGGTGCTCGTGCCTGCCGAGACCGCCGACGGCACCCGCTGGTTCGTGCTCACCGATGCGACGATCACGCCGCTGTCCAGCGGTGATCCGACGGTGCCGCTGGCGCGGGTAACCGCCGAGAGTGCCGCTGCCGAACGAGGTTTCGCGCCGCCGTTCGACGTCACTGATCTGTTCGTCACCCTCGCGGCCGCCGAACTGGCCGGCGTGGCCGGCTGGTGCCTGCGAACGGCCGTCGACTACGCCAAGGTGCGCGAGCAGTTCGGCAAGCCGATCGGCAGCTTCCAGGCGATCAAGCACCTGTGCGCCTGGATGCTGTGCCGCACCGAACTGATCCGCGCGGTCGCCGCCGATGCCGCCGATGCCTTCGACGCCGGTGGCAAGGAGCTGCCGATCGCGGCCGCTGTCGCCGCGGCCTGTGCGCTCGACGCGGCCGTCGACACCGCCAAGGACGCCATCCAGGTGCTCGGCGGCATCGGCTTCACCTGGGAACACGACGCGCACTTCTATCTGCGCCGCGCCAGTTCGCTGCGGCAGTTGCTCGGTGGGTCGGCGCGCTGGCGGGCCAGGGTCGCCGAACTCACGCGCGACGGGCAGCGCCGGACCACCGGCGCCGAGCGCGTCCTCGGTGACACCGAGGGCGACACCGCGTTGTCGGCCGAGATCGCCACCATCGCTGCCCTCCCGGCGGCCGAACGCCCGCGCGTACTGGCGGACGCAGGCCTGATCATGCCGCACTGGCCGAAACCCTATGGGCGAGGCGCGGATCCGATGACGTGCCTACAGATCGCCGAGCAACTGCGCCGGGCCGAGGTGGAAACCCCCGACCTCGCGGTCGCCGGCTGGGCGGTGCCGACCCTGCTTCGCTTCGGCACCGAGGAGCAGATCGAGCGCTTCGTCTGGCCGACCCTGCACGGCGAGGTGATCTGGTGTCAGCTGTTCAGTGAGCCCGGCGCCGGGTCCGACCTGGCCGCCCTTCGCACTTCCGCCGAGCGGGTCGAGGGCGGATGGGTGCTGCGCGGTCAGAAGGTGTGGACCTCGCTCGGTTCCACCGCGAACTGGGGCATCTGCCTGGCCCGCACCGATCCGTCCGCACCCAAGCATCGCGGTATCAGCTACTTCCTCGTCGACATGCGCGCCGCGGGCGTGCAGGTGCGCCCGCTGGTGCAGATCACCGGCGAGGAGAAGTTCAGCGAGGTGTTCCTCGACGACGTGTTCGTGCCCGACAACTGCCTGGTCGGCGCCCTGAACAACGGCTGGAAGATCGCCCGCGCCACCCTGTCGGCCGAGCGCGTCGCCATGGGCGGCGGCGGGATCGGTGGCGCGCTGGAAGCGCTGCTCGCCGGTTTCCCACCCGGTGGATGGGGAACAGAACTGCGCGAGGATCATTTCGGCGCCCTGATCACCACCTCGATTGCTGGCACTTTGCTGGATCAGCGGATCGCGGCGGCCACGGTGGCCGGAGCCGATGCGGGCGCCCAGGCGGCCGTCCGCAAACTCGTCGGTGTCCGGTACCGCCAGGAGCTCGCGGAATATGCACTGGAACTTTCCGGCCGGGAAGGTTCCCTGGATAGCGACGTTCTGAAAGAATTCTTGCTCACACGCTGTCTCTCCATCGCGGGCGGTACCGAGCAGATCCTGTTGACCGTGGCGGCCGAACGGATTCTCGGCATGCCGCGCGATGCGGACAGTTAGCTCGAAGGAGGACGCCGTGGATTTCACCCGCGACGAAAGTGCCGATGCCGTAGCCGAGGTTGTCGTGAGCCTGCTCGAACGTGAGCCTGCCCGCGACATGGAATTGTGGCCGAGTCTCATCGATTCGGGCCTGCTCGCGGTCCCCGTGCCCGAGCGGTTCGGCGGTGACGGAATGGGGTTACCCGAGGTGGCGGCCCTGCTGATGGAACTGGCCACCGACGCGGCGGCGGTGCCCGCACTGCCGACCTTCGGGTTCGGTGTGCTCCCGCTGTTGCCCGTGCTGCCCGATCACCTGGCCGAACGGGTGCTCGCCGAGATCGGCAAGGGCACCGTGCTCACGGCCGCGCTCAACGAGCCGGGCGCGCCGTTCACCACCGCGCCGACGACCAAGGCCGTACGCGACGGTGACACCGTGCGCGTCACCGGCCGCAAGACCGGCGTGCTCTACGCCGAACAGGCACGCTGGATCCTGGTGCCGACCGATGCCGGGGTCGCCCTGGTCGACGGGGTCGCCCCGGGCCTCGAGGTGATCCCGGTAGCAGGCTCGGCGGGCGTTCCCGAGGCCTCATTGGTTCTCGACGAGGTGGAGATTCCCGCCGACCAGCTCCTGCCCGACGCGCTGCCCGGCCTGCACCGCTATGCCGTCGCCTGCCTGGGCGCGGTGGCCGACGGCCTGCTCAAGGGTGCGGTCACCCTGACCGCCGAACACGTGCGGACCAGGGAACAGTTCGGCAGACCACTGGCGGAGTTCCAGGCGGTCGCCCAGCAGATCGCCGACCTGTACGTGGTGTCGCGCACCCTGCACGTGGCCGCCGAGTCGGCGTGCTGGGCACTGGCCCACAACGACGCCTCGCCCGAGCATCAGGACCGCATCGACGAAGACCTCGCCGTGCTCGCGTACTGGGCGGCGGCGCAGGTGCCGCGCGCCATGCAGCAGTGCCATCACCTGCACGGCGGGCTCGGTGTCGACATCACCCACCCGATGCACCGGTATTACTCACAGGCCAAGGATCTCGCGCGGCTGCTCGGCGGCGCGGATCTGCGGCTCGACCTCCTGGGAGCCAGATGTTCATCGATCTGACCGCCGAGCAGCGGCGGTTGCGCGAGGAATTGCGTTCCTATTTCGCCGATCTCGTCACGCCCGAAGAACACGCCGAGATGGCGATCAATCGGCACGGCGACGCCTACCGCGAGGTGGTTCGCCGGATGGGCCGCGACGGCTGGCTCGGTGTCGGCTGGCCGAAGGAGTTCGGCGGGCAGGGTTTCGGCCCGATGGAACAGCAGATCTTCTTCAACGAGGCGGTGCGCGCCGATGTGCCGTTGCCGCTGGTGACCTTGCTGACCGTCGGTCCGACACTGCAGAAGTACGGCACCGATGCGCAGAAGAAGAAGTTCCTGCCCGGAATCCTTTCCGGTGACATCCATTTCGCCATCGGTTATTCCGAGCCATCGGCCGGCACCGACCTGGCCGCGTTGCGCACCACCGCCGTGCGCGACAGCGACGGCGACTGGATAGTCAACGGGCAGAAGATCTTTACCACCGGCGCCCACGAGGCCGACTACGTGTGGCTGGCCTGCCGCACCGGCACGGTCGAATCCCGCCACCGCGGCATCACGATCCTCATCGCCGATACCAAGGACCCCGGCTATTCGTGGACGCCGATCATCACCTGCGACGGCGCCCACCACACCAACGCCACCTACTTCGACGACGTGCGGGTGCCCGCCGACATGCTGGTCGGCGAGGAGAACCGGGGCTGGCGGCTGATCACCACCCAGCTCAATCACGAGCGGGTGAGCCTCGGCCCGTCGGGCAAGATCGAACAGCTCTACGACCGTCTGCATGACTGGTCGGCGGCGCGCGAGCTGCTCACCCGGCGGGATGTACGACGTGTGCTCGCCCGGGTGCGAACCATGGTGCGGCTCAACGAATTGCTGAACTGGCAGGTCGCCGCCGCCGACCCGGCCGCCGCGCAGAACACCGTGATCGCCGATGCCTCGGCCACCAAGGTGTTCTCCACCGAGGCCCTGCAGGAGGCCGGTCGGCTGGTGGAGGAGGTCGTCGGCCGCTACGGCGACCCCGCCGATCCCGACACGGCCGAGCTGCTGGCCTGGCTCGACCGGCGGACAAAACAGAACCTCGTCGTCACCTTCGGTGGCGGCGTCAACGAGATCATGCGCGAACTGGTGGCCTCGGCCGGCCTGGAACTGCCGCGCGTGCCCCGATGAACCAGGAGCGGCGTGTGCCGGAAACTGCTGTGCCCGAGGAAATCCACGCGGGCCTGACCGCGCTGGTCGCGGCGGGGGCGAGCGCTCCCCGCGTCGGCCGCGACCCGGTGAACCAGCCGATGATCCACAACTGGGTGGAGGCCATCGGCGACACCAACCCGATCTATGTGGACGAGGCCGCCGCCAAGGCCGCCGGTCACCCCGGCATCGTCGCCCCGCCCGCCATGGCCCAGGTCTGGACGATGACCGGCCTGCACGGCGAGCGCGCCGCCGACGACCCCATCGGCCGCGTCAACGAACTGCTCGACGCGGCGGGCTACACCTCCGTCGTCGGCACCAACTGCGAGCAGACCTACCACCGGTACCTGCGTCCGGGCGAGGAGGTGACGGTCACCAGCTGTCTCTCGGAGTTCAAGGGGCCCAAGCGAACCGGGCTCGGCGACGGCTGGTTCCTCACCTTCACCACCACCTGGACGGTCGGTGACGAGGTGGTCACCGAGATGCTGTTCCGGATCCTGAAGTACGCACCGGCTGCCCCCTCGCCCGCCGATACCGACTCCACGTCGGCGGACGCCGTCGAGGTCGCGCCCGCCGAGCGGGTGGGCCCGGTGATCTCCCGCGACACCGAGTTCTTCTGGGCCGGAACCCAAGCCGGTGAGCTGCGCATTCAGCGCCTGCCCGACGGCACGCTGCGGCACCCACCGATTCCGGCCCTGTGGCAGGACAAGGCCGAGCCGACCGACTACGTCGTCGCCGCGGGCACCGGCACGGTGTTCAGCTTCGTCGTGCATCACGCGCCGAAGGTGCCCGGCCGGGAGCTGCCCTTCGTGGTCGCGCTCGTCGAACTCGACGAAGGCGTGCGGATGCTCGGTGAACTGCGCGGCATCGATCCGGCCGAGGTCGCCATCGACCTGCCGGTGCGCGTGGCCTTCGAAAAACTGGCCGACGGCACCGTGCTGCCGTATTGGCAGGCCGAGCGGTGAGCGCGGCACCTCGTCGCGCTTGATCCGCCCAGCCGTGGCGGAACAGTGCGCGGGGTGCGCCGAGTCGACTCGCTCTGCCCGTCCGGAAAGGACCCGCTCGTGACAACCACCATCGATCCCGCCGCTCTCGCGGTGGGAACCACCCTGCCGGAGTTGGTGATCCATGCCGACCCCACCTTCGTGATCAGTACCGCCCTGGCCACCAGGGACTTCCAGGACGTGCACCACGACCGCGACAAGGCCGTGCGGCGCGGTTCCGACGACATCTTCGTCAACATCCTCACCGATACCGGCCTGGTGCAGCGCTTCGTCACCGACTGGGCCGGTCCGCGCGCACGGGTGAAGTCGATCGCGCTGCGTCTGGGGGTTCCGCTGTATGCCGGTGACACACTGACCCTTTCGGGCACCGTCACCGCCGTCGACGGCACCCTGATCACCATCGACGTCCGTGGCCGCGACAGCCTCGGTGAACACATCATCGCCACCTCGGTCATCGCCGTTCCCGATCTGGAGCCGAAATGAGCACGCTGTCCGGCCGCGCGGCCGTCGTCGGTATCGGTGCCACCGACTTCTCCAAGGACTCCGGCCGCAGCGAACTGCGCTTGGCCGCGGAGGCGGTCACCGCTGCCCTCGCCGACGCGGGCCTCACGCCCGCCGATGTCGACGGCCTGACCACCTTCACCATGGACACCAACACCCAGGCCGCCGTAGCCAGGGCCGTCGGCATCCCGAACCTGAAGTTCTTCAGCCACATCGGGTACGGCGGCGGTGCGGCGTGTGCGACCGTGCAGCAGGCGGCCATGGCCGTGGCCACCGGTGTGGCCGACGTGGTGGTCGCCTACCGCGCGTTCAACGAACGCTCCGGCGCCCGCTTCGGCCAGTTCTCACCCGCCCTCGCCGCCGCGCCGACGTCCTCGGGGATCGACGCGGGCTGGGCCTACCCGCAGGGTCTCGGCACGCCCGCCGCGCAGGTGGCGATGGTCGCGCGCCGGTACATGCACGTCACCGGTGCGACCAGCGCCGACTTCGGGAAGGTGGCCGTCGCCGATCGCAAGCACGCGGCCGTGAACCCGAACGCCTTCTTCTACGGCAAGCCGATCACGCTGGAACAGCACCAGGATTCACGCTGGATCGCCGAGCCGCTGCATCTGCTCGACTGCTGTCAGGAATCCGACGGCGGCGTCGCCATCGTCGTCACCAGCGCCGAACGCGCCCGTGACCTGCCGCAGCGCCCCGCCGTCATCGCCGCCGCCGCGCAGGGCAGCGGCCCCGACCAGTACGTGATGACCAGCTACTACCGCGACGCCATGACGGGCCTGCCCGAAATGGGCCTCGTCGGCGAACAGCTCTGGGCACAAAGCGGTTTCACCGCCGCCGACATGCAGGCCGCCATCCTCTACGACCACTTCACCCCGTTCGTCCTCATGCAACTCGAGGAACTGGGTTTCTGTGGTCGCGGCGAAGCCAAGGACTTCATCGCCGACGGCGCCATCGAACTCGGCGGCCGCCTACCCCTCAACACCCACGGCGGCCAGCTCGGCGAGGCCTACATCCACGGCATGAACGGCATCGCCGAAGCCGTCCGCCAGATCCGCGGCACCTCGGTGAACCAGGTCGACGACCTGGAACGCATCGTCGTCACGGCGGGCACGGGCGTCCCCACCTCCGGATTGGTGCTCACCGCCTGAGGTTTCGCGCCTGGGTGACTCAACGCACCTGTTGAGCACGTCACCATGTGTGTTGCCCGGCTTCCTCGCCCCACTACAACTGGGTGGGACGAGGAGGTCGGTGTGACGGTGGTTCTCGATGCCGGGCAGACGGCGGCGGCGCGGCGGCTCGGGGAGTTGCTCGATCGGAACGGGCGGGTGCGCAAACGGGCGCGCGGGGTGTATCTGCACGGCAGGCCCGGGCGTGGCAAGACAATGGTGATGGATCGATTCTTCGCTTCGGCCGATCCGATTCGTAAGCGCCGCTTCCATTTCCACAATTTCTTCGCCGCATTGCACACCGCGGTACACGAACTGGGTTCGATCGATAATGCGATCGACCGTTTGCTGGGTGACGCGGATCTGGTGTGTTTCGACGAGTTCCACGTGCACGACATCGGCGACGCCATGCTCGTGGCCCGGCTGCTCGACACCCTGTTCGCCGAGCGTCGCACCCTGGTGGTCACCTCGAACTACCCGCCCGCGGGGCTGCTGCCGAATCCGCTGTTCCACGACCGGTTCGTGCCGACCATCGAGCGCATCCTCGCCCACCTCGAGGTCGTGACCCTCGACGGTCCGCTGGACTACCGCACTGTCGGCACCCGTGACGATCACGGATTCTGCGCAGGCCGGTACGTGGTGACGACGGAGCGCGCCACCGGTCCCGGCGTGGTGCTCGACCTGGCCGACGGGCGAACCGTGCGCGCGGAATCCGTCGACGGCGACGCGGTGACCTTCGCCTTCGAGCACCTGTGCGGCGCCGCGACCAGTGCCGCCGACTACCTGCGCCTGACCACGCGTTTCCGCCGCTGGACCCTGGTCGCGGTACCGCTGCTGCGCGCGGTTCCACCGGACTGGGCGATGCGGCTGGTGAATCTGGTCGACATCCTCTACGACGCCGACCTGCCGTGCACGGTCCACGCGGCCGAACCCGTCACCGAGCTGACCACCGGGGTACCGGTCGTGCCGGACCTCGCGCGCACCGCCAGCCGGCTCGGTGAACTCTTACTAACCGGATCTCACACCGTTCGCACTGCGTAGCGTGCCCCTTGCCTCGAGGGGGACAATGAATAGGAGGAAATCCAAAAGAGCCGATTTCCTCCCGAGCGAACCGCCCGGCATGTAACTATGTGGCTGATTTGTGCAGTCTCTGGGGTTTGGTGGTACAGCTGTGATCGGGGTGAATCAGCCCATTACGCGGGCGATCGTCGTGATCGCACTGGTGGCCTGCGCGACTTTCGCGTTGCAGGGCAGTCTCCCCGGCGCCGGACCCGACGAGTCCTCAGGCGCCCCGTCACCGCTGCTCGTCGCGGTGATGCCGGTGCTGCTGCTGGTATCGATCGTCATCCTGGTGGCCGGAGTTGTCGCCAGCCAGCATCGCCTCCCGCTCGCCAAGCCGCAACACGAGGACATCGGGCTGCCGAGAATCCAGTGGCGCAGGCTCGCGGTGCTCGTGCCGATGCTCATCGCCTCCGTCGCCCTGATGTTCGCCGCAGGGGTCACCGCACTGTTCCTGCTGCCCGGTGCCCGGCCGGTGCGTCCGGCCGCCGAGACCCTGTCCGAGGGCTCGGGCCCGGTGCCGACCCCCACCGACGCGCCCGCCCCCGACCCCACCGCGGGGCCGGCCGAACTCACCGGCACCGCCCTGCTCATCGCGGCGGGGCTGGCCATCACCCTGATCGCGGTCGCGCTGGCCGGGCTCGCGGCCGTCGCGGTCGCCGCGCGGCGTGCCCCCGAGCAAGCCGTCGCCGACGAGCCCGCCGCACCGTCCGCGAGCGATGTCGACTCGCTAACCAGAGCCGCCGAAATGGGCCTGGCCGCGATGAACGCACCGGGCCAGGACCCGCGCACCGCGATCATCGCCTGCTACGTGGCCATGGAACGCGGTCTGTCCACCGACAGCATCGCCCGCCCGAAGGCCTCCGACACCCCGATGGAGGTGCTGGCCAGAGCGTTCGAGAGCGGCGTGCTGCACGACGCCTCCGCCCGCGAACTCGTCGCGCTCTTCGAAGAGGCCAGGTTCAGTCCCCACTCGATGCTCGAATGGCAGCGCATGCGCGCCGAACAACTGCTGCGCATCGTGCTCTCCGACCTGCAGCGAAGGGTGGTGCCCGCATGACCGGCCCACGTCGGGCGGCCCGTCGCGTGGAGGTCGCGTGAATCCCGGTGAAGAGATCAAGTCCAACCGGACGACCGTGGTCGTGACGGCGGTGGTCGCGGTGCTGGTGCTCGAGGTCGTGCTGGTGCGGCTCGACCGCGATCTGCTTCCGCTCGCCGTGGCTTTGCCGGTCGCGGTAGCACTCGGTGTGCTCGTGTGGTCGCTGCGCTACCGGGTGCGGCGCGAGGAGCCGCTCACCGAGTACATCGACAACGGTCCGGCCGAGATGCTCGGCCGCTGGCATGCCCGCGCCGAGATGCTCGTCGCCCGTGCCGACGGCACCCGCGCCGACTGGGACCGGCACCTGCGCCCGCTGCTGGCCAAAGAGTTCGAATTGTCCACCGGTATGCGGGTATCCAAGAACCGCAGAGCCATCGAGGCGGCCGGTCAGCTGCAGTTCGGTCCCGAACTGTGGCGCTGGGTGGACCCGGCGAATTCGTCGTTGCGCGACCAGACGGGTCGCGCACCGGGTAGGGCGGCGCTGGACGAGATCCTGCGCCGATTGCAGTCGATGTGAGGGGTTAGAGGCCACCGATGACAATGCCGTTGAACGTGACCGTCCAGCGCTCCGACGCAGTGCTGCGTGAGCTGGGCCGGGTCGTGGTCGGCAAGCGCGATGAGATGCAACTCATCATGATCGCCGTGCTGTCCGGAGGCCATGTCCTCATCGAGGATCTGCCGGGCCTCGGCAAAACGCTGATCGCGCGTTCCTTCGCGGCCGCGCTCGGCCTGGATTTCACCCGCGTGCAGTTCACGCCGGATTTACTGCCCGCCGACCTGCTGGGATCGACGATCTACGACATGTCGTCCGGGCGGTTCAATTTCCGGCGCGGACCGGTGTTCACCAATGTGCTTCTCGCCGACGAGATCAACCGCACCCCGCCCAAGACCCAGGCGGCACTGCTCGAGGCGATGGCCGAGGGGCAGGTGAGTATCGACGGCGAAACCTACCTGCTCCCACAGCCTTTCATCGTGCTCGCCACCGACAACCCGATCGAGTACGAGGGCACCTACCCGTTGCCCGAGGCCCAGCTCGACCGGTTCGCCATCCAGCTGCGCCTGGGGTACCTGTCCGAACAGGACGAGACCCAGATGATCCGGCGCAGGCTCGAACGCGGTTCCACCCCACCGCAGGTGGGCCAGGTGGTCGATGCGCAGGGGCTGATGGAGATGCGTCAGTCGGTCGAGTTCGTCACCGTGCACCCGGATGTGGTGAATTACGTTGTCGCGCTTGCCTCCGCCACCCGAAGCCACCCGCAGGTGGAGGTCGGCGCCAGCCCGCGCGCCGAACTCGACCTGGTGCAGATGTCGCGCGCGCGTGCCCTGCTGCTCGGCCGCGACTACGTGATCCCCGAGGACGTGAAGGCGCTCGCCGTGCCTGCCATGGCGCACCGCATCACGCTGCGACCGGAGATGTGGGTGCGGCGCATCCGCGGCGAGGACGTCATCACCGAATTGCTGCGCAGGCTACCGGTTCCCCGCGCCACGAGCACATGAAGCACCGCGACGAATCGAAGACCGTCGAGGTCGACCTGCGGTGGCGCCCGGCGCCTTTGGTGTTCATCCTGGCCGGCTGCGCCGCGGCGGCGCTCGTCGTCGCGGTGCTGCGCGGGCAGTGGCAGCTCGTCGTCTTCGCCGCGCCGATGCTCGGGGTGCTCGCCACCGCACCGTGGCAGCAGAACCCGACCAGAATCCAGGTCGACGGCAGCGGCACCGTCCGCTGTTTCGAGGGTGAGGTCGTCACCGCCGTTGCCGCGGCGTTCGTCGAGAGCGGGCACGCGCTGCTGCGGATGGCCCCGGTTCCGCTCACCGGTCTCGACCTCGAGGTGGAGGAATCCCACGACTCCGGTGGCGCACCTGCGGGGATGCGGCTGGCACTCTCGGCCACCCGCTGGGGGCGCTACCCGGTGCAGGCAGCGGTGACCGCGCTGAGCCCCGCCGGGCTCGCCGTCGCCCACGCCGAGCTGCCCGCCGCGAATCTCTACGTCTACCCGATCGCCGATCCGCAGCGGATGCGCATGCCGCGCACCGAGCTGCCCGATCGCATCGGCACCCACCTCACCCGCAAGCACGGGCCGGGTGTCGAATACGCCGACATCCGCGCCTACGCCCCCGGCGACCAGCTACGCACTGTGAACTGGCCGGTGAGCGCGCGTCGCGGCAGGCTCTATGTCACCGAGCGGTTCACCAACCGCTCCGCCGACGTGGTCGTCCTCGTCGACACCTCCCAGCAGGCACCCGGCCCCGCCAGCGACTCGCTGGAACTGTCGGTGCGCGGCGCCGCCCAGGTGGTGCAGTCCACCCTGCAGGCCGGTGACCGCACCGCCGTGGTGTGTCTCGGTGAGCAGCCGCGCTGGTTGCGTCCCGATATCGGGCGCAGGCAGTTCTACCGGATCGTCGACACCGTGCTCGGCGTCGGCGACGAACATGTCGAGCACACCGGCACCCTCGCCCCGCACGCCGCGGTGCCGATCGGCGCCATCATCGTGGCCTTCTCCACCCTGCTCGACACCCAATTCGCGCTCGCCCTCATCGACCTGCGCAAACGCGGTCACGTGGTGGTCGCTGTGGACGTGCTGCGCGGTACCCCCTTCGCCGAGGGCCTCGACCCGACCATGGCCAAGATGTGGCAGCTCGAGCGGGCCTCGATGTATCGCGACATGGGCACCGTCGGCGTCGACATCATCGCCTGGCCCGACGGCACCCGTCTCGACCAGGCCATGCGCCTGCTCCCCGAACACCGCCGAACAGTGCGGGTGCGCCGATGACCAGATTCCTCGCCCTGCTGGCCGGCCTGCTGCTCGTCGCCTCGGTCGCCCTGATCAACCCGATCCTGGGCGTCCCGGCCCTGGCGTTCGTCATCGCGAGCTGGTGGTGGCGCCCCGCCTCGGTCGCCGCGGTCCTCACCGCCATCGCCGCACTCGCCTTCGCCGACGTCGGCGTAATCGCTTCCGCGGCAACAGGTCTGGTAGCAACCACTTACCTTCTCAACGCCGCGGTCCTGCACGCTCCCGAAGGTGTAGTCCCCACCACCATCCCCTCGGTAGGCGGCGCCGTCCTGTTCACCATTGCCGCGACCACCGCGGCCTTGGTCCCCGTCCACCTGGCCTGGGCCCCCTTGGCCGCCCCCATCCTCATCGTCACCATCTACGCCTTCCTCACCACCACCCTCACCCCCCAATCCCCGCACACCACCCTGCCCCCGCCCTGACCAAGATCACCACGCCCTGGTGGCGGCGACCTCTCGGCCGATTTCGCCACCAGAGCGTGGTGATCAGGGGGTCAGGACGTGGCGGCTTCGCGTTGGAGTTCGAGGGCGATGTCGATGAGCTGGTCTTCCTGGCCGCCGACGAGCTTGCGCTTGCCCGCGCGGACGAGCATTTCGGCGGCGGAGACGTTGTAGCGCTCGGCCTGGCGTTCGGCGTGGCGGAGGAAGCTGGAGTAGACGCCCGCGTAGCCCATCATCAGAGCCTGGCGGTCCAGGAGGCATTCGGTGGGCATGGCGGGGCGGACGACATCTTCGGCGGCATCGGTGACGGCGAAGAAGTCGACGCCGGTCTTGATGCCGAGTTTGTCGCAGACCCCGATGAACGCTTCGACGGGGAGGTTGCCCGCGCCCGCGCCGAAACGGCGGGCCGAGCCGTCGATCTGGGTGGCTCCGGCGCGCACCGCGTAGACGGAGTTGGCGACGGCGAGACCGAGGTTCTCGTGGCCGTGGAAACCCACCTGCGCGTCGTCACCGAGCTCGGCGACCAGCGCCGAGACCCGGTCGGAAACCTGTTCGAGCACAAGGGCACCGGCGGAGTCGACGACATACACGCACTGGCAACCGGCGTCGACCATGATGCGCGCCTGCTTCGCCAGCTTCTCCGGGGTGGTGGAGTGCGCCATCATCAGGAACCCGACGGTTTCGAGGCCGAGTTCGCGAGCGAGACCGAAATGCTGGATGGAGACATCGGCTTCGGTGCAGTGCGTCGCGATACGGCAGATCGACGCGCCGTTGTCCTGGGAGATCTTGATGTCTTCCTTGACGCCGACGCCGGGCAGCATGAGGAAGGCGATCTTGGCCTGCTTGACCGTCTCGGCGGCGGCTTTGATGAGTTCTTGTTCAGGGGTTTTGGAGAACCCGTAGTTGAACGAGGACCCGCCGAGCCCGTCACCGTGGGTGACCTCGATGACCGGAACGCCCGAACCATCGAGGGCGGCAACGATATTGCGTACCTCGTCCACCGTGAACTGGTGGCGCTTGTGGTGCGACCCGTCACGCAGCGAGGTGTCGGTGACGCGGACATCGAGTTCGCCCGAGAAGGGCTTCAGGATTGTGCTCATTGCGGAAACTCCTTACACCCGAGCCGAGATGATCTGATCGGCCAGCACGTCACCGACGCGGGTCGCGGCGGCGGTCATGATGTCGAGGTTGCCCGCGTAGGGGGGGAGGAAGTCGCCCGCACCTTCGACCTCGACGAAGATCGACACCTTCGCCATGCCGCCGGACACCACCGACGGGTCGTCGAACTGGGGTTCGTTGAGCAACCGGTAGCCGGGCACGTATTCCTGGATGGACTTCTCCATCCGCAGGATGCTGTCGGCGATGGCGTCGCGGTCGGCGTCTTCGGGAATCGAGCAGAAGATGGTGTCGCGCATGATCATCGGCGGCTCGGCCGGGTTCAGGATGATGATGGCCTTGCCGCGCTGGGCGCCACCGATCGTTTCGACACCCTTGGAGGTGGTCTTGGTGAACTCGTCGATATTGGCGCGGGTACCGGGCCCGGCCGACACCGACGCCACCGACGCCACGATCTCGGCGTACTGCACCGGCACCACGCGGGAAACGGCCGCGACCATGGGGATGGTCGCCTGCCCACCACAGGTGATCATGTTGACGTTCGGTGCGTCCCGCAACGAATCCAGGTTCACCGGCGGAATCACCGCCGGGCCGACAGCGGCGGGAGTGAGGTCGACGGCGCGGATGCCCGCGGCCTCGTACTTCGGTGCGTACGCGCGGTGCACGTAGGCGGAGGTGGCTTCGAACACCAGGTCCGGTTTGTCGTCCAGGGCGAGCAACCAGTCCGCGCCCTCGGCGGAGGTTTCCAGGCCGAGCCCACTCGCGCGCTTCAACCCCTCGGAGTCCGGGTCGATGCCGATCATCCAGCGTGGCTCGATCTTGTCCGAACGCATCAGCTTGTACAGCAGATCGGTGCTGATATTGCCGGACCCCACGATCGCGGCGGTGACTTTACTTGTCACGGAATACTCCTAGGGAAGGTCAGCTGAAACGCAAACGGACCGAACCGAGTCCGGTGAATTCGGCGTGGAAGTCGTCGCCGGGGCGGGCGTCGATGGCGCGGGTGCAGGAGCCGGGCAGCACGATGTCACCGGCTTTGAGTCGCACTCCGAAGGTCGCGACTTTGCGTGCCAGCCAGGCGACCGCGATCACCGGGTCACCGAGGACCGCGTCGCTGCGGCCTTCGGCGGCGACCTCACCATTGCGGGTGAGGACCGCATCGATCGCCTTGATGTCGATATCGGCGGGAGCCACCCGTTGCTTGCCGAGTACGAACCCGGCCGAGGACGCGTTGTCGGAAATGGTGTCGACCAACCCGATCTTCCAGTCGTTGATCCGCGAATCGATCAACTCGATCGCGGGCGCGTAGGCGACGGTCGCGGCCAGCACGTCGGCTTCGGTGCAGTCTTCGCCGGGCAGGTCTTTGCCGAGGACGAATCCGACCTCGACCTCCACGCGGGGGAGCAGGTACTGGGAGGTGTCGACGGGAACGTCCTCGAAGACTTCCATCTCGGCCAGCAGATGCCCGTAATCGGGTTCGTCGACACCCATCATCTGCTGCATCGCCTTCGACGACAGCCCGACTTTGTGCCCGACCACCTGGGCGCCGTCGCGCAACCTGCGCTGGATGTTCAGCAACTGGATCTCGTAGGCATCGACCACGTCGATCCCCGGATACCGGTCGACCAGCGGCGGCACAGCCACCCGATCGTGTTCGGCGCGCGCCAGTTCATCGGCGAGTTCACTCCGCTGCGCGTCGGACAGCACGGGTACCTCCTGGGAAAAATCTGCTCGGCCGGACAGCCAAACTGTAACCGGTTTCGGAGCCGAATATCTGCTCTTCTTCCAGACAACATAGCGCAACCGCGCCCTGATTCTATAACGTGTTCTACATGAGTGATCGGGAATACGATGTGGTGGTCGTCGGGAGTGGCGCCGCTGGAATGACCGCCGCCCTCACCGCGGCGCACCACGGGCTGAGCGTGGTGGTGCTGGAGAAGGCGGCGCACTACGGCGGGTCGACCGCCCGGTCCGGGGGCGGGGTGTGGATTCCGGGGAACAAGGCGCTGCTCGCCTCGGGCCGCCCCGACGATCGCGACGAGGCGCGCACCTACCTGCACAGCATCATCGGCGACGTGGTGCCCGCCGAGAAGATCGACACCTACCTCGATCGCGGCGCCGAGGCGTTCGACTTCGTGCTCGACCACACGCCGCTGAAAATGAAGTGGGTGCCCGGCTATTCCGATTACTACCCCGAGGCTCCGGGCGGCCTAGGCCAGGGGCGTTCGTGCGAACCGACACCCTTCAACGGCAAGGTGCTCGGCGCGGAGCTGGCCAATCTCGAGCCGCCCTATGCCAAGGCGCCGATGAATGTGGTCGTCATGCAGGCCGATTTCGTGCGGCTCAACCTGATCCGCCGCCACCCCAAGGGCATGATGCGGGCGCTGCGCGTCGGCGCGCGCACCTACCTGGCCAAGTTCACCGGTAAGCACCTGCTCGGCATGGGTCAGGCGATCATCGCCGCCATGCGCAAGGGCCTGCTCGACGCGGGTGTTCCGGTGCTGCTCAACACCCCACTCACCGATCTGGTGGAGACCGACGGCCGGATCACCGGCGTCAAAGCCACCGTCGACGGCGAATCGGTCACCTTCACCGCGCGCTACGGCGTGATCCTCGGCAGCGGCGGTTTCGAGCACAACGCCGACATGCGCGCCAAGTACCAGCGGCAGCCGATAACCACTGAGTGGACAACCGGTGCCGCGGCCAACACCGGCGATGGCATCGTCGCGGGTATGGCGGCAGGAGCGACGGTCGGGTTCATGGAGGACGCCTGGTGGGGTCCGACGATCTTCAAGGGCGGCAAGCCCTGGTTCGCGCTGGCTGAACGCAACCTGCCCGGCACCATCATGGTCAACGATCGCGGTGTGCGCTTCGGCAACGAGTCGGCCCCGTATGTGGAGGCCGTGCACACCATGTACGGCGGCGAGTACGGCCAGGGCCCCGGTCCCGGTGAGAACGTGCCCGCCTGGCTGGTGTTCGACCAGCGCTACCGCAACCGCTACATCTTCGCGGGACTGCAACCGGGACAGCGTTTTCCGAAGCGCTGGATGGAGAACGACAACATCGTCAAGGCCGACACGATCGCCGAACTGGCCGCCCGCATCGGTGTTCCCGCCGACGCGCTCGCGGGCACCGTCGAGCGGTTCAACGGCTTCGCCGCCAAAGGCAAAGACGAGGACTTCGGTCGGGGCGACAGCCATTACGACCGCTACTACGGTGACCCGACCGTGAAGCCCAACCCGTGCCTGGCCGAGATCTCGCAGGGCCCGTTCTACGCCGCGAAGATCGTCCCCGGCGACCTGGGCACCAAGGGCGGCCTCGTCACCGATACCGCCGGACGTGTGCTGCGGGAAGACGATTCGGTGATCGACGGCCTCTACGCCGCGGGCAACTGCAGCTCGCCGGTGATGGGCCACACCTACGCGGGCCCCGGCGCGACCATCGGTCCCGCGATCACCTTCGCCTACCTGTCCGTGCTCGACATCGTCGGCAAGAAGTCCGCTACCGCAAAGGAAGTGAAGTAGTGCCCATCGATCCCCAGATCGCGCTCGGCGCGGCGCTGCCCAGCCGCGAATTCAGCTGGACCCCCACGGATGTGCAGCTCTACCACCTGGGTCTCGGCGCCGGCGCGCGCTGCACCGATCCGGTCGAGCTGCGCTATCTCGACGACAGCGAACCCCAGGTGCTGCCCACCTTCGCCACCGTCGCCCCGACCCTCGGCGAGACCGCCGCGCCGCGCGTGAGCTTCCCCGGCGTCGAGATCGACCTGGCGAAGGTGGTGCACGGTCATCAGGAAGTGGTGGTGCACAAGCCGATTCCCGCGGCGGGCAAGGCCGTGTCCGTCGGCCGGATCTCCGAGGTCTGGGACAAGGGCAGCAATGCGGTGATCGTGCAGGAGCACACCGTCACCGGCGCCGACGGGGAGCCGCTCTGGACGGCGCGCTCCTCGATCTTCGCCAAGGGCGAGGGTGGTTTCGGTGGCGAACGCGGACCGAGCACGAAAGCCGAGCTCCCCGATCGCGCCCCCGACGCGGAACTCACCACCGCCACCCTGCCGCAGCAGGCACTGCTCTACCGCCTCTGCGGTGACCGCAACCCACTGCACTCCGATCCCGAATTCGCGAAGGCGGCCGGCTTTCCCGCACCGATCCTGCACGGGCTGTGCACCTACGGCGTGGTCTGCAAGTCGCTCACCGATGTCCTGCTCGACGGTGACGCCACCCGCGTCGCGGGCTTCCGCGCGAAGTTCACCGGCGTGGTCTACCCCGGCGAAACCCTGCGCACCAAGGTCTGGCGGGAGGCCGACACGCTCGTCGCGGTGGTCACGGCCGTCGATCGCGACGACGCGCCCGTCCTCGGCGACGTCACCCTGCGCATCGCCTGACCTGAACACCTGATCACCACGCGCTGGTGGCGGCATCGCCCGAGAGGTAGCCGCCACCAGCGCGTGGTGATCTTGGTTTCGGTGCGGAAACTCGCTGGACACGGGGGATATAAGTGGGGGATGAGCGAAAACGGGTTGTCGTTGTTTTGTGGTGGGGAGTTGGCGGCGCGGATCGAGCGGGTGGAGACTTCCGCGATTGTCGGGGCTGCTCGGGTGGGGATC
>NZ_JACBIU010000050.1:0-27969 GCF_013839555.1 Nocardia sp. GTS18 | reverse complement strand
ATGTCATCATCGCAAGTCGTCGGCAGCGTCAGATGTGTATAGGAGCCAGAACCCGCCCCGGCCGAGTCACGCCTCCCCGCACCCGAACCGCCACTGCCACGCCTCGGGTCCGCCTGCCGATCACCATGGCTTCCCGCAGGCGAACTGCCCTCAGCGCGACCATCACCTGGCGATCCCGCCTTGGCTCCGACATCGAACCATGTCGCCGCAGAACGGCTTTCCTCGCCGGCCAGCGCCGCGCCGCCGGTCTCCACGCCCGATGCGATTGCGCCATAAGCACTCTCGCCGGGCACGGCCGAGCCACCGGATTCGCCGACGAGGCGGGTGAGGCGGCTGACCTCTCGGGTCCAGCGTGGTGGGCGTTCGGTGCGGAGGGTGCGCAGGGCCGCGGTGGCGTCTGTGCCGGGGGCGAGGGTGTCGTCGTCCATCAGGGCGACCATTTCGGCGGCGAGTTTCGGGCCGAGGTGGGCGGCGCCGTCGAGGAGGGCGCGGGCCATTCGGGGGTGCAGGCCCAGGGTGGCCATGGCGCGGCCGCGGGCGGTGATGTGGTCGTTGCCGTCGAGAGCGCCGAGGGCGTGCAGGACAGTGCGGGCGGCGGTGAGCGCGCCTTCGGGTGGGGCGTCCCACCAGGCGAGGGCGGAACCGTCGGGGGTGCCCCAGCAGGCCAATTCGAGTGCGAGGCGGGTCAATTCGGCGGTGCGGATCTCCGGGTCGGGGTAGGCGGGCAGGGTGTGGTGTTCGTATTCGGGCCAGCAGCGCCAGGCGCGACCGGGCGCCTCACGACCGGCACGACCGGCACGCTGTTCGGCGACCGCGGCCGAAACACGCACTGTCGCAAGGCCGGAGAGCCCGCGCCGATGATCGACCCGCGACACCCGCGACAACCCGGAGTCGACAACGGCACGCACGCCGGGCACGGTGAGGCTGGATTCCGCTACGGCAGTGGACAACACGACCCGCCGACGCGCACCCGGCCGTAGCGCACTGTCCTGCGCCGCCCCGGCCAGCCGACCGTGCAACGGCACGACATCCACATCGAGATCACGCAGCAACCCGGCCGTCCGGTTGATCTCACCGACACCCGGCAGGAAAACCAGGACATCGCCCTCGGTCTGATCCAGCGCGACACGCGTCGCCCGGGCGACATGGCCTTCCACCCGTTCCCGGGACAAGGCCGGCACATAACCGATGTCGACCGGGTACGTCCGTCCCCGCACCTCGAGCACCGGCGCCCGCTCGTCACCACCGAGCAGTTCGGCGAGCCGGTCGGCGGCGACGGTCGCCGAGGTGGCGAGCACGCGCAGATCGGGACGCAGACCCGACCGAGCGTCGAGCAGCAGGGCAAGCAGCAGATCGGCGTCGAGGTGCCGCTCATGGCACTCGTCGAGGATCACCGTGCCGACACCCGCGAGCTCCGGGTCCTGCTGCAACCGCCGGACCAGCAGACCGGAGGTCACCACCTCTATCCGTGTGCGCGGTCCTACCTTGCGATCCCCACGGACCGCGTACCCCACGGTCTCCCCGACCCGTTCCCCCAGCAGCCCGGCCATCCGCGCGGCCGCCGCCCGCGCCGCCAACCGTCGCGGTTCGGCCACCACAACCCGCCCACCGCCCGCCGAAGCCCACGGCACCGTCTTCCCTGGCCCCACGAACTCGTCCGCAGCCAAGGCCAACGGCACCAGCGTCGTCTTCCCGGTCCCCGGGGGCGCGACCAGCACCGCGACACCCCGATCGGCCAGGGTGCGCGTGATGTCCGCCAGCGCGGGCCGCACGGGAAGATCGGGCAGTTCGGGAAGTCTCATCGCCCACAAGTGTGGCACCCGACATCGGCCTACCTCACCTACAACGTCGAGCTCAAGGTAAGAGGTGGAAAGCCTCGGTATGAGCTGGGCGGATCGCTCCGAAGTGCCGGCGGTCGACTGTCGCGATCTCGGTGATGCCCAATCTCTCGGCGGTAGCGACAACCGACGCGTCCGCCGTTCCCAGCGGCCAGTCACGGTAGCGCGCAACGAGTTCGGCGATTCGCAGCCAGTCGCCGGGACGCACCGGCTCTACCTCGAACAACCCCTCGGCGAAGTCACCGAGGAAGCGCACCTCGGCTTCCGCGCCCAATCGCGTGCCGATGAGGTAGGCGGCCTCCGTGATGACGAGCGTTGGAACGATGAGCGGGCCACGGTGGCTCTGGAGTAGCTCCAAACAGGCCCGATGATGGGCATCGTCCGCGTCGACATAGGCATAGAGCGGGCCCGCGTCGACCAGCAGGCGCGCTATCGGTCCCACTCTCCCCGCAGAATTTCCTCGATCCGCTCGGAAATATCGGAGCGTCCACTGCGACCCGCGCCCGCGGCACCGAATCGGCGAACACCGTGGCCGGGAAGCTGCGCGGCCAGCGCTTCTCTGGTCCACTCCGACACAGTCATGCCACGACGCGCGGCCTCGTGCCGGACGCGGCTGTCGAGGTCGTCGGGGAGCTTGATGGTCGTGCGCTTCATGGTATGCCAGCATACCTTCTGGCAGGCTCTGCGGCCAGAGCCCCGGAATATCCGGGGCTCTCGGGCCCGTCGCGTTACCCGCGCCGCTTCGCGACAGCCTGCGCCAGGCGGTCGAGCTGCGTGGCGGTGGTCTCCCAGTCGATGCAGGCATCGGTGATGGACTGGCCGTAGGTGAGGTCGGCGGCCTTGTCCAGGGTGAGGTCCTGGCGGCCCGCGACGAGGAACGACTCGAGCATCACACCGACCACACCCTGCTCACCGGCGGCGAGCCGGGTCGCGATGTCGGTGACGACGTCGACCTGACGGTTGTGGTCCTTGTTGCTGTTGCCGTGGCTGGCGTCGACCACCACGCGCTGGGGCAGCGCGGACTTCTCGAGGCGCAGCTTGGCCTCGGCGACGGAGGCGGCGTCGTAGTTGGTGCCGTTGCTGCCACCGCGCAGGATGACGTGGCAGTCCGGGTTGCCGGAGGTACGGATCAGCGCCGAACGGCCGTCGAGGTCGGTGCCGGGGAAGACGTGGCTGGCGGCGGCGGCACGCACACCGTCGACCGCGACCTGCACGTCACCGTCGGTGCCGTTCTTGATGCCCACCGGCATCGACAGCGCCGAGGACAGCTGACGGTGCACCTGGCTGGCGGCGGTGCGCGCACCGATCGCGCCGTAGGACACCAGGTCCGCGATGTACTGCGGGGTGATCGGGTCGAGGAACTCACAGGCCACCGGCAGGCCGAGGGCGGTGATGTCGACGAGCACCTTGCGGCCGATACCGAGACCGGTGTTCACGTCGAACGAACCGTCCAGGTGCGGGTCGTTGATCAGACCCTTCCAGCCCAGCGTGGTGCGCGGCTTCTCGAAGTACACCCGCATGACGATGTGCAGCCGGTCGCCGAGTTCCTCGGCCTTGGCGGCCAGCTTGCGGGCGTAGTCGAGGGCGGCGACGGGGTCGTGCACCGAGCACGGGCCGACGATCACCATCAGGCGATCGTCGTCGCCGTTGAGCACGTCGACGGTGGCTTTGCGACCCGAGCGCACGGTGTCGGCCAGCTCGTCGGTGATGGGGTGCACGAGGCGGACCTCGGCGGGCGAGCGCAAGGGGCTCACGCTGAGGGTGCGCTGATCGTCGAGATCGGAGTGCCGCGCGTCTACGTCAACTGCGGTGGTCATGAGAATGTGGGTCCTTTTCGGTTGAAGGCCGACCCACGGAAATTTCGCTACCCGTCGAGCCGGTCAGGTATCCGGCTCGGGGTGGAGGAAGTCAGCGCGCAGGGTCGCAGACCGGCCCACCCAGGGCCGGCTCGCTAAACCAGAAATATGCGCGCTGCATGCCGTGGACTGTACCACCGGTGAAACGTCGCGGACCCGCGCCTGGTTGCCCGAAGTGCGCACGATCACACCGCTGCGGCGGTTGACCTCAACCTGTGTTGAGTTCCTAGCGTGGGTGCCGAGGAAAGGAAATCGACTGTGACAACACTGGTTACGGGCGCGACCGGCAACACCGGGCGCCAGGTGGTTCGGGAACTCGTCGAGCGCGGCGAGAAGGTCAAAGCACTCACCCGCGATACCGAAAGGGCACGCGCACTCCTCGGTCCCGAGGTGGAACTGGTCGGCGGAACGCACACCGAGCCGGGCACGCTCGACTGGAGCGGTGTCGACCGATTGCACGTGACCGTGACGGCGGGTCTGGCCGAGGTGGGCCAGGAACTGGTCGACCGGGCGGTGGCGGCGGGCGTGCAGCGCATCACCGTGGTCTGGGGTGGCGGCGTCGGTCCCGTCGAGCAGGCGATCGAACGCTCCGGCGTGGAATGGACGCGGCTGGAACCGCAGGAGTTCATGTCGAACACGCTCACCTGGGCCGATTCGATCCGGGCCGAGGGCGTGGTGCGCGAGCCGTACGCGCATCCGAGCGCGCTGGTGCACGAGGCCGATATCGGTGCGGTGGCCGCGGTCGCGCTGCTCGAGGACGGGCACACCGGGCGTGCCTACAACCTCACCGGCCCGCAGACGCTCACTCCGCAGGAACGGTTGGCCGTGCTCGCCGAGGCCGCCGGAAGGGAGATCGCGTTCGTGACCATCAGCCATGAGCAGGCGATCGAGCGGTTGACGGCGGCCGGGGTGTCGCGCGCGGATGCCGAGTACGTGATCGGCTGGTACGCCGAGTCGAGCCCGGAGTCCCGCACCGTCGACCCGACGGTCGAGAACGTGCTCGGCCGCCCAGCGCGCACCTTCGCGCAGTGGGCGGCCGAATACGGGCACCGATTCGCCTGAGCGCTCCCGGATCCTCAGCCGAACTGGCCGGCCACGTAGTCGCCCGCCGGGGTGTGGGCGATGGCGTTGAGCCGGTTCCAGGCGTTGATCGTCGCGATGGCGGCGATCAACGCGGCGATCTGGTCGTCGTCGTAGTGCTTGCGGACCTGGGCCCAGGTGTCTTCGGTGACCTGGCCGCCGTCGGCGACGCGGGTCGCCTCCTCGGTGAGGGCGAGCGCGGCCCGCTCGGCCTCGGTGAACACGTTGGCCTCGCGCCAGGCGGCGACCAGATTGATCCGCACCGAGGATTCGCCCATGTGCGCGGCGTCCTTGGTGTGCATGTCGACGCAGAAGCTGCACCCGTTGATCTGCGACGCGCGGATCTTCACCAGCTCATGGGTGGCCTTCGGCAGCGGCGAGCCGTCGATCACCTTGGCCGCGGTCTGCAGCCGCTTCACGAAGCTGGTGGCGACGGGGTTGTTGTAGAGGTCGAAACGAGCTTCCATGATCACTCCTTCGTCGGGTGGAATACACCTCTACGACGACGCACGGCGCCGGAGTGTGACATGGGTGATCGCGATCACCTCAGAGCAGACCGCACAGCTTCTCCGACAGCTCCCAGAGCTCGGCGGCGACGGCGCGATCGTGCGCGGGCGCGGCCATCGCGCACGGCGCCGGGTAGCCCCACAGGCCGAACAGGCCGTCGGGACCGTAGAACCCGCCGGGCTCCACGTCGGCGGTGGCGGCGAACAGCGTGGGCAGCGCGCCCTGAGCGGGGCTCTGGGCGAACATCCGGTTGCCGAGCCACATGAACACTTCCTGCACCGATTCGGTGTGCGACATGAGTTCGGTCGCGGCGTACCCGGGGTGCGCGGCCACCGAGAGCACCGACGACCCCTCGCCGGCGAGGCGGCGCTGCAGTTCGGTGGCGAACAGCAGATTGGCCAGCTTGGACTGGCCGTAGGCGCGCCAACGGTCGTAGCGGCGCTGCTCCCAGTTGGGGTCGGTCAGGTCGATGCGGCCGATGCGGTGCGCGTTGCTCGACACGGTGACCACCCGGTCGGCGATCCGGTCGAGCAGCAGGGTGGTGAGCGCAAAGTGCCCGAGATGGTTTGTGCCGAACTGCATTTCGAAACCGTCGGCGGTGCGGCGCAGCGGCAGCGCCATCACGCCCGCGTTGTTGATCAGCACGTCGACCCGCTCGATCGACTCGGCGAAGGCACGCACCGAGTTCAGGTCGGCCAGATCGAGCTCACGCACCTGGGTCTCCCCCGGTAACTCGCTCGCCACCTGCTCGGCCTTGGCCGTATTGCGGCAGGCCAGGATCACCCGCGCGCCTTTCGCGGACAGCGCCCGCGCGGTGGCGGCACCGAGACCGCTGTTGGCGCCGGTCACGATGAAAGTGCGGCCGGTCTGGTCGGATAGGTCAGCGGTAGTCCACTTGCTCACCGACCGAAGTGTAGTGCGAGCTGGGACAACCGCGAATCGAGAACCGCCCTCCGGTCAGGACTGTGCGAGGATCTCCTCGTCGGTCATCGCGGCCACCTCCAGGTACATCGCCGCCACGACTTCCAGCCTGCCCGACGACCCGGATTCGTTCTCCCGCTGCGTCATTCGCTGCGCCAGACCCTCGACGCTGCGGGCGGTGAACAGGTCGGCGACCACGGTGTCGGGTGCGTCGAGCCACTCGCGGATGCGGGCGACGGCGGTGGTGGCGAGCACCGAATCACCACCGAGGGCGAAGAAGTCGTCGGTGACACCGATGTGTTCGGTGGCGAGGACCTCGCCGATCACGGCCGCGAGCGCGCGCTCGAGATCGGTGCGCGGCGCGACGAATTCGTCGGCCGCCTCGCCCTTTTCGAGCACGGCGCGAATGGCCTTGCGGTCGGGCTTGGCGTTCGGGGTGAGCGGAAGTTCGGGCAGCATCTCGAGCCGGGTGGGCACCATGTAGGTGGGGACCAGTTCGGCGGTGGCGGCCAGCACGATGTCGACATCGAGGACGGTGCCCGGCGTCGGCACCACCAGCGCGACCAGTTTCGGTGCGGCCTTGCCGACCACGGCCGCGACCGCGTGACGCACCCCGGGCACGGCGCGCAGCGCGCTCTCCACCTCACCGAGTTCCACCCGGTAACCACGGATCTTCACCTGATGATCGGCGCGGCCCAGGAATTCCAGACCGCCGTCGGGCAGGTAGCGGGCCAGGTCACCGGTGCGGTACCAGCGCACACCCTCGTGAGTGACGAACCGGTCGGCGGTGCGTTCGGGGTCCTTGCGATACCCGGCGGCCACACCGTCCCCACCGATCCACAGTTCGCCGCTCACCCAGTCGGGGCAGTCGTTGCCCGCCGGGCCGACCACGCGGCACCGCACATTGCGCAACGGGGTGCCGTAGGGAACGGCCGTCCATTCGGCAGGCACCTCGGCGCCGACCACCTCGCAGATGGTGGAGTGGATGGCGGTTTCGGTCGCGCCGCCGAGACCGGCGAAGCGGCATTCCGGTGCCACGGCCGCCAGGCGTGCGGGCAGCGCGACATCCACCCAGTCGCCACCCAGGATCACTGTGCGCAGCGAGGGCAGCGCTTGTCCGCCTGCCGCGGTGAGCAGCATGTCGAGCAGGCTGGGCACACAGTTGACCAGCGAAACCTCGTGGCGGCGAATGATCTCCACCCAGCGCGCCGGGTCGCCGCGTTGCGCGTCGTCGACGGTGACCACGGCGCCGCCCGCCGCGAGCAGGCCGAAGATGTCGTAGACCGAGAGGTCGAACTCGAGGGCCGAGAGGGCGAGGGCACGGTCGTTCGCGCCGATGCCGAAGCGGTCGTCGAGGTCGTCGATGGTGTTCATGGCCGCGCGGTGCGGCACCTCGACACCCTTCGGCTTGCCCGTGGAGCCGGAGGTGAACAGCACGTAGGCGATGTTCTCCGGATCGCCGAAGACGGGGCGTGCCAAGGGTTCCGGGTGGTTGCGGGCCTCGGCCAGGTCGACGACCCGGGCCTCGGGGATCTGGGCGCCACCGACGGTGAGTACCGCGACGGCGTCGGCGGTGGAGAGGATTTCGGCGCGGCGGGCGGCGGGCTGGTCGAAGCCGATCGGCACGTACACCGCACCGGCGGCGAGCACGCCGAGGACGGCGACGACCTGATCGGGCCCCTTCGGCAACTGCACTGCCACTGAATCGCCCGGCGTCACACCGGCTTCGCGCAGAGCACCGGCCACGGCGAGGGCATCGGCGGCCAGTTCACCGTAGGTCAGCTGCCCGGTGGGCGCCCAGAGCACCGCCGGTGCGGACGGATTCGTCGCGGCGTTGGCGAAGAAGCCTGTGTGCAGCAGATTTCCGCTCAGCGGCGCGGCTGTCGCGTTCACGCGGGCACGAGTCGCCGCCTGTTCCACGGGGATTCGCACGCCCGCCTCGGCCTGCCAGCCCGCAACGGTCGCCGAACCCTGGCCGCCCAGGCGTTCGATGGCCTCGATGTAGCGGGCGAACATGTCCTCGACCATGCCGGGCGGGAAGGCGGATTCGCGGATGTCCCAGTTGAGCAGGAGGCCGCCGCGGACCTCGGTGATCTGGGCGTCGAGCAGCACCTGCGGGCCCTGGGAGATGATCCAGACCGGGTCACCGAAGGTATCGGTGACGGTGTCGGCGAACAGTTCGCCGAGATTGAGGGCGCTGGTGTAGACGATGGGGGCCAGCACCGGTTCGCCGCGCTGACGGCCCAGGTCACGCAGGACCTCGAGGCCCGAGTAGGCCGAATGGGCGCCCGCCTCGTGCAGGCGCTGCTGCAGGGTGCGCGCACGATCGGCGACGGTGGCGGGCTCGGTGACATCGACCTCGAGCAGCACCGAGGAGGTGAAGTCGCCGACCACGCCGTCGACCTGCGGGTGCACCGGCTCCCGATGGAACAGCGGCAGATTCAGCAGAAAGCGGCGCTGCGCCGACCAGCCGCCGATGGTCTCGGCGAACACCGAGGCCAGCGCCATCGCCGGGGTGATGCCGCGCGCGTGGGCGGCGTCGAACACCTGCGCCTTGGCCTCCGGGGCCAGCCACCGGTGCAGGCGGACGGTGCGGTTCGGCTCCGAAACGTGCTGTGCCTGCGGCAGTTCGGGTGCGCCGGGCAGTTCGGCGAGCCGGTCGCGCCACCAGTCGCGGTCGCGGTCGCGTTCCTGATCGGTGGACGGCTGTTCGGCCAGGTACTGGCGGAATGTGTAGTCCTGCGGTGCGAGCTGTTCGCCGTGGTAGAGCTCGGCCAGGTCGGTGACGAGGATGCGGTAGCTCATGGCGTCGGCGGCGAGCATGTCGACATCGAGGTGCAGGCGGGTACGACCGTCGGCCAGCCGGGTCAGGGCGATATCGATCACCTGGCCGTCCTCCACGGCCATCCGCTGATGGGTGCGCTGGTCGCGCAGTTCCGCCAGCCTGCGCTGCGCCTCGTCCTCGGACACCGCACGCAGATCGGTGACCCCGAACACGGCCCGACCGGGGCGGTCGAGGGTCTGCTGGGTGCCGTCCGGCAGGAACCTCGTCCGCAGCATCGGATGGCGCACGAGCAATTGCTCCACGGCCCGCTCGAGGCGCTGCGGGTCCACACCCTGCCCGTCGAATTCGACGTACAGATGCGCGGCGACACCACCCAGCTCCTGCGCGTCGGAGCGGCCGATCCAGTACGCGTGCTGCATGGGAGCGAGGGGGAACGGTGTCCCGTCATCGGCCACGAGCTCGGAAACCTCTGCGGCAGCACCGTTTCCGCCGCCTTCGGCCAGGGTCGGCTCGACCGTTCGCGCACCCGGTTCGACGCCCTCGGCCTGTCGCGGTGACGTGGCCGAGGTCGGTTCGACATTCGGCGCCTGGTCCTGGCCGACCGGATCTGCCGTGGCGCCGCTCAGGGTTTCCGGGTCGGCGCCGTTGAGTAAGGCGTGCCAGGCGTCGATGGTCGGGTGCGCGGCGAGGAGGGCGAAGTTCACCTTGATGCCGCGTTTGCGCCAGGCACCCGCGAGTTTCATGGTGCGGATAGAGTCGAGGCCGAGCTGGATCAGGTCGTCGGCGTCGGCGACAGCGTCGGGGGTGATGTCGAGGTGACGGGCGATCGCGGCACGGATCTCGGCACGGTCGATTCCGCCGCCGTTCGCGGGTGCTGTCTCCATCTGCCGATCACTCCTTGCTCGCCGTCCGACCCCGGACGGATTCGATACTGCTCGCCGGCAGCCTACTCCACTGAGATAGGGTTGCCTAACCTATGGTCGAGCAACCCAGGTTCTCGGCCGCTTTGATCTGGATCGACCGGAGGGTACGACTGTGACTACGTCGACTAGCCATCGCGACGGCTACGTTCCGTTTCCCGAGGCGGCAGCGCAGGAGTACCGCACGGCGGGCTACTGGTCCGGGCGCACGCTCGGTGACCTGCTGCGCGACACCGCCCGCACCCAGCCGTCGAGCCCCGCGATCCTCAGCGACGCCGCCGTGCAGTCCTACGCCGAACTCGACGCCGCCGCCGACGCCATGGCCCACGGCCTGCTCGCCCTCGGTATCCGCCCCGGCGACCGGGTGATCGTGCAGTTGCCGAATATCCCCGAGTTCGCGACGGCCCTGTTCGGTCTCCTGCGGGCGGGCATCATCCCCGTACTCACCCTGCCCGCGCACCGCCGCGCCGAGATCGAGCACCTGGCGGCACTGTCGGAGGCCGTCGCCTACCTGATCCCGGATCGGCTCGGCGATTTCGACTACCGCGAGCTGGCCGCCACGGTGCGTGCCGCCGTGCCGAGCCTGGCGCATGTGCTGGTCGCGGGCGATCCCGGCGAGTTCCGGGCCCTCGATACCATTCCGGCGCAGGGTGATTCGCTGCCCGAGGTGGATCCCGCCGAGATCGCGGTGATGCTGGTTTCCGGCGGGACAACCGGCCTGCCCAAGCTCATCGCACGCACCCACGACGACTACGTCTACAACGCCACCGCGAGCGCGCAGGTGTGTGAGCTCACCACCGACGACGTGTATCTCGCGACTTTGCCTGCCGCACACAACTTCCCGCTCGCCTGTCCCGGCATCTTCGGTACCGTCGCCACCGGCGGGGCCGTCGCCTTCACCCTCGACCCGAGCCCCGAGGCCGCGTTCGCCGCCATCGAGAAGCATCGCGTCACCGTGAGCGCCGTGGTGCCGCCGCTCGCCCAGTTGTGGAGTGCCGCGGTGGATTGGGAGGACGCCGATTTGAGCTCGCTGCGGCTGCTTCAGGTGGGTGGTGCGCGGTTGGCCGAGGTGAATGCTCGTGAAGTGGAACCGGCGTTGCAGTGCCGGTTGCAGCAGGTGTTCGGGATGGCCGAGGGGCTGTTGAACTTCACTCGCCTCGATGACGCCGATGAACTGGTCTATACCACTCAGGGCAAGCCTCTCTCGCCTGGCGATGAGATCCGTGTGGTCGACGGTCAGGGTGAGGACGTGGCTCCCGGTGAGGAGGGGGAGCTGCTGACCCGCGGGCCCTACACCCTGCGTGGCTACTACCGTGCCCCCGAACACAATGCCCGCGCGTTCACGCCTGACGGGTTCTACCGCAGCGGTGACCTTGTCCGTCAGCTTCCCACGGGGCATCTGGTTGTCAGTGGGCGCATCAAGGATGTCATCAATCGTGGCGGTGAGAACATCTCTTGCGATGAGTTGGAGGAGCATCTGTTGGCTTATCCTGCCGTCCGCCATGCTGCGGCGGTGGGGCTGCCCGATCCGTCGCTCGGGGAGAAGGTTTGTGTGGTTTTGGTGGTGACCGGGGGTTTGCCGACGCTTCCTGAGTTGAAGATGTTTCTTACCGAGCGGGGTTTGGCTACTTACAAGCTGCCTGACTTGATTCGGCAGGCGGATTCGTTGCCGGTTACTGCTGTTGGCAAGATTGATAAGAAGGCGCTGCGGGCTAGTTTGTAGGGGGCTTACGGCAGTCGAGTGCGGGTACCTGCCGGACTCGGGTGCCGTGCGGAACTGCCTTGGTGTTTTGTGCACCACGGAGGTATTGGGCTGTGTTTTTGGAGCGCTGGCGCGCTCGAGCGCGGCCCCTGAGGGGCCGCGCGAACAGCGCTCGAGACTCGCGCCTGCGGCGCATGCGCTTCGAGCGCTGTTCGCGCGGCCGGGCCGCTGCGCCGCTTCGCGGCGGACCCTCCTCGAGGTCGGGTCGTGCGGGGTTGGGGATGCGGTCATGGCGGACTGGCTGGAATGCGGTTGGGGGCGTGTGTCACTCGGGTGTGCCCTCTGCCGCGCTCCCAGCGCACGTGGCGCGACTTCTAGCTCACGCCTTCACCACATAAGGTGCGACGCTTCCCAACTTCTCGCAGGTTTCCTCGAACTCTCGTTCCGGGCGGGACTGGCCGACGATCCCGGCCCCGGCACGTAACCACGCCCCTTCGCCGGTTTGGTAGATCGCTCGCAGAACCAGTGTCGCCTCGAGTGCGCCGGTTGGTGAAACACACACCACTGCGCCGGAATACAGCCCGCGCTCGGCGTGGTCGTTGCGGAAGACGGAGTCGACGCCTGCCTGCTTCGGGATGCCGGAGGCGGTGACGGACGGGAACAGCACTTCCAGCGCGTCCCAGGCGGTGCGTTCGGGAGCGAGTTCGCCGCGGACGGTCGACGCGAGGTGCTGCACGCTGCCGCGTTCGCGCACGGCCATGAAGTCCGAGACCGCTGTGGTACCGGGTACCGCCACCTCAGCGATCTCGGCGAACGACGTCTGAACCGAGATAGCGTGTTCGACAATTTCTTTCGGGTCGGCCAGCAGGTCTACCCGGGCCGCGCTGTCCGCTTCGGCGCCGAGCCCGAAGGCTCGGGTACCGGCGAGGGGTTCGGTCGTGACCACCCGGTCGTCGTCGACCGAGGCCACCAGCTCGGGACTGAATCCGGCCGCTTCGAGACCGCCTAGGCGCAGCAGGAAGGAGCGGGCGGGGGTGTTGTTGGCTCGGCCGAGGCGGTAGGTGGCAGGTACGTCGACAGCGAAGGGTAGTGCGACCTTGCGCGACAGGATGACCTTTTGGTAGCTGCCGGAACGGATTTCCTCGACGGCGGTGGCCACCCGATCCTGGTATCCGGTGATGTCGGGCCGCACGTCGACCGGATGTGCCGAAGGTAGCTCGGCTCCCTGGGAGGCCGCGATCAGGTCGTGGATGTCGCACATTTCGGCAGGGGTGGCGCCGCTGATCCGCACACCGTCGGCGTCGATGCGCACCTCGATGCGGGGGATCATCAGGTTGGCCAGCGAGGTCAGCGGGTTGAGATAGCCGGTGGCGCCGAGCGAATAGGCACAGAATTCGAAACCGATCCAGCCGTAGGCGTTGCGGCCGTCCAGGGGCAGGCTCGCCAGGGCTGCGTCGACGGCGGCGGCCGGTCTGCCGGTCCACGCGCGGGCGGTGGTCTGCCCACCCCAGGTGGTGCGCAGTTCGTTGGCGTCGAGTTCGACGCTGCCGAGTGGGTCGGCGGCAAACACCCAGGCACCGGGCTGTTCGTACATCACGTACTCGCCGAACCGATCGGCCGAGGCCAACCACGACATCGCTGCCGCCGGATCGGTCACATATTCCACCCGTGTGGGCTGTTCCGTCGACGACACCGATCCTCCAAGGTAAAGCTGACCTAATTTAGCGTGGTTAGGTTAGCATTACCTCCAGGTTTTGCTACCCGTGTGCGGGGTAACCTTGCCCACTCCTTGTCACCCGCGAACGCGCTGTCGGCGAAGTTCGGTGCGCTACGGCGAATCTGCGGCTTCAATGGAGAGATGATCGACAACGATGGGCGGCCCACGCGCACGACTCCGCAGGCGGACTCGGTAGTCGCCCTGGTCGACGCGGCCTCCGGCGTGGAGCGCGAAGTGATCGGCGCCTGGATCGCCGCGGGCGGGCTGGCGGGTGAGATCGATTCCGCCGCACCCGTCACGCAGGTGGATCTCGATGCCAAAGCCCTGATCAAACGGTTGGTGAACCGCCGCGACGACCCGCTGGTCGTGCCGGTCCGGGTGCTGTGGCTGCCGCCCGAGCGCGACGGCGTGCGCCGGGTGACCTTCGCCGACCTGGCCATGCTCACCAATCCGCGCAAGCCGAACCGCCTGGTGCAGCGCCGCCTGCTGCGCACCCACCCCGACCGCCACCAGGTGCTGGTCGGCGCGCCGGCGCGGCTGAGCGAGCTGCGCACCAACTATCCGGAGGCCGCCGCGCTGCTGCGGTCGGGCTCACCCGACGCCTTCGCCCGCTCGGTGCTGCGCGCGGCGGTCGTCGCGCTCGAACGCGCGGAACGCACCGTCATCGGCGACCGCTACAAGGTGCCGCAGCTGGTGGCCGAGGAAATCCTCGACTCACCGGAATTCCAGCGCAAGCTCGACTACATCGCCGACGAGTTCGGCTCCGATCCCGCCCACGTCCACCGCAGCGCGGAGAAGGCGCTGCGCGAGCTGGTCGCCGCGCAGAGCAGGCTGGTGTCGGATCTGTTCACCCAGGCCATGCGCCCGGTGCACGCCTCGACCTGGAAGGTCGACACCGACCTCGGCGGCCTGGACGCCCTGCGCTCGCTCAACCGCAAGTACCCGCTGGTCTTCCTGCCCTCGCACCGCTCGTATGTGGACGCCTTCGTCCTCGGCGACGTGCTGGCCCGCAACGACTTCCCACCCAACCACGTGATCGGCGGGGCGAACCTGAACTTCTGGCCGATGGGCCCGATCGCCCGGCGCACCGGCACCGTGTTCATCCGGCGCAGCTTCGGCGACGACGAGGTGTACAAGGCGGTGGTCGAGGAGTACTTCGCCTATCTGCTGTCCAAGCGGTTCAATATGGAGTGGTACTTCGAGGGCGGCCGGACCAGGACCGGCAAGCTGCGCCCACCCAGGTACGGCTTGCTGAATTACCTTGCGGCGGCGGTGCGTTCGGGCCGTGTCGAGGACGTGATGCTGGTGCCGGTGTCGATCACCTACGAGCGGCTCAACGAGCTCGGCGCCATCGCCAGCGAGCAGGCAGGCGGCAAGAAGAAGCCGGAGGGAATCGCGTGGCTCGCCAGATACGTTCGTAGTCAGCAGCATTCGGCCGGTCGGGTGTATGTCCGCTTCGGCGAGGCGATTTCGGCGCGCGAACGGCTGGGCACCCATGGTGACCCACTCGGCGAGCGTCCCGAGACCATTCCGCTGCACGACACCGCTACCGGTGCCACCAAGGTGCCCGACGAATCGGCGCTGAGCGAGACCGAACGCAAAGCCGTGCAGCGCTTGGCCTTCGACGTGGCGGTGCGGATCAACACGGTCACCCCGATCACCGTCAACGCCCTGGTCACTTTGGCACTGCTCGGCGTGCACGAACGCGCGCTGACGCTGGGCCAGGTGCGCACCGTGCTCGACCCGGTCCTCGGCTATATCGATCGGCGCGGCCTGCCCGCGGGTGAGTTGTCCAAGCTGCGCGACGAGCAGGGCCTGCAGGTCGTCCTCGAACAGCTCGCGCTGGCCGGGGTGGTCACCGTGTATCGCGGCGGGCTGGAACCGGTGTACTCCATCGAACCCGGCGCCCATCTCGAGGCGGCGTTCTACCGCAACAGCGCGGTGCACTGGTTCGTGAACCGGGCCATTCTCGAGCTGGCCGCGCTCACCGCCGTCGAACAGCCGGGCGACGACCCGCTCCGCGCGGCGTGGCGGGCCGCGTTCGCGCTGCGTGATCTGCTCAAATTCGAATTCTTCTTCCCCGAACGCGAGGAGTTCGCCGACCAGATCATCGAAGAGGTGCGCGTGATCGTCCCCGAGTGGGACGAGAACACCCCCGACGACCGCCTCGATCAGCAGTTCCTCAGCGCGCTCACCGAGTCGGGCTTCGTCATGGCGCACCGCGTGCTTCGCTCGTTCTTCGACGCGCAACTGGTGGTGGCCGAACGGCTCGTCGACCGCCCGGCCGACGCCGTCATCGACCGCAAGGAATTCATCGACGAATGCGTCGCCGTCGGCAAGCAGATGCTGTTGCAGCAGCGGCTGCACAGTCCCGAATCGGTGTCGACGGAATTGTTCACCAGCGCATGGAAATTGGCGGACAACCACAACCTGATCGCCCCCGCCGAGCCCGGTGGCGAGGACGACCTGATCGCGCGCCGCAACGAATTCGCTCAGCAGTTACGTGATCTCGGCGAGCGGATCGCCCGGGCCGCCTCGCTCGACCCGTCGAATCGGAACTCACTGTGAGCGGCATCGACGACGCGGTCGCCGCGATTCGAACCGGTCCACAGGGCGAGCGGGTGCTCGCCGTCTTCGACACACGAGCCGTGATCGACGCATTGCCCCGAAAGAGACTGCCGGGCAGAGCTCTCCGGCGTGGTGATGCTCGGCGGAATGCGATGCTGACCGGCTTCCGGCGGGACCATCGGCGATTTCTCCATGAAGCCGAACGGGCGTGGGCCGGTGCGCCGGAAGCGGAACTGGAGAAACTGGGTCGCGGGGTTTTCCGCAAGGAGATGTACGGCCGGATCTTTCCCGAAGCCTGGCGGCTGATTCGCGAACACCGATCTGCCGGGCACACAGTTGTTTTGGTCAGCGAGCTGCCCGTGTACCAGTTGGGCCCCTTCGCCGAACTACTCGGCATCGACAACGTGCTGTGTACAAAGTTCGCCACCGACAACGGAATTCTCACCGGTCAGCTCGAAGGACCGCCACTGTGGGGCACCGAGAAAGCCGAAGCGGTAGGCGAATTCGCGGCAGCGCGGAACTGCGAGATCGGTTATGTCTACGCCGATACTCCCGCCCTGCTCGAATCGGCGGGCATCGGGTCGGTCGACCCGAATACATTCCAGCCGCGCACAGCGCCGAGCCCGATCGACTACGCCCGCACCGTCCTGGCCTTCGTCGCTCTCGTCGCCGGTGCCCTGACCGGCGTGGTCCGCAAGTCCTACACCCGCGACCGCCAGGCCATGGCCGACGCCCTCATGCACGACGGGACCACTGCCACCCTGCGAACCCTCGGCGTCGAGCTGCGCGTGGTCGGTGCCGAGAACGCCCGTGCCCCACGGCCCGCCGTGTTCCTGTTCAACCATCAGAGCCAGTTCGACGTCATCATCGTCCCCAAGGTGCTCGACGGTGGAGTCACCGGCATCGGTAAGAAGGAACTGCGGTCACACCCCCTCTTCGGGCCGCTCATGCGGTTCGTCGGGGTCACCTTCATCGACCGTTCCGATACCGAACGCGCGAAAGCGGCGCTGGCACCGGTCGTTTCGACGCTGCGCGAAGGCCTGTCGATCGCCGTCGCCCCGGAAGGCACGCGCTCGTACACCCGCGGGCTCGGCCCGTTCAAGAAGGGTGCCTTCCACATCGCCAAGCAGGCGGGCGTTCCGGTGATCCCGATCGTCATCCGCAACGCGGGCGACATCGCCTGGCGCGACTCACCCATCGCCCGAAGCGGTGTCGTCGATGTGGCGATTCTGCCGCCGATCGATGTGTCGACGTGGAACCCGGCCGCGATGGACGAGGAGATCGAAGAAGTCCGCAGGCTCTACGAGCGCACCCTGCTGAACTGGCCGAGCGCCTGACAGCCCACCCTCTCGGCATGTGACCAGGGTCTCAGGCAGATGGCGCCGCCCGCCCTTGACCTAAACCATTCTTCAGGTTTGAAGATTGTGTCACCACCGAATGAGGGAGAACATCATGACCACCGCAGTCGCCAACGCAACCACCACCCGCACCCTGCCCGCCCTGAACCGCCCCGTCGCCGTGCTGGGCGCCGTGGCCGCCGCCCTGGTGGTGAACCTGATCATCTGGGGAATCGGCGAGGCAGCGGGCGGTTCGTTCACCACGACCACCGACGGCAAGGTCTCCGACGTCGCTCCTGGCGGGGTGATCCTGATGTCGGTGGTTCCGCTGCTGATCGGACTGACCGCCGCGGTGCTGATCTCCTACAAGTGGACCGGGGTGCTGCGAGTCGCCGCCGTCGTCGGCTCGGTGCTGTCGATCGCGACCATCGGCATGACATTGACCGCCGGCTTCGACACCGCCTCCACCATCGCCCTGTCGCTGATGCACGTGGTGCTGGTGCCGGTCATGGTGATCGCGCTGGAAGGCGTGCGCCGCCACATCGCCGAGCAGTGACACACAGCGAAAAGGCCCGGCCGGGAACGTTCCCGGCCGGGCCTTTTCGCGTGTGGTCTAGACAGAACGGCCGAACAGGAGCTTCCACGGCATGAGTGCCGATTCGAGTTGCACCTTCAGGCTCATCTTCGACGCGCCGACCGTGCGCTCCTCGAAACGGATCGGCACCTCGGCGATGGTGTAGCCACGCTTGATGGCGCGGTAGTTCATCTCCACCTGGAACGAGTAACCGTTGCTGCGGATGGAGGCCACGTCGATGGCGCGCAGGGTATCGGCCTTCCACGCCTTGAAACCGGCGGTCGCGTCCTTCACGCCCAGGCGCAGAATCAGGTTCACGTAGAAGTTGGCCCAGGCCGAGAGGGCCTTGCGGTACCACTTCCACTCCTCGGCGGTGGAGCCGCCGGGAACGTAGCGGGAGCCGAGCACCACGCCGACGTCCTCGGAGTTCAGCTTCTCGAGCATGGCCGGGATCACCTCGGCCGGGTGCGAGAGGTCGGCGTCCATCTGGATCACCACGTCGGCGCCGTCGGCCAGGGCCTGGGTGATGCCGGCGATGTAGGCGCGGCCGAGGCCGTCCTTCTCGGTGCGGTGCAGCACGCTCACCACGTTCGGCAGCTCGGCGGCCAGTTTGTCGGCCACCTCGCCCGTGCCGTCGGGTGAGTTGTCGTCCACCACCAGCACGTGCAGATCGGGCACCGGCAGCGCCGTCAGCCGCTCCACCGCCACCGGCAGATTTTCCCGCTCGTTGTAGGTCGGCACAACAACGGTAACCCTCAAGGGTCGCCCTCCCTGCTCACCTGGTAACGCCCGGCGGCCCAGGGTGCGGGCGCCGAGGCACGTCATCGATTCGTTATGACCGTACTCGATAGACCTGACGTGTTCCTGAGCGGCCGCCCGGGGCCCTCACCACAGCTGCCCGGCGTGGACCAGCGCGTCGACGACGAGCACGACACCGAACACGACGAAAAGGACACGGACCACCGGCGGTCCGTACCGGGTCACGCCACGCACGAGCATCCGGTACATCCGCCGTGCCCCAGGGGTTCTGCGCAGCGCCAGCGCGAGCACGACCAGCGGCAGCACCAGCGCCACGAGGCAGTAGGCGGCCACCAGCGCCGGCCAGCTCGCGGGCAGCGGACGCTGCGCGGAAATCAGGGCGAGCGCGGCCAGATAGGGCACCGAGGTCGGCACCTTCGCCAGACCGAGGGTGAAACCGATCACCCCCATCAGCCACGGGTACTTGCGCACCGGCTCGACCCACCGGCCGCCCGGTGCCGCACCCGCGTCGACCGGAATCGCCGCCACCGCGATCAGGACGAGCCCGATCACCAGCTCACCCCAGTAGCGCAGGGTGGGGGTGAGGTCGAAGTCGAGCAGGCGGACGAGGAAGTCGATACCGAGCACCGTCGCGACGCCGAACAGCACCGATACCGCGAAGACACCGCCGAGGAAACTCAGCACACCGACCAGCGGCGAACGCCTGGCCAGCCTGCTGTCGGCGACCACGGCGGTGGTGATCGCCACCAGCAACACGTCGAGCGCGTCCAGCAGGGCGAACCCGAGCAGCGTGAGCAGGAGGACAGCCATCGCGGCCGACCCTACCGGTCGGTCAGCTCGGCGCCGACCAGGGGATTCTCGAGAACCGGGTGGCCAAGAGTTTCGGACGCCCCCATGAACGGCCCCAGGTGGTTACGCTTTTCAGTGCCGGCAGCGCCGGGATCCGCGATCGTGAAGGGGCAGACATCGTGGCAGAAATGTCATTCGACCCGTCAGCGCTCGACGCTTATCAGCGTGCGGCAGCTCGGGTTTCCGAACTACTTGGCACCGCGGCCACCCAGACGACCACCGCGGCGGGCGTCGATCTTTCCGGATTGGGCGTGCTCGGACGCGAATTCGCCGCCGCATGGACCCAGGCGGCGGGCGCGCACGCCTCGACCCTGAGCACGGCCGGGAATCTCGTCACCGCCTACCAGGACATCCTGGCCCGGTTCGGCGAAGACGTCACCGGCGTCGACACGGATGTGGCCGCCGGTCTGCGCGCGGTCGAGAACGAGGTGGCCTGATGCGCACGAAATCGCTCGTCACCGAGAACACTCTCAGCACCATCACCCCCGAAGAGGCCGAGGCCAAGATCGAACCGGTGATCGCGCTGCTCGAGGTGCCGCTGCTGGAATTACGGAAGGCGCTGGGCACCAACACCTCCGCCGATCCCGATCCCGCCGTGGTCACCGCGCTGACCTCCGCCTCGGCCGCGACCACGGCCACCGAGGACCCGCACCGGCTCGGCCTCTACGCGCTCGAGTCCACCGACACCGCCGCGCCCGCGACTCCGGCGCTGCGCCGGACCGCCACCGAGGTGTCGGCCGCGGCCGATCGGGGTGAGCGGCTCAGTACCCTGCTCGGCCAGGCGCATACGACGCAGGCGAACGCGGCCGCCAAGGTGGACGCGATCATCGCGGAGTTCCGGCGCAAGGCCAAATCCGCCGCACCCGCCGTGAACAGCAACAATCTCGACGCCATCGTCGAGCTCGCCGAGGAGGCGATTCAGGAGGCCGTGGGCGTGGTCGGTGCGGCCAGCACCGAGATGGACCAGCACACCCGCGACACCCAGGGGCTCACCAGCGATCTCGGCGGGACCAACGGGGTGACGGTGCCGCCAGGGGCGACCGAGGTCGCGCCGGGGGTGTACGTGCTCGGCACCGGCGGCACCGACACCTCCACCTGGAACGACGAGAAGACGACCGACCCGGCGGTCGCGGCGCAGATCGCGTTGCAGGAGGCCCTGATCGACGGCGGTGTGAGCCTCGGTACGGCGGCCATCGATGCCGGTGTCAGCTTCGGCACGCACCTCATCGACAAGATCGCCGAAGTCGCCATGCACGGCATCGACAAGGGCGCAGAGCTGGCGACGACCGGCATCGACACCCTGGCGGCGGGGATGGACGGTACGGCGGACACCCCAGCCAACACCGCGCCCGCGACGACCGCGCCCGGCACCAATGGCGCTGGTAACAGCGGCAATTCGAATACGTTGTTCGGCGGTCTCGGCGGCAACTCCGGTGGCACGAACCCGGGTGGTTCCGGTGGTGCGAACTCCGGTGGCGCGAACTCCGGTGGTGTGGCGCCGAAGCCGGAGGCCCCCGCACCCGCGCCGACCAATCCGACGCCCAAACCCGAAGCACCACAGCAGGCCCCGTTCCAGCAGGCACCCGCACAGCCGCCGATGCAGGGCGGGGTGATTCCACCCGCCGCGCGCCCGCAACAGGATCAGGAGAGCGAACGACCGTCGAACGCCCCCAAACACGGGCAACCCGGAGTTGTCCCGGCGAACGCCTAGGCCGCGCGCATGGACAACCCGTTCGGTGCCTACTTCTCGTCGCCGGACGCCACCGGGCGCCGTCGTCCGCAGGGTAAACGACGGCGCAGGCGGCGGCGCGAGGCCGAGCCGCAGACCATCGGGACCAACCCGGAGATGTGGCCGCCGCCGGAACCGGAACCGTTCACCGACGCCCCGGCGCCGCCGCTGCCGCCCGAACCCGTCTACCGCCACCCCGACGAGGACGACGACGGGTTCACCGGCGACTGGAACGACTGGACCGACGCCGACATCCCCGTCGAACCGGTCCGCCACGACGATGTGGATTGGAACGACTGGGCGACGACGACCGCCACCGAGCAGAGCGGCGACCACGTGGAGATGCCGGTGTTGCCCAAGCTCAAGGACTTCGGCGGCGGCGGCACCATCGCGCGCAGGCCACGCAAGAACTACAACGACGAACGCTACGACGACGGCGAGGGCCGCACGAAGGCCGCCGCCGCGATCAAGGGCGTGGTCGGCGCACTGCTGTTCGTCGTGCTGCTCGGCGTGGCCGCCACCATCTTCCTCGGCCCGGGCGACCAATCCGCCTCGGGCACAAAGCAAGCCGGGCTGTCGAACATCACAGCTCCCACCTCGAGCACCACACCACCGTTGCCCGCGCACGCGCTCCCCGGCTGCGAGGAGTTCCGCACCACCTCCATCACGGTGAGCGCCGAACGCGGCGACGCGAGCTCACCGCAGGGCGCCATCCTCGGTTTCGAGTACAGCTATTACGTCGACCGCGACGCCGCCAAGGCCAGGTCCTTCGTCACCGACAACGCCCACGTCGGCGACGAGGCCGCCCTGGCCGCGGGCATCGCCACCCTGCCACCGGACATCAAGTACTGCATCCACATCACCCGGGGCGATTCCACCGATACGTCCATCTGGCACGTCACGATCCATCAGCAGTGGCCCGGCGACACCGCCATCGAGAAGGTGCACCAGACCATCAAGACCACCGAGATCTCGACCGGCCGCTACCGCATCACCAGCATCGATCACCGCCGTTGACGCGAAAATCCCCCGCACCGACCGGTACGGGGGATTTCTCGTGCGACCCTGACGGGACTCGAACCCGCGACCTCCGCCGTGACAGGGCGGCGCGCTAACCAACTGCGCCACAGGGCCTTGCTCTTACAAAAATCCCCTCCACCAGGTGCTGGCGAGGGGATTGTGGTGGCCAGGGCCGGGATCGAACCGGCGACCTTCCGCTTTTCAGGCGGACGCTCGTACCAACTGAGCTACCTGGCCGCAGGCACCCGTACGGAATGCCATACGCGAAGCGCCGGATTGCTCCGGCGCTTACTTGCGACCCTGACGGGACTCGAACCCGCGACCTCCGCCGTGACAGGGCGGCGCGCTAACCAACTGCGCCACAGGGCCTTACTTTTCCTACTCTACAGTCCGAAGACTGTACCCCCTACGGGATTCGAACCCGCGCTACCGCCTTGAAAGGGCGGCGTCCTAGGCCGCTAGACGAAGGGGGCTCGTTCCGAATCTCTCCGGGGCGGCTTCAACGTTTCCGTTGGGAGCTCGCATAGCTTATGACACCTCGGTGCGCTCTTCCAAATCGCCTGGTCAGGCGCCCAAACCGAGGTCGTCCAGGCGGGCTTGGGCACGCCAGCCGTCGGTGCGGAAGTGCTGTATCCACAGCGGCGTCGCCATGGCCTCGACGATCACCTCGAGCACCTCGGCGAAGCGGGCACGCAGATCGGCGGCCGAACCGGTACTGATCGGGTCGACGAGATACCGCTGACCCGCGAGCGCCGCGGCGAGGGTTCTGGTGAACCGGTCGGGGTCGGCGTCGGCGCGCAGCTGACCGTCGTCGATGGCGCGCACCGCGAGCACCCGGGTGGCCCGGCCGAGAATGCGGCCACCGCCGTTGCCCGCGTCGCGATGGAAGTCGGGTTCGATCACCAGGCGGTACTCGGCCTGCACGATGGTGTCGTGCTCGAGCCGCAACGCGATCTCGTCGACCATGCCGTGCAGCACGTCGAGCGGGCCGAGGTCGGTGCGGGCCAGCCAGCGCTCCGCGCACAGCCGGTACCGCTCGACCGCGGTGTCGAGCACCGCGCGTGCGAGGTCTTCCTTGGAGTCGAAATGGAAGTACATCGCACCCTTTGTCGCGCGCGAACCTTCCAGAATGCGGTTGAGCGATGCCGCGGCATACCCGCTCTTCCCGAACTCGACGGCCGCGGACTTGATTATCGCGGCGCGTGTGCGGCGCGCCCGCTCTTGCTGCCGTGCCATGCTCGAAACGCCTCCGAACCTTCTCGTCGCCGCCGATCAATGACAGACCTGCGGCGCGAATTGTGGTTATTTTTCATACTTTTGGTATGTAAACTCGCCGAATGCCGGTACCCCTCCGGCTGGTATAGTTCGCCGGCCCGGGTGCGCCACAGGGGGTGCACACTCGGGCTCAATACCTGTGAGAACCGCCTCCTCCTGCGGTAGCGACTGCCCCTTTGCGAGGAGTTCGCGCGCCTTCGCGTTCACCCCGGCACATCGAACTCCCGATGAATTCCGCGACACCGCACCCACCACCGGGCGCCGGAAAGTGCGGCCCCGGTGATTGTTTCGAAATTCACCAGGTAATCACCGTACCCGCATTCCCCGAACGGCAACATACGAATGGGACACCCGGTCCGTTTTTCCGGACAGGCAAACCGGGCGCAACCGTGAGCCGCGGCGCCGAATGCGAAAACCGCACTCGCACAGCATTGTTGGCCTGTCCAGCGCCCCCCTGCGGCGCACTCGCGGACACCGGTATCACCCCACACTCTCCTGCTGCTCGAAACCTGTTGACCCACAACACTATTCGATGACACGTCTCGACGGGAAGTGGGAACGGCGATGCGCTCCAGCCCGTCAGCACGGCATCGCGCCGAGGCACGCCGCCGTTACCGGTGCCGACCGGTCCCGATGCGCCGGGAACCGGGCTGATCGGGGACACTATTCGGCGTCGCGGCGCGGTGTCGGTTAGACTCCGCTGCGCGCCCCTTTAGCTCAGTTGGTAGAGCTGGTGACTTTTAATCACTAGGTCGTAGGTTCGAGTCCTACAGGGGGCACCATCACTTCACCGTGACCACTGTCACGTGGCACTTGCCGGCCGCGCCGGAAGAGCCGGTCGTCATGGCCCCTGAACAGGCGAACGACCTCGCCGACAGCACTTCCCGCCGCCGCGACACCGAGAGTTCACCCGGTGGGCGCTAACGCCGCCGCCACTACAGCGATAGTCCCTACGCTGCGGACCGAAGACCTAGACTCGTCATTACGTCCTACCGGCAGCTGCCGATGTTGTGGCGTTGTTCAACTTCATCGGCTTTACGCTCAGTTGCGTTTCGCATCACACCTACGGTGCCGTAAGGTATGGCCGCATCGCGACGTTCGACCGCAAGCACGACAGCGAAGGGTTTTTACATGGCAAGGGATCTGACTCAACTCGAACTGCTCACGGAGTTGGAGCCGGTTGCCGAGGAAAACGTCAACCGGCACCTGTCGCTGGCCAAGGAATGGCATCCGCACGACTACGTCCCGTGGGACGAGGGCCGCAACTTCGCCGCCATGGGCGGCATCGACTGGGATCCTGAGCAGTCCAAGCTCAGCGAGGTGGCCAAGGCCGCCATGATCACCAACCTGCTCACCGAGGACAACCTGCCGTCCTACCACCGTGAGATCGCCGAGAACTTCTCCCAGGACGGCGCCTGGGGCACCTGGGTCGGTCGCTGGACCGCCGAGGAGAACCGCCACGGCATCGTGATGCGTGACTACCTGGTGGTCACCCGTGGCGTCGATCCGGTGGCCCTCGAGAACGCCCGCATGATCCACATGACCAACGGGTTCGCCTCCCCCACCGAGGTGGACGCCGGCTTCCTGCACTCGGTCGCCTACGTGACCTTCCAGGAACTGGCCACCCGCGTGAGTCACCGCAACACCGGCAAGGTGTGCGACGACCCGATCGCGGACCGCATGCTGCAGCGCGTCGCCGCCGACGAGAACCTGCACATGATCTTCTACCGCAACCTCTGCGGCGCGGCGCTCGACCTGTCGCCCGACCAGGCGATCGAGGCGATCTCGCTGATCGTGGAGAACTTCCAGATGCCCGGCGCCGGGATGCCCAACTTCCGGCGCAACGGCGTACTGATGGCCAAGCACGGCATCTACGACCTGCGCCAGCACCTCGAAGAGGTCGTGCAGCCGGTGCTCAAGAAGTGGAACATCTTCGAGCGCACCGACTTCACCGCCCGCGGCGAGGCCACCCGCGAGCGCCTGGGCGACTTCCTGGAGAAGCTGAGCCAGGACGTCGTCAAGTTCGAGGAGCAGCGCGACCGCATGCTCGCTCGCGAAGCCAAGAAGCGCGAGATGGCCAGCGTCTAGAGCTCACGAAAAAGCGCCGCCCACCGGGATCCCGGTGGGCGGCGCTTTTTCGTACAGCCGGTTACTTCATCGGCAGGGCACCGTCGGCGCTGCCGACATCGGTGATCTTCCAGTCCTGCCCCGCATCGACGGTGATGTTGTAGGTGACGGTGTTGCGCAGGCCGTCGGGGTTCTGCGCGTTGGTGGTGCTCACGTCGACGAACGCGGCGACCTTGTACACCTGGCCCTCGCGCTCGAGCACCTTCGCGGTGATCGGGGTGGCGGTGGAGGCCCAGCGCAGCGGGACGACGATGTCCTCGAGCTTGTCGCCGGTGACGTCGAACTTGCCCGCGAGCTCGGTGGACGTGCCCGCCTTGAGCTTGGCCACCCAGGCGTCGACGTCCTGGTAGTTCAGCGTCGCCGAGCCGACGGAGTAGTCCAGGGCGATCTGTTCGGCCTTCGCGTCGTCGGCGGCCTCGGCACGCAGGTCCGAGACATCCGAGCGCGCCGAGCCGTACAGCATGCCGAGCACGACGGCGGCGACGGCGAGCACGGCGATGGCGGCACCGCCGATCAGCGACGAGACACTGATCGCCACGGTCGCCTTACCGGGCGCGGCGGGGGTGGTGGTCGTGGCGTCTTCGGCCATGGGGGTCTTCTCCGATGATGTGGGGACAGCACGCCGCCGGACGCGGCAAAGCACAGGCTACTGAGGCGAAGGACATATCCCGAACGTCGAGTACCACATAAATGCCGTCGAAGCTTTGTGGAGTGGCCCGTGACCCGGCCGAAGACGCCGGTACGCGAGATCGATCACATCCGGGTGGATGCGAGAATGGCAGACGTGACTATCACGATGCCCCAGGCACCGACCACGCTGCGGATCGGGCCCTACCCGGTCGATCCGCCCGTCGTGCTCGCACCCATGGCGGGCATCACCAACCTGGCCTTCCGCAAGCTGTGCCGCGAATTCGGCAGCAAGACCGCCATCTACGTCTGCGAGATGATCACGGCCCGCGCGGTGGTCGAGCGCAACGAGAAGACGCTGCACATGATGTCGTTCGACGCCGACGAGCATCCGCGCTCGATGCAGCTCTACGGTGTCGACCCGAAGACGCTCGGCGAGGCCGTTCGCATCGTCGTCGGTGAGGGCTGGGCCGACCACATCGACCTGAATCTCGGCTGCCCGGTTCGCAAAGTCACCCGGCTCGGTGGCGGTTCCGCCCTGCCCTACAAGCGCAGGCTGTTCGCCAATATCGTCAAGGAGATGGTGAAGGCCGCCGAACCGGCGGGCGTGCCGGTGACGTTCAAGTTCCGCATCGGCATCGACGACGAGCACCACACCTACCTCGACACCGGCCGCATCGCCGAGGCCGAGGGGGCCGCCGCCGTCGCCCTGCACGCCCGCACCGCATCGCAGCTGTACTCCGGCACGGCCGACTGGTCGGCCATCGCCCGGCTCAAGGACGCCGTCACCACCATCCCCGTGCTCGGCAACGGCGACATCTTCACCGCCGACGACGCGCTGCGCATGATGAACGAGACCGGGTGCGACGGTGTGGTCGTCGGGCGTGGTTGCCTCGGCAGGCCGTGGCTGTTCGCCGAGCTCAGTGCCGCGCTGCGCGGCGAACCGATCCCCGAGGGCCCGACCCTCGGTCGCGTCGGCGAGATCCTGATCCGCCACGCCACCCTGCTCGCCGAACACGACGGCGAGGACAAGGCGATGCGCGATATCCGCAAGCACATGGCCTGGTACCTGATGGGCTTCCCGGTCGGCTCGCAGCTGCGCCGCAGCTTCGCCACCGTGTCGGCGCTGAGCCAGATCGAGGACCTCGTCGCACAGCTCGATCCGGACGTGCCCTTCCCCACCGACGCCCTCGGCCCGCGCGGTCGCCAGGGCTCGCCGCAGACCAAGGTCGTGCTGCCCGACGGGTGGCTCGACGACCCCGAGGACGACACCGTGCCCACCGCCGCCGATGTGATGCACAGCGGAGGGTAAAGCTTCGGCGCTGGTCAGCGCGTCGCAACCGGATTCCGTGCGAATCTGTTGTGCACTGGAGTGGCTACTCGTGGCGGAATCGTTATCATTGCGGACATCGTTCGGCTCCGGTTCGACCGAGCAGCCGAACGATGACGCGTATGCGGCAGATAGAGAAGTGAGGTTCGCTGGTGGGTGACGATCGGCGCGGGCGTACGCCCCGGCCCGGAGGTCGCGCCCCGTGGGAGCGCTATCCGGCTGCCGAACCGCCCGCACAGAAGGACACCGGTTCCCGCCGATCCCGGCACGCCGACGCCGATCCCGACGCGGCCCCGCTCACCGTCCAGGACCTCGTCGACCGGGTCGACAGCGAACGAACCAAACGCAGCCGCCGCGCCCCCGCCGATCCATCGGGTACTTCCCGCGCGGGCCGCGTCGGGATCGGCGTCGGCGTGCCGGGATCGGCGGGAACCGGTGTCCTTCTGTG
>NZ_JACBIU010000049.1:0-28425 GCF_013839555.1 Nocardia sp. GTS18 | reverse complement strand
CTGTATCTGCGGATGGACGAGCGCGCCGCCCGGATGGTGGTGGTGCCCGGTGAGTCCGACGCGGTGGTCACCATCGGCTGGGAGGTGCGCGACCACGCCGCACTGGTTCGGCTGCAGGAGGCGGTCACGGCCGCCGGCATCGCGGTCAAGCCGCTGTCGGTCGAGGACGCCGACGCACGCCGGGTCGAGGAGCCCATCACTTCCCCGGACCCCACCGGCGCCACCCCCTGCCTCATCGGCTGAACGGCCCGACCGGGAAGCAAACTTCGGCCAATATGTTTGGCGTGTCGCCGGTTTGGGTAACGAGCCCCGAATCGGTCGCGATGAAGCCCCCGACCTACCAGGTACTTCTAAGGGGAAATAATGACGCGACCGATTCAGCCACCCGATCCGTGGGCTCGTCCGCCGAGGCAGCGCGACAAGAAGCGGCGATGGCCGTGGGTGGTCGGAATCGGTGTTCTCGGATTGTGTGGGCTCTCGGTGATCGGAGCGGTGTTCGGCGAATCGGCGCCGGACAAGATCGTGTCGACCTCGACGACGCGCGTCGTCCCATCGTCGACCACCTCGATGGTCTTGCCCCCTACCTCGGTCGAGACAGCGGCACCGATTGCGCCGCCACCGGTCGCGACGGTGACGACGACGGTGGCGCGTCCGACGGTGGTGGTACCGACAACGACGGTCACCTCGGCCCCGCCGATCATCACGCCGGTTGCCCCGCCCCCACCGGCGACTACGCCGTATGTGCCGCCGCCAACGGTCGATTTGCCCGAACCCGAGGTTCCGTCGCCCGCCGACGTCTACTACGACAGCTGCGAGGCCGCGCGACGAGCCGGCGCTGCTCCGCTCCATCGCGGTGAACCCGGCTATGGCAGCCATCTGGACCGAGACGGCGACGGCGTGGCCTGCGAACGGCGCTGACAACGCGGAACCGGCTACGCGTCGAGCAGCTAAGCCGTGGTGTCGATGGTGTGGATGACATCGTCGATGCGGACGTGTTCGGAGATGTTGTCCGAGAAGAAGAACGAGTATTCGCCTCGAGGGCTGAGGTGGATGTGCATCCCCTGTAGGACCCCTCGAGCAATCGGAATGCCTGCGCGCCGAAGTTCGACGGTATCGCCCGTATCGAAATTCCCGCTGGCATAGCCGACTACGAACGGAGTCGGCCGGAAGCTCACGGGGTAGACGCCGGTCACGCGGAATTCGCTCATGGCGGGGAGCGGATCAGGTGTCGAGAGGGGTGGGGCGGTGGTATCTGCCGTTGTAATACAGCAGGGGGGCGGCCGAGGGGGAGTCGGCTGATTCGTCGTGGACTCGGGTCACCAGGCCTACCGCGAGGGTGTGGTCGCCCAGGTCGATGAGTTGGTGGATGGTGGTGCGGAGCCAGATGGGGGTGCCGTGCAGGATCGGTTCGCCGGTGTCGAGGGTGGTCCAGAGGGCTCGGTCGGTGAAGCGGTCGGCGGCGGAGCGGGAGAAGCGGTGGGCCAGGTGGTGCTGGTGTTCGCCGAGGAAATGGATGACCACGGAATCGGCGGCGCGCAGGGCCGCGATGCTCGACGAGGTGTGCGCGATATTGAACGACACCAGCGGCGGTTCCAGCGACAGCGACGCGAACGAGGTGGCGGTGAAACCCACCGGACCGGTCTCGGCGCCGATCGTCACCACCGTGACGCCTGCCGGATAGTGCCGCATCGACGCCCGATACTGCTCGGCGGTGATCCCACTCAGGTCGTCGGGAACGACGAGGTCGGCCGGAGTTCGTTGCATATCACCCACAGGCCCCAAACTACGCCCGCCATCCGAGCCCGCCTATGGACAGGCTCACGCCGAGGAAAACCCTTCAGTCGATGTCCACCGGCAATCCCGCGGTGATGCGGATGAGTTCACGGTAGCTGGTACGGAAGACGGTGGTGGGGTGGCCGCCCGCTGCCCAGATTTCGCGGTGGGCGGCCAGGGCGGTGTCGACCCAGGTGGGCAGGTTGGTCGGGTGGCCGACGGGGGCGGTGCCGGTGATGGGCTGACCGGTGACGCGCTCGGCGAGGGCGGTGGGGCAGGGGGTGAGCTTTCCTTCGAGGCGGGGGCCGGTGCGGTGCAGGTCCACCTGGTGATGGGCGGCTACCAGCAGCAGGACCGGGTCGTTGTCGAGGAGGAACAGCTGCGCGGTGGTGATGGCGCTGGGGTGGGCACCGAAGGCGCGCGCGGCATCGATGGCGCTGGTGGTCGGCGTGTCGGGGGAGACGATGACGCCGTGGTGGCCGCGCGCGATGAGCGTGTCGGCCACCCGGCACGCGACCATCGGCAAGGACGACCTGCGCATGTCATCCAGAGTAGGACGGTCGGTCGAATTATGCCGGGAGAGTGAGATTTTCGGGTTGCCGTGAATTCGCTCCGGACGCCGGACGGGGTGGGCGCACCCGATGAGGCCATAATCAGCGCATGAGTGAATGGAAGGCCTTCGCCGTCGAGATCGCCGACAATATCGCCCAGGTCACCCTGACCGGGCCCGGCAAGGGCAATGCGATGGGACCGGATTTCTGGCGCGAACTGCCGGAGATCTTCGCCGAGCTGGACGCCGATTCGCAGGTGCGCGCCGTGGTGCTCACCGGGTCGGGCAAGCATTTCTCCTACGGCCTCGACCTGGCCGCGATGGGTGGCACGCTCGGCCCGGTGCTGGCCGACGGCGCCAAGGCGGCCCAGCGCACCGAGTTCCTCAAGGAGGTCCGGCGCATGCAGGACTCCGTCACCTCGGTGGCCACCTGCGTGAAGCCGGTGATCGCGGCGGTGTCGGGCTGGTGCATCGGTGGCGGGCTCGACCTGATCGCGGCCGCCGACATCCGCCTGGCCAGCGCCGACGCCAAGTTCAGCCTGCGTGAGGCGAAGGTGGCGATCGTGGCCGATATCGGTTCGCTGCAGCGTCTGCCGGGCATCATCGGTGAGGGCCACCTGCGCGAATTGGCTTACACCGCAAAGGATATCGACGCGGCCCGGGCCGAGCGGATCGGTCTGGTGAACGAGGTGTTCGCCGATCAGGAAGCGGTGCTCGCGGCGGCGCACGCGATGGCGCGCGAGATCGCCGACAATCCGCCGCTGGTGGTGCAGGGCATCAAGGATGTGCTCGAGCACCGCACCGCCCCGGGCGTGGCCGACGGCCTGCGCTACGTCTCGGCGTGGAACGCGGCGTTCCTGCCCTCGCACGACCTCACCGAGGCGATGACGGCGGTCTTCCAGAAGCGCGCCCCGCAGTTCAAGGGGGAGTAAAGCCAGCGTAAACGGTTGCCCCGGCAGCCGGTCTGCCCACATACTTGCATTACACAACTAGTTGACTGATACAAGTAAAGGGTGATGCGGTGACGGAGTACGACCCGGCGATCGACACGATCGCCGTCCAACTCGTCCGCCTGCACCGGCTGCGCGACCGCGCCCTCGCCCAGATGAAGGACCGCTCGGGCATCGAACCGGCGGGCTTCGTTGTGCTGTTCCGGCTGGTCTGCGACGGGCCGATGCGCTCGGGCGCATTGGCCGAGGCGGTGAATTCGGATGCCTCGACGGTGAGCAGGCAGGTGGCGCAGCTGGTGGAACGCGGGCTCGTGGTCCGCATGGCCGACCCCGACGACGGCCGCGCCACCGTGCTGGCTGCCACCGACTACGGCCGCGAGACCGCCGACCGGATCCGGGAGCGGCGTCGCGAATCCATCACCATCGTCACCCAGGACTGGCCCGAACCCGACCGCGAGCGTTTCGCCGCCCTGCTCACCCGCTTCGTGGAGGACTACGACCGGGCCCGGCCCCTGCTCCTCACGCTCAACCCATCGGAGAACGACTCGTGACGACGACCGTGGCCGTGGAGGAATCGCCCGCCGGTTTCACCCATCGCCAGATTCTGACCATCCTGTCCGGGTTGATGCTCGGCATGCTGCTGGCTTCGCTCGATCAGACGATCGTGTCGACCTCCATCCGCACCATCGCCGACGACCTGCACGGCTACTCGCTGCAGGCCTGGGCGACAACGGCCTACCTCATCACCGCGACGATCAGTACCCCGCTCTACGGCAAGCTCTCGGACATGTTCGGCCGAAAGCCGTTCTTCCTCACCGCGATCGGGCTGTTCATCATCGGTTCGCTGCTGTGCACGCTGGCGCAATCGATGTATCAGCTCGCCGCGTTCCGTGCCTTCCAGGGCCTCGGCGCGGGCGGCCTGATGTCGCTGGCGCTCGCCATCATGGGCGACATCATCGGACCGCGTGAACGCGCCCGCTACCAGGGCTATTTCCTTGCCGTGTTCGGTATTTCGAGTGTGCTCGGCCCGGTGCTCGGCGGCCTGCTGGCCGGGCAGGACAGCATTCTCGGCATCACCGGCTGGCGCTGGGTGTTCCTGGTGAACGTGCCGCTCGGCCTGCTCGCACTGGTCGTCGTGACGCGGGTGCTGCACCTGCCGCGCAAGCCGCACGCCACGCACCGCATCGACTTCGCGGGTGCGCTCGTGCTGGCGGTCGGCTTGGTCCCGCTGCTGATCGTGGCCGAACAGGGGCGCGAGTGGGGCTGGGGCAGTACCGGTTCGGTGGTCTGCTACGTGATCGGCGCGCTCGGGCTGATCGGGTTCGTCGCGATCGAGAAGTACATGGGTGACGCGGCGCTGATCCCGTTGCGCATCTTCGACAACGTCACCTTCACCCTCGGGGTGGTCATCTCGTTCGTCGTCGGTGCGGCGATGTTCGGCGGGATGCTGCTGCTGCCGCAATACCTGCAGGTGGTGCGCGGTGCGGGGCCGACCGAGGCGGGTCTGCAGATGCTGCCGATGGTGCTCGGGCTGATGCTCGGTTCCATCCTCTCGGGCCGGTTGATCTCCAAAACCGGGCGCTACCGCGCCTTTCCGCTGATCGGTGCGGCCACGCTCACCCTCGGCCTGTTCCTGCTGCACCTGCTCGACGCGCACAGTCCGCTGTGGCTGGCGATGATCTTCATGGCGGTCGCCGGTTTCGGCCTCGGCAATCTGATGCAGCCGCTCACCCTCGCCCTGCAGAACGCGTTGCCGCCCAAGGACATGGGTGTGTCCACCGCCGCGGCCACGTTCTTCCGGCAGATCGGTGGCACCCTCGGTGCCGCGGTGTTCCTCTCGGTCCTGTTCACCCTGCTCACCCCGAACATCACCGACGAACTGCGGCAGGCGGCGACCGATCCGGCCTACCAGCAGGCCGTGGTCGAGGGCGCCCGCAGCAGCAACCCGGCCGACGCCGCGCTGTCGCAGGGTCTGCTGGCCCAGGACACCTCGGCGGCCGGAAAGGTGTTGCAGGACAGCTCGATCATCCAGCAGCTCGACCCGCAGCTGGCCGAACCGTTCCAGGTGGGCTTCGCCGACTCCATGTCGACGGTGTTCCTGTTCGCCACCGGTGTCGCGCTGCTCGCGCTGCTGCTCGTGCTGTTCTGGAAGGAAGTGCCGCTGCGGATGTCGGGCGGCCTACAGGCGGCGGGCGACGCGAAAGCCGCGGAGGGCATCGGCGCCCTGACCGACACCGCCGCGCAGTCGTTGAAGGGTGGCAAAGGTGAAGCGACCTAGGTGGGCCCGAAAGGCCCCCTAGGGGTGGCTGTTTCGGCGGTCGAACGGCCATAACGTTCCTGATGTCGCAACGAACATCAGGAGAACGACATGCGCATCAAGACCACCATCGCCGCCGCACTGCTGGCCCTGGCTACCGTCGCCGGGGTGTCGACGGTCACCGCGGGCACCGCCGCAGCGGCCGCGCCGGAGGGCACGTACTACGGCACCTACTACGAGCTCTACCAGTGCCGCGCCGACGGCGAGTCGTCCTACACCGGCGGCTACTACTGGCAGTGCGTCGAGACCTGGGAGGGCTGGGACCTCTACATCTGGTACTGATCCGCCAGGAACAGAAAAGCGGGAAGTCCAATCCCCTTCGGACTTCCCGCTTTTCGGCGTCTATCGGCTCAGTGGCCGGATTCCTTCAGCCGGGCGAAGGCCTCGTCGATGATCTTGACGGCCTCGGCGCGGTCGAGCCACTCCGAACCCTTCACGAACTTGCCGGGCTCGAGATCCTTGTAGCGCTCGAAGAAGTGCTTGATCGCGGCCAGCTCGAAGTCCGGGACGTCGGTGATGTCCTGGATGTAATCCCAGCGCGGGTCGCCCGCGGGCACACACAGGATCTTGTCGTCGCCACCGGCCTCGTCGGTCATCCGGTACACCGCGACGGGGCGGGCCTCGACGATGACACCGGGGAACACCGATTCCGGCAGCAGCACCAGCGCGTCCAGCGGATCGCCGTCCTCACCGAGGGTGTTCTCGATGAAGCCGTAGTCGGCCGGGTAGGCCATGGAGGTGTACAGGTACCGGTCGAGCTTCACCCGGCCGCTCTCGTGATCGACCTCGTACTTGTTCCGAGAACCCTTGGGAATCTCGATGGTGACGTCGAACTCCACGCCATCTCCTTGTTCGTTCGAGTGCTTGTGTGCCGAATCGCCAGATCGTTCTGGGGAACCGTTGCGCAACGAGGATAGTGTGGTGTGCTGGAACACCGGTGCGGCAGGCGGCTCAGCGCGGCCGGGCGTCGGGCGGGCTAGAGGAGAAACGACGGTCGTGATCGGTCCAAGCGAACAGAATCCCGGATGGCAGGAGCCGCGACGTCGCCGGTCGGGGTGGATCTGGCTGTCAGCGGTGGTGGTCGCCCTGCTGCTGATCGGCGGCGGCTTCGCGGTGATCGCCCGGCCGTGGACGCCGGAATTCCGGCACGGCGGGCTCACCGTCGCCGACGCGCCGTCGGCCGCCACACCGACCACCGCCATCGCAGCGGCCAGGTCGGACGCACCCGCGCCGACGGTCGCCGGGATCGCCGCCGCGCTCGCGCAGGTGACCAGCAGCCCCGATCTCGGCGCGTTCGCGGGCCAGGTCACCGATCCGACCAGCGGAACCGTGCTCTGGAGCCAGGAGCCGACCAAGGCGATGATCCCGTCGTCCACGGCCAAGATCATGCTGGTCGCGGCCGCGCTGCTCACCCTGCCCGACGATCAGCGGGTCGCCACCCGCGTCGTCGCCGGAGCGCCGGGGGAGCTGGTGCTCGTCGGCGCCGGCGATCCGACGCTCACCACCCGCGCCGACGGCGGCTACTACACCGACGGCCCGCGCATCGCCGACCTCGCCGCACAGATCAAGGCGGCGGGCAAGCAGGCGAGCGCGATCGTCGTCGATACCTCCGCCTACACCGGTCCGACCATGGCGGCCGGCTGGGACCCGATCGACATCCCCGAGGGCTCGATCACCCCCATCGAACCGGTGATGCTCGACGGCGGGCGGTTCGACCCGTCGGCCGACTACTCACCGCGCACCTCGACCCCAGCACTCGACGCGGGCCGCGCCCTGGCCGCCGAACTCGGCATCGACCCGGCCGCCGTGCGCGTCGGCCAGGCCGCGAGCAACGGCGCCGAGATCGCGAAGGTCGAGTCGGCGCCGCTGCGAATCCGCTTGCACGACATGATGATCCATTCCGACAACGTGCTCGCCGAGACCATCGGACGCGAACTCGCCGTCGCCACCGGACGCGAGGCGTCCTTCGCCGGTGCCACCGCCGCCACCGCCGCCGCGCTCACCAGCGCCGGCTTCGACGTGAGCGGCCTGCACCTGGCCGACAACAGCGGCCTGTCCGTCGACGACCGGGTGCCGCCGCGACTGCTCGACACCATCGTCGCCACCGCCGCCAAGCCCACCGGCGACGCCGCCGTCGTGCCCGCCGGTACCCAGGCCAGGCCCGAGAACGATCCGCGCGCAGCGGCTCTGGCGCCGCTGCTCGACGACCTGCCCGTCGCGGGCGGAACCGGGACGCTCGCGCCTCGCTTCGTCACCCGGAACCGGGAAGGCGCGGGCTGGGTGCGGGCCAAGACCGGAACTCTGAGCGTGGCAAGCGCGTTGGTGGGGTATGTGCTCGACCAGGACGGGCGGGTACTGACCTTCGCACTCATGTCCAACGACCGGCTGCCGGAGGTCAGCAGACCCGCGCTCGACGCGGTGGCGGGTGCCCTGCGCAACTGTGGATGTTCCTGAGAGCGGGTGGCGATGAGCGAGGACAAGACCGGGCGCAAGAATCCCGGATTCAGTGCGGTCGTCGACTGGCGGCTGGCCGCGAGGACCGGTGCGCTGCTCGCGCCACCGGGACCACGTACCTCGCGCGAGACAGCCGAACAGGTCGTCGCCGAACTGGCCTCGGCCTCGATCCTGGCCGAGATGCCGGTGCGCGAGGTGAGCGGGCTGCTCGACGACCGGCCGGTACCCGAGGCGCGGATCGTCGACCGGCCCGGTTGGATCGCGGCGGCCGCCGACTCGATGTCGGTGCTCACCGGCACCGGCGCGGGCAAAGGCCCGTTCGCGGGGAAACCGGCGGGCGTGCAGGCCGGGACCATGCTGGCGTTCCTGTCCACCGCGATCCTCGGCCAATACGACCCGTTCACCGGTGAGGACGGCACCTTGCTGCTGGTCGCGCCCAATATTCTCGGGGTCGAACGTGCCCTCGGGGTGGACTCCAGCGATTTCCGGCTGTGGGTGTGCCTGCACGAGGTGACCCACCGGGTGCAGTTCTCCTCGGCACCCTGGCTCGCCGGATACATGCGCACCAATGTCGACATCCTCAGCGAGGTCGGCGAGGAACCGATGAGCGAGATGCTCACCCGGCTCGTCGGCGAACTGCGCGCCCGCCGCAGCGGTGACCTCGCCGAGGACCCGAACGCCAAGGGCATCGTCGGCCTGCTGCGCGCGGCCCAGGCGCCACCTCAGCGCGAGGCACTCGACCGGCTGCTCATGCTCGGCACCCTGCTCGAAGGTCACGCCGACCACGTGATGGACGCCGTCGGCCCCTCGGTGGTGCCGAGCGTCGCCCACATCCGGGCCGCCTTCGATCGGCGCAGGCAGAAGCCGTCCAACCCGATCCAGCGGATCCTGCGGGCGCTGCTCGGCGTGGACGCCAAGGTGGCGCAGTACGTGCGGGGCAAGAAATTCGTCGACGCGGTGGTCGAGCGGGTGGGCGTCACGGAGTTCAACACCATCTGGACGAATGCGGACACGCTGCCTCGACTCGACGAGGTCGATGCGCCGCAACGGTGGATCGACCGCGTGCTGTAGCCGGTGCGGACGCCGAAACTCCCCGAAACCCCGGCGGTGCTGGCAGTGCGCCGTGCCGTGCGCCAGTGGTTCAGCGCGCACGGTGAGCGCGGTCCGGTCGTCGTCGCCTTGTCGGGAGGCGCCGATTCGCTGGCGTTGGTCGCGGGCGCCGTCATCGAGTGCGGGGCGGTGACCGCCGTCGTCGTGGATCACCGGCTACAGGACGGGTCGGGCGAGGTTGCCCGGCGGGCTGCCGACCAGGCTCTCGCGCTGGGCTGCGTGGACGCGCAGGTCGTCGCGGTCGAGGTCGGACGCGAGGGTGGGGTCGAGGCGGCGGCTCGGGCGGCTCGGTACGCGGCGCTGGAGTCGGTGCGGGACGGTCGGCCGGTTCTGCTCGGGCACACCCTCGACGATCAGGCCGAGACGGTGTTGCTCGGCTTGGCGCGTGGGTCGGGTGGGCGGTCCATTCAGGGGATGGTGGCGTGGAACGAGCCGTGGGGGCGGCCGTTGCTCGGGGTACGGCGGGCGCAGACCGAGCAGCTGTGCGCCGACCTGGGGCTCGAGGCGTGGCGCGATCCGCACAACGACGACCCGGCCTACACGCGGGTGCGGGTGCGCAACGAGGTGCTGCCGTTGCTCGAGGACGTGCTCGGCGGGGGTGTGGCGCAGGCGTTGGCCCGCACCGCCGACCAGCTGCGCGCCGACGGTGCCGTCCTCGACGACCTCGCGCGCGAACTCCTGGGCGCCGCCCGAATGCCTGCCGTTCGACCCCGAGCTGTGCTCGGCGAGACCCGGTCGCCGACCGCTGAAGGGCCGTCGTCGGCTCGGCCCGCTGGTGGCGTCGGTGAGACCGGTGGGCCGATGATCTACGAAGGGGCAGACGCCGGACCCGGCAGTGGCGGCGACGACAGCGATCGGTCCGCCCTCGCGATCGAGATTCTGACCACTGCACCGGCGGCCCTGCGTCGCCGGGCGATCCGCGCCTGGCTGACCGAACAGGGCGTCAGCGGCCTGATGAACACCCACTTACAGGCGATCGACGAGCTGGTGAGCAACTGGCGCGGTCAGGGTGGGGTGGCGATCGGGGGCGGGAGCAGGGCCCACCGGTTGGTCGTGGTGCGTGAACATGGCACGCTGACCGTGCGCGCCCAGCCGCGTTTCGATGCCACATAATGGATCGGTCGAGCCGGGACCGACACCACGAAGGGATACCCACTTCCGTGTACGGAGACGACATCGCGTCGGTGCTGATCACCGAAGACGAGATCAAGGCAAAGATCGAAGAGCTCGCCGAACTCGTCGCCAAACGGTACCCGCCGGATTCTCCCGAAGGCGACCTGCTGCTGATCTGCGTCCTCAAGGGCGCGATCTTCTTCGTGACCGACTTCGCCAGGGCCCTGCCCATCCCCACCCAGCTCGAATTCATGGCCGTGTCGTCCTACGGGTCGTCCACCTCGTCCTCGGGCGTCGTGCGCATCATGAAGGACCTGGACAAGGACATCGCGGGCCGCAACGTCCTCATCGTCGAAGACATCATCGACTCGGGCCTGACCCTGTCGTGGCTCAAGCGCAACCTGGCCACCCGCAACCCGGCCTCGCTGGAAGTGGTGACCCTGCTGCGCAAGCCCGACGCCTTACGCACCCCGGTCGACGTGGCTCACGTCGGCTTCGACATCCCCAACGAGTTCGTCGTCGGCTACGGCCTCGACTACGCCGAGCGCTACCGCGACCTGCCCTACATCGGCACCCTGAACCCCGCCGTCTACTCCTGAGCCGAGCCCACGCGCAATAGCGCGCGGATATCGGTCTCGATCACCCGGAACACCAGCAGCGCCCCGACGAAACCGAGCACCCCGCCCGCGCACACCGTGCGCAGCGGGGTGAGCGTCGCGAGCAGGTCGTCGACCGGCAGGAACGTCGCGCCCGCGATGGTGAGCAGCGGAATCGACGCGGCCACCACCAGGTACCGGTGGCAGCGGGCGCGCAGGCCCGACAGCGCCGCGTGGTCGGCGCGCAGGTCCTGACCGTGGTGCAGGAGCAGCGGATACACGCAGCGCACCAGGTACAGGGTGATGAGGAAGAACGGGTAGGTCATCGCGACCGCGGCGCACAGGCAGGCGACCAGCAGCAGGTGGATCGCGGTGCGCATCGGCGGGTCGTCGACCAGGTTCAACGTGATCGCCAGCCCGGCCGAGCCCGCGATCCACAGGACGAAGGCCACGGCCACGGCCCAGTCGGCCAGGCGCAGGCAATCGCGGCCGGTGCGCGCGAGCACGGCCGGCTCGCACGGTCTGCCCGCGCGCAGTCGGCGGGGCACGGTGAGCAGCCGCCTGCCCAGATAGATCATGGTCGCGGCGCCCGCGGTGAAGAAGGCCGCGTTCATGGTGATCGCGTAGGTCCGCCGGATGGGTTGGACCGCGGGGTCGAGTCCGTGGAGCAGGGACATGTTGAGTCCCCGGTTGTAGTAGGCAGCCAGCAGATTCGGGATGAGGATCGCCAGGGCGAGTACGGGAAACAGGTACGGCTGCAAGCGGTTTCGCCAGCTGCGTGGTGGTGGGTCGACGAGTTCGCGGGCGTGGGGGTCGAGGCAGAGCTCGAATTGCGCGACCAGGAGGTCGGCGTCCGACCAGCGATTCTCGCGTTCGGGCGACAGGCAGGTGAGCAGAATTCGGCGCAACGCGGCCGGGCAATCGGCGGGCAGCTCGCCGACCACCGCACCGTGGCGGCGATCCAGCACCGCGGCCGGGTCGTCGTTGTCGCCGTCGAAAGGCTTTGTCCCCGTGAGCAGTTCCCATAGCAACACCCCGAGGGAGAAGATGTCGGCGCGAGTGTCCAGGTCGGCGGGATCGCGCCCGAAGTAGCAGGCTTCGAGCTGCTCGGGTGACATGTAGGCCGGCGAGCCACCGAAGTAGGACGCGGCGGACACCTCGGTGGCCGAGTGGCTGAAACTGATGTTGAAGTCGGCCAGCTTGGGCACGCCTTCGGCGGTGAGTAGCACGTTGGCCGGCTTCACGTCGCGATGCAGCACGCCACGTGCGGCGGCGTAGCTCAGCGCGGCCGCGAGTCTGCTGCCCAGCCACGCGACGGTCTCGGGCCAGGTCAGTGCGGCGATCTCGCCGCGCACCGCCGAGTCGCCCGGGCGGATCTCGCCCTTTTCCTCCATGGCCGCGTCGACGGCGTCGAGCAGCAGGGCGCTGGTTCGTTCGGCGGGTGGGGTGGCGCGCACCCAGCGCAGCACACCGAGCAGGGTGCCACCGGGCAGGAACTGCATGTACAGCAGGCGCAGGGGGGTCGGGCCGTCGAGTACCTGCTGGTCGAAGACGCGCACGATGTAGTCGTGGTCCAGGCGGGCCAGCGTCTGCGGTTCGGTGCCGCTGTCGGCGGAGATCTTCACCGCGACCAGGCGCTGCATCGACCGCTGCCTGGCCAGGAACACCCGCGCGAACGCGCCCGCGCCCAATTCGGTGAGCAATTCGAAATCGCCGAGCCGTGTATGGACCTCGATCCGGTCGAGCGCACGGCAATCGGCCGGATGCATGGTCGCGCTGTGGACAGGCGAGGGCCGGGTCGCCTCCGCGGTGCGGGTGGAGCTCACGGCTGGGCATACGCACGCGCGGACGTGATGGTTCAGCTCACCACCCGTTCCAGCGCGCGCAGGTCGGCCTCGAGCGCACGGAACAGCAGATACGACCAGATGAACGCGATGATGCCGCCCACGCACAGCACCCGGACCGCGACGATCACCGAGGGGATGTCGGCGGGCGGCAGGAACGTCAGCCCGGCCACCGCGAGCAGCGGCACCGAGGCGGCAACGGCCAGGTACCACGTGCAGCGGCGGCTCAACCCGCGCAGCCAGGCGCTGTCGTCGGCGCTGATCTCACCGTGGCGCAGGAACACCGGGTAGAGGCAGCGGATCAGGTAGAACGTGACGAGAAAGAACGGATACGCCACCGCGATAGCCCCGCACACCAGCAGCGACGCGAGGAAGTGCACCACCGCCCGGCCGGGCACGTTGCCGGTGGCCAGTTGCAGCGCGATGGGGAAGGTGACTCCGGCCAGCGCCCACAGCGAGAACGCGACGACCACCGCTTGGTCGCCGAACCGCACGGTGTCGTGTCTGGCCCGGCGCAGGGTGGCCGGGTCGTAGCGTCGGCCCTTGCGTAATCCGCCGGGCACACCCAACAGGAAACGGGCCAGATAGATCAGCAGCGCCGCTCCCGCGGGGAAGAACACCAGGTTCACCCCGGCCGTGATGATGATGAACGTCTGCTGCGCCGACTCACCGAGCCGGCTCACCACCAGCGTCTGATTGTGCTGGATGTTGTACCAGGAGGCCAGGGCGTTGGGAATGCCTATGGCCAGTACGAGAACCAGCAGGGGCCAACGCCGCAACCGGATCCGCCAGCTGTTCGGCGGTGGGTCGACCAGGTCACGAGCGCGTTCGTCCAGGCACAGGTCGAACTGTTTGGCCAGCGTCGCGCCGTCGGCCCAGCGGCCCGCCCGATCGGGCGTCAGACAGGTGAGCAGAACGCGGCGCAGCGCCGACGGGCAGTTCGGCGGCACCCGCTCCATCGCGGCCGCGTCGACGCCGGAACTGCGCCGCTCGAGCATGGCCTCGAGGGTGGTCTCGTCGCCTCGGCCCTCGGCTTCGGCGGTGGAGTCGTCGAACGGTTTCGCCCCGGTGAGCAACTCCCACAGCACCACGCCGAGGGAGTAGATGTCGGCACGGGTGTCGAGGTCGGCGGCGCTGCGGCCGCGCCCGGGATGACAGGCCTCGAGCTGCTCCGGCGACATGTACGACAGCGACCCACCGAAGTAGGCGACCGGACTCGTGCCTTCGACCGACCGGCTGAAACTGATGTTGAAATCGGCGAGCTTGGGCACGCCCTCGGCGGTGAGCAGCACATTCGCCGGTTTCACGTCGCGGTGCAGCACACCGTGCGCGGCGGCGTAGTCGAGCGCCTCGGCCAGTCTGCGCCCCAACCAGGCGACGGTTTCGGGCCAGCTCAGGGCGGCGATCTCGGCGCGCACACTGGAATCGGTCGGGCGGATCTCGCCCTTCTCCTCCATCGCCGCGTCGACCGCCTCGAGCAGCAGTTTGCCGCTGCGCTCGGCGGGCGCGGTCGACCGGACCCAGCGCAACAGGCCGAGCAGCGTGCCGCCCGGCAGGAACTGCATGTACAGCAGCCGCAACCGGCGCGCGCCCGTGGGCTCGGGATCCGCGTCGAGCAACTGCTGATCGAACACGCGGACGATGTAGTCGTGGTCGAGCTGGGCGAGCGTCTGCGGCTCCGTGCCGCGGTCGGCGGAGATCTTCACCGCGACCAGCCGCTGCATGGACCGCTGTCGCGCCAGGAACACCCGTGCGAACGCACCTGTACCCAGTCCGGTGAGCAACTCGAAGTCGCCGATCCGCTGACCGATCTCGATCCGGTCGAGCGCGACGAACGCACCGGGCACCGAACCGGCCGCCGTGGCGGCCGAGGGCGCTGACGCGGGCGCGGTCGCTGTCGCGGTGAAGTCGAAGTTCGACATCTGGGTACTACGGGTCTGCTCGGCCGGCTGGTTCACCGTCGCGTCGGGGTCGACGACGCGGTGGGTGCTCTGGTCCAGGTCGTCGGCGTTGAGCAGCGCGCGCAGGCTGGGGGCCTGGTGCGGGTATTCGCGCAGACAGTCGCGCGGATCGACCCGCTCACCGCTGTGCCTGCGGATCACGAACTCCTCGAAGACCAACCCGGCGGGCAGCGCCTCGGGTTCGAGTTCGGGAAACTCCGCGCAGTACTCGGTGAGCCGCTTGCGAGGGATGGTCTCGGCGGCGTGATGCAACCACCGCTGACGCAGATCCACCCGGATCAACTCGTGCAACGCCTGCCTGCGCAGCGTGCGCGCATCGGGGAGGAACTCGGCGATATCGGGTGGTTCACCGTCGACCGTGCCCCAGGCGGCGGCGAATGCCTCGACCATGTCGGCGCGCACGTTCAGATACCGACCGGTACTCGCGTCGGGTTGTTCACCGCTTGCGGTGTTATCACTCATCAGCCGACCTAAGGTTCGCGCGGATCGGTACGAATTTCCTTCCGCCACACCCGACGTCATCGTGCCCCGAGCCGTACCCGAAATGATAACTTGCGCCTGGAGAGCTGATCACCCGATTTTCGACGACCATGCGACGGGGGCGAATCCGCACATGCACGATGACCTCACAGCGGTAGCATGGGAGTCCGTCGACGACGACGGCGTGACGGACGCTGAGGTGGCGATGAACTCCTCCCACCAACCCGCCGACGACTTCCCGATCGGCGGCCCGGCCGCAGCACTGGCCGCGCGGGTGCGAGCGGGCACGATCACGCCCGCCGACGCGGTCGCCGACGCGCTCACCCGCATCTCGTCGGAGAACCACAAGATCAACGCCTTCACCGTCGTGCGGTCCGAACGGGCGCGCGCGGAGGCACTCGAACTCACCGCGCGACCCGACCTGGACGAGTTGCCGTTGGCCGGGGTTCCGGTCGCGGTGAAGCAGAACATCGCCGTCGCGGGGGAGCCGACCACGGCCGGCTCGGCCGCCACGTCCGCCGAGGTGGAAACGGCCGATCACCCCGTGGTCGCGAGGTTGCGGGCGGCGGGCGCGATCGTCGTCGGGCTGACCGCGATGCCCGAGCTCGGCCTGTGGGCCAACACCGACGCCGACGGGCGCGTCACCCGCAACCCGCGCGATGTGGGCCGCACGCCGGGTGGTTCCTCCGGCGGCGCGGCCGCGGCCGTGGCGGCGGGCCTGGTCCCCATCGCACACGGCAACGACGGGCTCGGCTCGATCCGGGTGCCCGCCGCCGCCTGCGGTGTGTTCGGCATCAAACCCGGTCGCGACGTGGTTCCGGCCGGTATCGGCGCCGACTCCTGGGCGGGCATGGCCGAGAACGGTATCCTCGCGACCACCGTCTCCGACGCCGCCCTCGCCCTCTCGGTGCTGGCCGACCGCAGTGATCTGGCCGACCTACGGCCACCGCAGCGACTACGTATCGGACTGGCCGTGGCTCCGCCGTCGCGACTGGTCCGGGTCGATCGGCACTGGACGGCGGCGGCGCGCACCGCGGGTGCGCGCGCGGCAGCGGCCGGGCACCTCGTGGAGCCCGTCGAACTGCCCTACGGCGACGCGGCACTGGCGATGCTGTTGCGCTGGCCGACAGCGGGATTGGCCGACGCCGAGCGACTGGCCGACCCCGACCGGCTCCAACCACGCACCCGCAGGCACCTGGCCCTCGGCCGGCTCATCCGCCGCCTGCGCCTGGTCCGGCCCAGTCAGGCCGACCGGGCCGAGGCCAGGCTGCTCGACTTCTTCGAGAATTTCGACGTGGTGATCACCCCGACGCTGGCCGCCCCGCCGCCCAAGGCGCGGCAGTGGAGCAGGCGCGGCTGGGCCGCCAATGTCGTGTCGTCGGTGCGCTACGCACCGTTCACCGGCGTGTGGAATCTGGTCGGCTGGCCGGCCGCGTCACTACCGATGGGCATCCATCCCGAGGCGCACACCCCGCTCGCCGCGCAATTGGCCGGCCCACCCGGCACCGAGGCGACCCTGCTCGGCCTGGCCGCCCAACTCGAACTGACGAACTAGACCGCGATCGGCTGCGGTGCCTGCGCCGGCTCGGAGAAACCACCGTCGACAGCGCGACCGGCGAATTCCAGAATCGTCGGACGGGTGTCGTCGGCGCGCCAGGCCACGGCCAGCTCGCACGGCGAAAGACCGGCGACCGGTCGCGCGGTGAGACCGGGCCAGCGGTACATCGGCACATTGTTCTCGGCCAGCAGGCACACACCCAGGCCGAGGCTCACGGCCTCGAGCTTGTCTTCGGGGGTGGCGGCTTCGGCGCCGATCTTGGCCGCGCGACCACCGCGCGCGTCGTTGCCGAGCCAGAAGTCGCGCACCGCCCCGGCTTCGGTCGGCAGGGCGACGAACGGCTCGTCGAGCAGATCGGCGAAGTCGATGGTGTCGCGCTCGGCCAGCGCGTGGTTCTCCGGCAGCAGCACCCAGCGCGGCTCGGTGCGCAGCACCTGCCAGCGGTAGCGGTTGGGGTCGGGCAGCGGCAGCCACACCAAGGCCAGGTCGGCCTGGCGGCCCGCCAGCCCGCTCGACGGGTCGTTCCAGGACGCCGCGTGCAGGGCGAGGCGGTGTCCGCTCGCGCTTTCCAGATCGTTGAGCAGGCCGCGACCGAGCGCGGACTGGATGCCGACGCGCAGCACCTCGCCTGCTTCCTGGAGGGACACGTTGGTCACCTCCCACAGCTCGAGGATCTTGCGGGCGCCCTCGAGTAGTTCCTTACCGGCGACGGTGAGGGCGACGCTGCGCTGATTGCGGTCGAACAGGACCACGTCGAGCTGGCGTTCGAGCTGGCGGATCTGGCGGGAAAGCGTCGGCTGGGCGATATGCAGCCGCTGAGCGGCGTTGGTGAAATGCAGTTCCTCAGCGACGGCGACGAAATACCGCAGATCGCGCAAATGCGGGTCCATAGCACCTTGCTATCAGAATCGGTCGGGAAAATCTAGCCAAAACGGGCAGAGAAGTTCGCGAAAGCGGGTCAAAACAGTCACCAGGTCGGTATCTCACAGCATATGGCCTGGCATGGTGCAACGCACCACCGAGCCCGATCGAATTTCGCCGACGACCGATGTGAGCGGCGGCATCGCGACACCTGGGCGTTTGACCAGGGCAAATGCGTTGCTTTTCACAGCGGGAACGGCGCTCCGTGCGCTGTCACGGGGCCTTGCGGCGACTCGCTGACCACGCAGAACCGACAAATCAGTGACATTGATCACAATTTGGTTTGCGGGACCTACTTGCCGCCTTTGAGTCGCCACACCTTGGGCAGGTCCACTCGCCGCAGCCCACGCGCACCGGCCAACCGCATCGCCGCCACCGCCACGACGAGTTTGTTCATGTCATAGGGGAACCAGAACAGTTCTTTGGACATGGTCGGCAGCTTCGGCGCCGTGATCGCCTGGGCGCGGCAGTACTTCCGGATTCCGGCCGCGCCACCCCAGCGCGCGCCGACGCCGGATTTGCCCCAGCCACCCATCGGCATGGCGAAATTGAACAGGTTGGCGAATACGTCGTTGATGTTCACCGCGCCCGCGTTCAGCCGCCTCGCCACGCGTTGCCCACGCGCCTTGTCACCCGTCCACACCGACGCGGAAAGGCCGTAGATCGAATCGTTGGCGAGCCGTACCGCCTCGTCCTCGTCGGCCACCTTCATCACCGGAAGGGTCGGGCCGAACGTTTCCTCGGCGACACACGACATCGAATGGTCCACGTCGACGAGCACTGTCGGCTCGAAGAAGGTGCCGACGCCGGTGGGTTTACCGCCGGTGGTCACCCGCGCGCCCGCCGCGACGGCCTCGTTCACGTGACGTTCCACGATGCGCAGCTGGTTCTCGTTGGCCAGCGCGCCGACATCGTTGCGTGACTCACGGTCGTCGGCGCCCTGGCGCAGCGCCGCGACCGCCGCCGTCAGCTTCTCGACGAATTCGTCGTAGACCGGTGCCTCGACGTACACGCGCTCCACCGAAATGCACACCTGACCGGCGTTGAACATGCCGCCGAAGGCGATGCCGTGCGCGGCGCGGTCCAAGTCGGCGTCGGCCAGGACGATCGCCGGGTCCTTGCCGCCGAGCTCGAGACTGTAGGGCACCATGCGGTCGGCGCAGGCCTGCGCGATCTTGCGGCCGGTCGCGGTGGAACCGGTGAACTGGACGTAATCGGCGTTGTCGACCACGGCCGCTCCGGTCGCGCCCGCGCCGGTCACCACCTTGAACACCGGCGGCGCGCCGATCTCGGCCCAGCCGCGGGCCAGCTCGACCGCGGACAGCGGCGTCACCTCCGACGGTTTGAGAATCACGGCGGCACCGGCGGCCAGCGCCGGGAACACGTCGATCGCGGGCATCGCGAGCGGGAAGTTCCACGGCGTGATGACACCGACCACCTGATACGGCCGATAGGTGACGGTGAGGGCCTTGACCCTGGCCAGCGGGCTGTGCGGCGACGGGTGATCGTCGCCGAGGAACTTGGCGGCCCGGCGCGCGTAGTAGCCGGCCAGATCGACCGCGAAGGCCGGGTCGATCAGTGCGTCGACGCGCGGCTTGGCGGTCTCGGACTGCAGCACGTCGGCCAGGTGTTCGGTGTTGTCGATCAACCAGTCCTGCAGCTTCAGCAGCCACTCCTTGCGCCCGTTCGGCCCGATGGCCTCCCATTCGGGCTGGTAGAGGCGCAGTTCGCGGACGGCGGCCGCGACGTCGTCCGGGTCGGTGACGGGCACCGTTCCCACGGATTCGCCCGTTGCCGGGTTGCGGACGTCGATCACCTGGTCGATATGTGTCACGGTTGTGCTCCCCACTGCGTTGTGTGAATCACAACCAGCCTGGCACGGTCGTGCCCGTACGTCACGGGTTATCGGCGCACCGGTTCCCCGGTGCGCGCGAATCGTCCTCGGTCTAGCCGGTCTCGGACACCTCGGCATCGCGTGCCGCGATCCGGCGCAACGGTGGTTCCGTCGGCGGCGGCACGCGGCGGTCGGGGAGTTCGGCGAGCAGGGTGGTCGTGGCCGCGGCGATGGCGGCGACGGCCTTGTCGACCGCGGGTTTGGTGGTGCTGCTCAGCCCGGAGATGCCGCCGACTTTGCGCACATATTGCAAGGCGGCAGCGTAGATCTCCTGCTCGGTGGCGGCAGGCTCCAGACCACGCAAGACGGTGATATTTCTACACATGACAGAACAATAGACCTGTGGGGCACATCACTGCAGGGCAAGAAGACACTAGACTCGGCCGCATGCCTGCTCGGGGAGTACCAGCGCTGACCACCTTTCCCTACCCGGAACTCGACGAGCGCGAGGAAGACCACTGGTCGGGGGCGGGCGTCAGCGACGACGAACTGCGCGCCCTGGCACTCGGTGCCTTCTATTCCACCCGCTGGGACGCCTTCCACGACGCCATGCTGCTCGGTCCCGAACGCGAACACCCCCTCGGTGACCGGCGCGAACTCGCCATCGACACGCTCACCGGTGCGTGGGGGATCACCGACGGCAACGAGGCGCGCGCCTCGATGGAACAGCTCCTCGAAGGCATGCACGCGCCCCTGTACGCGCTGGTGCATCCGCTGGTGATGGCGTCCGTCAATGCCAGTGAACGCGACCGTTTCGGCGAACGCGCCGACCGGCACCGCGCCTTCCTGCGCCAGGTCGGTTCCTTCCGCGGGATGGACAACCCGGAGGCGCTGGTCCGCGACTACGACATCTGGGCCCAGGCCATCAAGATCGGTTTCACCGAGCACCTGGCCCGCCCCCTGCCCAACGACATCCACGCCTGGGACCTGGCGCGCGTGGTCGCGGTGGCGCGGATGGCGTTCACGGCCGGGTATCTAGAGGCCGATGTGGCGTGGGAGTACGTCATGCGCGCGTTGCCGCCCGCCCAGCGCCGCTACCGCAACTGGCGCCAGTTCGGTGACGCCTATCTAGCGGGCTGGACCTACTGGCAGGCCACCGAGGACCTCGCCGAACTCAAGAACGGCGGTGTCGACCGGCGGATGGAACTGCTGCGGCTGTGGACCCGCCCGACCAGCCCCTGGCGGCGCATCGAACTCAACGACTCCGAACCGAAAACCGAGGCGCCGACCGAAGAACCCAGTTGACCGAGCTACAGGCTGCGTAGGATTCCGCGGCCGTAGCGCTGGAACTGGGTGTCGTCGACCATGCCGAGCGAATGCCGCTCCACCAGCAGTTCCCATTCGCTGTAGAGCTGGGTGACACCGGGATCGGCGGGCCCCGGCGCGCCGTCGGCCGCCTGCCTGCGCACGGCGAAGTTCACCGCACAGGTCACCCGTTCGATATCGGCCCGGTCGACACCCGCGAAATGCAGGGTGCGATTGCCGTCGCCGACATCCATCCCCGAGCCGCCGTGCCTGGTGTCGATCTCACCGGGCGCCGCATGACTCTCGACCGTCCTGGCGCCCAGAATCGCGGGAACGGGCAGCTCGTGGGCATAACGATCGCCGCCGATGCCGATGAACAGCAGCCGGTCGGTCGTCGCCGCGAGCAGCCCGGTACCCGAGCCGGCGGGCGGCGAGGCGATGGCGATCGCGGTCTCGAGCACGTATTCGTCGGAGGTGACGTACCGGTGCAGCGCATTGATCGCCGAGCGGGCGTCCTTGCGTGGCGCCATCCGGCGCACGGCACGATCCACGTCGGCGCGGACCGGCCCGGACTTGCCCCACTCGGGAGCGGGCGGCGTGAGATCGGGCGCGGCGATATCGGTGCGCTGGGTGGCCATGATCTGGTCGTTGATCCGGTCGACGATGCCGAGCGCGGTCGGCACGTCGTGTTCGGCGATCAGCACCGGAAGCGGGGTGCGGTCGGCGGGCACACCGGTGAGTACGGCGGTGGGATAACGCAGATAGATCTCGATCACCACCGCGTCGTCGGCGCGGCGGTTCAGCCGGACTTTGAGCAGGTCGGCGATGGGAACGTCGAGAACCCGTTCGCCGTCGGTACCCGGCCGCAGGACGGTGAGCCGCCCTTCGCCGTGGCGCAGAATCGCTGTGGGTGTTCGTAGCTCGACGATGTCCGTACCCCCTGCGCTGTAGTTGTGTCCTCGCCCACGATAAGACGGGCATGACATGATTGTGGCCACTTGCAACAACCCGGACGGGGTACTCGGGAACCTCTCCCGTTCCCCGGCCGTTTACCAGTGCAGCTGCACCAGCAGCCGAACTGCGCGATGTATCGACTAGACCGTACGCGGTAACGTGGCATGTCCGCATCCGAATCCCGCCGATCTCGACAGCTTCGCTAGGCACACCCCGGAGAAATAACCGGAAAGGACTGGGCCGTCCGGCCGACGCTCTATGAACCGCAAGACAGTGTTTCGCACCTTGGCGATCATCTCGGGCATCATGCTCATGATCTGGCTGTTCAGCTATCTCGGCGATGACACGCGCGGCTGGGAGAGTGTCGACACCTCCGTGGCGCTCAGTCAGCTGGAGAACAAGGACAACGTCAAGAACGTCCAGATCGACGACAAGGAGCAGCAGCTCCGCGTCGAACTGAACAACGGCAACGACGCGACCAAGAACAACGCCAAGATCGTCGCCAAGTACCCCGGCGGTGGCGAGACCTCCGCCAAGATCCTCGACGCGGTCCAGAAGTCGGGCGCGCCCTACGACACGGTGGTCAAGCAGGAGAGCTGGCTGTCACAGCTGCTGCTGTTCATCGTGCCGATGGTGCTGCTGGTCGGCCTGTTCATCTTCGTGATGTCGCGCATGCAGGGCGGTGGTCGCGGCGGCATGATGGGCTTCGGTAAGTCCAAGGCCAAGCTGCTGTCCAAGGACATGCCCAAGACCACGTTCAAGGACGTGGCCGGTGCCGACGAGGCCGTCGAAGAGCTGTACGAGATCAAGGACTTCCTGCAGAATCCGGCCCGCTACCAGGCGCTCGGCGCGAAGATCCCGAAGGGCGTGCTGCTCTACGGTCCGCCCGGCACCGGTAAGACGCTGCTGGCCCGCGCGGTCGCCGGTGAGGCGGGTGTGCCGTTCTTCACCATCTCCGGTTCGGACTTCGTCGAGATGTTCGTCGGTGTCGGTGCCTCGCGCGTGCGTGACCTGTTCGAGCAGGCCAAGCAGAACAGCCCCTGCATCATCTTCGTCGACGAGATCGACGCGGTCGGCCGCCAGCGCGGCGCGGGCCTCGGCGGCGGTCACGACGAACGTGAGCAGACCCTCAACCAGCTGCTGGTCGAGATGGACGGCTTCGGCGACCGGTCCAACATCATCCTGATCGCGGCGACCAACCGCCCCGACATCCTCGATCCCGCGCTGCTTCGCCCCGGTCGTTTCGACCGGCAGATCCCGGTGGGCAACCCCGACCTGGCCGGTCGTCGCGCCATCCTTCGGGTGCACTCGGCGGGCAAGCCGATCGCCCAGGATGCCGACCTCGAGGGTCTGGCCAAGCGCACTGTCGGTATGTCCGGTGCCGATCTGGCCAACGTCATCAACGAGGCCGCGCTGCTCACCGCCCGTGAGAACGGGTCGGTCATCACCGGCGAATCGCTCGAGGAGTCGGTCGACCGCGTGATCGGTGGTCCGCGTCGCAAGAGCCGCATCATCAGCGAACACGAGAAGAAGATCACGGCCTACCACGAGGGCGGGCACACGCTCGCCGCGTGGGCGATGCCCGATATCGAGCCGGTCTACAAGGTCACCATCCTGGCGCGCGGCCGCACCGGTGGTCACGCCATGACGGTGCCCGAGGACGACAAGGGCCTGATGACCCGTTCGGAGATGATCTCGCGACTGGTCTTCGCGATGGGTGGCCGCGCGGCCGAGGAACTGGTGTTCCACGAGCCGACGACCGGTGCGTCGTCGGATATCGACCAGGCCACCAAGATCGCGCGCGGCATGGTCACCGAGTACGGCATGAGCGCCCGCCTCGGCGCGGTGCGCTACGGCCAGGAGCAGGGCGACCCGTTCCTCGGCCGCTCCATGGGCGTGCAGGCCGACTACTCGCACGAGGTCGCCCGCGAGATCGACGAGGAGGTGCGCAACCTGATCGAGGCCGCGCACACCGAGGCGTGGTCGATCCTGAGCGAGTACCGCGAGCAGCTCGACGCGCTCGCCACGGCGCTGCTGGAACGCGAAACCCTGCACCGCAAGGATCTCGAGGAGGTTCTCGCCGGTGTGGAGAAGCGTCCGCGCATCACCGCCTTCAACGATTTCGGTGAGCGGCTGCCCTCGGACAAGCCGCCGGTGAAGACCCCGGGCGAGCTGGCGCTCGAGCGTGGCGAGCCGTGGCCGCCGGTGCAGCCCGCCCCCGTTCCGGTGCCCAACGGCGCCCCGCCGCAGCAGCCCAACGGCTACCCGGGCCAGCAGCCCTACGGTCAGCCTGCCCCGCCCGCCGCCGGATACCCGCTGCCCAACGCGCCGACCCAGGCGTTCCCGCGTCCGACGACGGGCACGCACGGTTCGCGTCCGGACTACGGCGCCCCGGCCGGCTGGTCCGCACCCGGCTGGCCGCCGCGCGATGAACAGCAGCAGCCGCAGGGCCAGGGTGGTTGGTCACAGCCGCCCCAGCAGCAGGCCCCTCAGCACCAGCCGCGCCACGGCAGCGAGTTCGAGCCGTGGGGCGAGCAGCCGACCGCACCGCCGCAGCAGCCACCTGCGCGCGATGCGGACCCGGACACCAACGAATGGAACGGCCCGAACGGCCGTTGACGGACCTCCGTCGCGCCCGCCCGGTCGGTGCGCCGCCTGGAACAACACCGGGCGGCGCCCCGACCGGGCACGTGTCGTGGACGCGGACCATCGACACCGGGCCGAGCTGCCGCCGTCGGCCACGCGCCAACTACGCTGGGATGTTCGAGCCGGATCGATTCGGCTCTGGTTGCCGTTCGAGCCGGGACTTTCCGGCTCTGGTGGCCCGACCACTGCCGGATCGGCCCGGCAGCGTTATGCCCCGGAGGTGTGGAGAAGTTGTCGGCCAATAGGAAAGTCGCTGAGCCGGCCGGGAACGGTTCGGGTTTCGACCCGGCCGGTGAGCTCGGTGAGACGAGTCCGGCCCAGCTGACGGCGCTGGCGACAGGCCGCGCGTTCGACCAGCAGCGCGCCGAGGACGCGGTGCGTGAACTGCTGCTCGCGGTCGGTGAGGACCCCGATCGCCCCGGCCTGGTCGACACCCCCGCCCGGGTGGCCCGCGCCTACCGCGAGATGTTCGCCGGCCTCTACACCGAGCCCGACGAGGTACTCGCCACCACCTTCGACGAGGGCCACCAGGAACTCGTGCTCGTGCGTGACATCCCCATGTTCTCCACCTGTGAGCATCACCTGGTGTCGTTCCACGGCGTCGCGCACGTCGGCTACATTCCCGGTCCGCACGGCCGGGTGACGGGCCTGTCGAAGCTGGCCCGCGTGGTCGACCTCTACGCCAAACGCCCGCAGGTGCAGGAACGCCTCACCAGCCAGGTCGCCGACGCGGTGATGCGCAGGCTCGACCCGCGCGGCGCGATCGTGGTGATCGAAGCCGAACACCTGTGCATGGCGATGCGCGGTATCCGCAAGCCCGGCGCGAGCACCACCACCTCGGCGGTGCGTGGCCTCTTACAGACCAATGCCGCCTCGCGATCCGAGGCGCTGGACCTGATCCTGCGCAAATGAACCAGCCCCTCGTGACCGCGCGGGGCGGCCGCTCGTGCGTGGTCATGGGCGTGGTGAACGTGACCGCCGATTCGTTCTCCGACGGTGGCCGCTATCTCGATCCCGACCTCGCGATCGCGCACGGTGTCGCCCTGTACGAGGCGGGCGCCGACATCGTCGATGTGGGTGGTGAGTCCACCAGGCCCGGCGCCGACCGCGTCGACCCGGCCACCGAGGCCGCACGGGTGGCGCCGGTGATCCGCGGGTTGGTCGCGGCGGGTGTGCCGACCAGCGTCGACACCATGCGCGCCGAGGTCGCCGAGGCGGCGCTGGCCGCCGGTGTCGCCGTCGTCAACGACGTGTCCGGCGGGCGAGCCGACCCGGACATGGTCCGGGTGGTCGCCGACGCGGGCGTGCCGTGGATCCTCATGCACTGGCGTGCGGGCGCCGACTATCGCCACACCGGCCCGGCCGACCACTACGACGACGTGGTCGCCGAGGTGCGCGCCGAACTGCGCACCCAGGTGGACCTGGCCGTGGCCGCGGGCATCGCCGCCGACCGGCTGATCCTCGATCCCGGCCTCGGTTTCGCCAAGAACGCCGACCACAACTGGGCCCTGCTCGGTGCCCTTCCGGAGCTGGTCGCCGACGGCCTGCCCATCCTGATCGGCGCGTCTCGCAAACGTTTCCTCGGCGCCCTGCTGGCCGACGAATCCGGCCCGCGCCCGCCCGACGGACGCGAGGTCGCCACCGCGACCGTCTCGGCGCTGGCCGCGACCCACGGCGCCTGGGGTGTGCGCGTCCACGACGTGCGCGCTTCGCTGGACGCCGTCACCGTTGTCGATGCGTGGCAGCGCGCCACCGCCGCCCGAGGAGCCGCCCGATGAACTCACCGTTGCTGCCCCCGCCCGCCGACCGGCCCGCGTCCTCGCGCATAGAACTGCGCGGGCTCACCGTGTTCGGCAGGCACGGCGTGTTCGATTTCGAGCGTCGCGACGGTCAGGAGTTCGTCGTCGACCTCACCGTGTGGGTCGATTTCGCGGCCGCTGCGGCCTCCGACGATCTGGCCGACACGGTCGACTACGGCGCTCTCGCCGAACGCGCCGTGCGCATCGTCGCGGGTCCGCCGCGCGATCTCATCGAAACGGTCGTCTCCGAGATCGCCGACGACGTGATGACCGACCCACGGATCGAAGCGGTCGAAGCGGTGCTGCACAAGCCGAAGGCGCCGATCCCGCACACCTTCACCGATGTGCGCGTGGTCGCCACTCGCTACCGCACCGCGGTGCCGGAGCCGCGCCGATGACCCGTGCGGTGCTCTCGATCGGCGCCAACCTGGGCGACCGGCTCGCCAATCTGCGCAGCGTGCTCGACGCGCTGGGGGAGCGCACCCGCGCGGTGTCACCGGTGTACACCACGGCGCCGTGGGGTGGGGTGGCACAGGACGACTATCTGAATGCCGTTGTGGTGGCCGAGGATCCGTCGTTCGACGACTACGACTGGTTGCGTTTCGGGCAGCGGCTCGAGCAGGCGGCGGGCCGGGTGCGTGAAGTGCGCTGGGGTGCCAGGACTCTCGACGTCGACATCGTGCAATGCGTCGACAGCGGCGAAGCCGTTGTGCGCGACAATGATCCGACGCTGATCCTGCCTCACCCCGAGGCGCACCATCGGGCGTTCGTGCTGGTTCCGTGGCTGGATGTCGAACCCGATGCTCGGCTCTACGTCGACGGCGCCGAGGTGCCCGTCGCCGACCTGCTCGCCGCCGTCGACCCCACCGAACGCGCGGGTGTGATCCGCACCGACCTGGTCCTCGGCGAAGGCGCCCGCCCGTGCTGAAACCGACCCGGCTGCTCGACCTCGCCCTGAATGTCGTGCTGGCCGCGGCCATCGCCTGGACCGCGACCCGCTTCGCCTACTCGACCTTTCCGTCCATCTCGGTGCTCGCGGGCGCCTCGCTGCTGCCGGTGGCCGGGATCGAGGCGGCGCTCGGGTTCGTCGTCAAGAACCGGATCGCCGAGCAGCGCATCGGCGACGGACCGGGCGAACTGCATCCGATCAATGTGGCGCGGGCGGCCGCGCTGGCCAAGGCGTCGTTGCAGGTCGGTTCGCTGGCGGCGGGCGTGTGGCTGGGCTTCCTGCTGTGGGTCTTCCCACAGAGCGGCACGGTCACGGCGGCGGCGTCGGATTCACCGGGCGCGGTGGTCGGTCTGCTCGCCGGTTCCGCCCTGGTTGCCGCAGCTTTGTGGCTCGAGTACTGCTGCCGCGCGCCCGACGAACCACCGGACGAACCGGCAACCACCTAGCAACTTGCGAATGGAATCACCCCCGTTGTCGGTGTGCCGACCAGCTGTTTCCGGCTACCCTGGCCACCATGGTTTCACCCTCCCGTAGCACCACGCCCCGTCGACGGCGGGACGACGCGGGAAAGCTCTTCATCGGCGCCCTCCTTCTCCTCGGCCTGACAGCCAGCGTTTTCCTCGTCTTCAGCGACAATGTGCAATTCGTCCGGATCGGCCTGGTAGCGGCGCTGTGGGCGGCCGTGATCGGTGCCCTCGCGGCCACCCGTTATCGCAAGGACGCGGCCGTCGACAAGGCCAAGGTGCGCGATCTGCAGACGGTGTACGAGTTGCAGCTCGAGCGGGAGATCAACGCCCGCCGCGAATACGAGATGGGCGTCGAGGCACGAGTGCGCGCCGAAGTGGGCGCCGACGCTTCCGAGATCGCGGCCCTGCGTGCGGAGCTCACGTTGCTGCGCCAGAACCTGCAGGTGCTGTTCGAAGGTGCCCTGCCCGATGACCAGCCTGCCCTGCAGGCCGACGCGGTCCGCATCGATGCGCTGCCGAGCGGCGCAACGGCCCATGCCGATTTCGACGCCTTCGACGAGGCGGAGCCCGAAATCGACGATAGCCACGAGGCTGCCGCGGCCGCCTGGTTCGGCCCCTGGCAGCAACCGCCCAGCGCTCTGAAGCCGGTTTTCATGCAGCCGGTGTCGGCCAATTTCGCCGACCCCTACGACGACCCGGTCACCGCCGAGACCTCGGCCGTGCAGCTCGACGAATACGCCGAGTCCCAGCAGTCGACCCCCGAGCCCGAACCGGCCAAGTCGTCGTCGACCAAAACCCCACCCCCGCGCCTGTCGGCCCCCCATACCCGCAAGGTCGACAACGA
>NZ_JACBIU010000048.1:0-28469 GCF_013839555.1 Nocardia sp. GTS18 | reverse complement strand
GTGGGGGAGTGGGAGGCGATCGAGGAGGCTTATGCGCGGGTGGGGTGTCCGGTGCAGGTGGAGTTGTCGCAGTTGGGGGAACCGCGTATCGCGGAGGAGCTGACGGGGCGGGGGTATCGGTTGATGTCGTTCGAGAATGTGCTGGGAATGCCGTTGGACGGCGGCGGGTGGGTGGCGCCGGACGGGGTGGAGGTGCGACTGGATGCCGGGGACGATCTCGGGCCGTGGCTCGATGTGGTCGTCGACGGGTTCGCCCATCCCGATGACGGTCCGACGCATGAGGAATTCCCGCGCGAAGCCATCGCGGAAGTGATGCGAAATATGGCCTCGGCCAACGAGACTCGTCGCTACATCGCCTACCGTGACGGTGTGGCGGCCGGTGGCGCGAGTATGCGCACCGATGGTGGGATCGCCGCACTCGCGGGCGCGGCCACCCTCCCTACGCATCGCCGACGAGGGGTTCAGACCGCGCTGCTCACCGCACGTCTCATCGACGCGGCTGAAGCCGGATGTGACCTGGCGACTGTCACCACCGCGCCCGGCTCCAAGTCGCAACAGAACGCCCAAGGCCGAGGATTCTCCCTCCTCTACACTCGCGCAATCCTGGTGAAAGAGCTCTGAGTACCCGGGCAGCTTCGTCCTGGCCCGGGGGCCCCAGGGTGCGCCGGGCCGCGTCCGCACGTGTCGGATTCGGCCTACCGGACGGTGCACGTGACCCCGCCGGGGCCTCGCTGAACGGTCGCGGTCAGAGTGCGGCGAGGGCTTGGGCGACGCGGGTCGCCCGCTCTTGCGGCGTAGCGGCCTTGAGGATCGGTAGGAACAGTCGGTACCGATCCGAACGGCTGAGCGTCGCGTAAGCCGATGCCGCGCTCGGTGATTCGGCAAGGGCGGCAGCCAGCTCCGCAGGCGTCTCGGCGGTGCGCTGCCGTTCGTAGGCCCCCGCCCACCGACCGTCGGCAACGGCCTCCTCGATCGCCGCGAACCCGGCAGCCCGCATCCGGCCTGCCGCGATCAACGCCTCGGCCTTGGCGACATTGACCTGCGACCAAGGACTGCGGGCCCGTCGCGGCGAGTACCGCTGCAGGTAGTGATGCGCGTCGAGGGAACGCCGGTGACTGTCGATCCAGCCGTAGCAGAGCGCGCCGTCGAGCGTCTCGGTGATCGTCACCGAGGGCTCCGGCGCGCCCTTCTTCGCGATCCGCACCCACACCTCGTCGACCGAGGCGTGGTTCGCGGCCAGCCACGATTCCCATTCGGCGGAGTCGGCGCAGGTGATGAATTCGATGCTCGCGGTCATGAGAACCATCCTGCCCGCCAAAGTGCTCACCGAATGAGCAGTTTCTCGCCGATTTCCGCAGCGTCTACGTGGCGGCCAGAGCGGCCAGCAAGGTGTGGGCGCCCTGTTTGGCCTGCTCGGTGCGCTCGGGCTGGTCCACACCTTGGAGGTGAAAAGCCCAGTGCGCTTCGAAGAGGCACGCCAGGGCGTACGCGGTGGCGGCCACCCGTTCCGGTGCGGCCGCCGGGTACGCGGCGGCCAGCTGCTGCTCGAGTCCGGGTAACCAGCGCTCCGCCCAGAGATCCGTGAGCCGTTGCCGCACAACAGGTTCCCGCGCAGCGAGCGCGACCAGTTCGCACCACACGACCAGGTCGTCGCGACTCGCATAAGCGCCCGGCTCGAACATTCGTGCCACGCGTTCCTCGATCGGCGAATCGGCGCCGATCCGCAGCAGGGTGTCGCCGTATTCCGCCACCGCGCCGGCGATGAACGCCTGCATGAGACCGTCCCGGTTGCCGAAGTAGTGCAACACCAGGGTGCGTTGCACGCCTGCCGCCGTCGCGACCCGTGACAGCGTCGTATTCGCGAACCCCTCGACGGCTACCACCGAGCGTGCCGCCCGCAGGATCTGCGCGATCCGCTCGGGGGCCTTGCTGGGCCGGCCGATTTTATTTACTGTCATGACAGTCAATATATTCGAAGGGGAGGCAGTGATGCGAGTTCTGGCACTGGGTGGGGCAGGGGAAATGGGGCGTGTCGCGGCGCGCGTCCTGCGCGGCGACGACAGGGTCACCGCGTTGACGATCGCCGACCGGAACGAACAGGCGGCGCGCCAGGTCGCCGGGGAATTGGGTGCCGAAGCACGAGCACTCGACGTCACCGACGGTCCGTCACTCGCCGCGGCACTGCGCGAGACCGACCTCGTGGTGAACACCGTCGGCCCGTACTTCCGCTTCGGCCCGCCGATCCTGGCCGCCGCCATCGCGGCGGGTTGCGACTACATCGACATCTGCGACGATCCACAACCCACCGCCGACATACTCGACCTCGACGCCGAGGCGAAAGCGGCCGGGGTGACGGCGCTGCTCGGCATGGGCGCGAGTCCGGGTGTGGCGAACCTGCTCGCGGTCCGGGCGGGCGCCGAGCTCGATCGGGTCGACTCCCTGGTGACGGGCTGGAACATCCACTCGGCCCACACCGAGGAAAGCGCCGCGGCGACCGCCGCCGTCGTGCACGGCATGCGCCAGATCAGCGGGAACATCCCGGTCACCAGGGCCGGAATACGCGTCGAACGCCCTGCACTGGAACGGTTTCGGCTCGAATACCCGGGACTCGGCACCGGTGAGGGCCGCAGCTTCGGTCACCCGGAGGCGATCACCTTGCCGCTGGCTTTCCCCGGCGTCAGGGACGCGACCTCGGTGGTCGTCGCCGATCGTCCGACCTCGGCCGCGCTACTGGCACTGCGCTGGGCGATGAACCGCCGCCTGCTGACCGTCGATCGCGCTGCGGTCCTGGCTGCCCGCCTCGAACGCCTGCTCCCGGCCGACCCGGCAACCCTCGTCGCGGCCGGTGGCCTGCCGCCGCTGTTCGCCATCGCCGAGGGGGAACGGCACGGCTCGCCTGCGCGGGTGGCCACGGCGCTGTGTCAGGTCCCCGGTTTGTCGATGGCCGACAACACCGGCGTCCCGTTGGCTGTCGGCGCGTTGCTGCTGGCCGCGAACCCATGTCCAGGGGTCCACGCACCTGAAACGCTGCTCGACCCGGACCAGTTCTTCGAAGCCTTCGCGTCCCACTGCCTCGGCGCACCGGACCCCGCGGCGATGACGATCACCACCCGAAGCTGGGCCACCCCCGACAGCAACGCCGCGGCGCTGTCGTCCGCCCTGCTGACAGCCCTCATCGCGGCACGCTGAGCCCGCGACGCACTACGTCGGCACGCCCGATCCGCCACGATGAGTTTCACAACGACAAGCTGGGCTGTGCCCGAAGCCAACGACGAGGCTTGTCGTCCGCCCTGCTGACCGCCCTGATCGCGGCTGAGCCCACAACCGGGCGTCAGCGCTCGTGCACGTCGGCGATGCGTGCTCACTCGAGCACCGGCGCCACTTACAACCAGGTGTCGAGGCTGGTGGTGGTGAGGAAGTGGTCCAGGTCGGCGCGCCAGGGGGCGGGGGTGGTCTTGTCCGGTTCGATGCCGGTGTACTGGCCCCGGTAGAACAGCAGCGGGCGACCATTGGTCGTCGTCTCCGATTCCGCCAGCGCCTGGACTCGTCCGATGACGATGAAGTGGTCACCACCGTCGACCACCGAATCCACCGTGCATTCGATCGTGGCCAGCGAATCGTCGAGTACGGGCACACCCAGATCCGAGGTGTGCCAGGGGACTCCGGCGAACTTGTCGGGTTCGCGGGAGCCGAAGCGGGCACATGTCGGCTGCTGTTCCTCGGCGAGCACGTTCACACAGAACTTGCCCGCCGCCTCGATCGCCGCCCACGAGCGCGACCCCTTGGTGGGGCAGAACAGCACGAGCGGCGGATCGAGGGAGAGGGCGGCGAAGGACTGACAGGCGAACCCGATCGGCGCACCGTCGGGGTCGAGCGCGGTGATCACGGTGATGCCGGTGCAGAACTGCCCGAGCACATTACGGAATTGCCGGCCGTCGATCGCCGGTGTCTGTTCGGTCATGTCCCTCGCCGCCATTCCCTATTGCTGCTTGAATCCGACGGTGAAGTCGTGACCCCAGAGGCTGACCGCGGTGGATTCGCGGGCCGTCCAGTTGTCGTCGTCGACTTCCAGTCCCTCACAACCGAATTCGATATCGAAGCCGCCCGGCGTCTTCATGTAGAACGACAGCATCTTGTCGTTGATGTGCCTGCCGAGGGTGGCCGACATCTTCACCTTCTTGCGCAGGGCGCGATCCAGGCACAGGCCGACATCGTCGGAGTTCTCCACCTCGACCATCAGGTGCACGATGCCGGTGGGGTTCGGCAGAGGCAGGAACGCCAGCGCGTGGTGGCGCGGGTTGCAGCCGTAGAAGCGCAGCCAGGCGGGGTCGCCGTCGGCGGGACGGCCGACCATCTGCGGTGGCAGCCGCATGGAGTCGCGCAGGCGGAAGCCCAGCACATCTTGGTAGAAGGACTGTGCCGCAGCATCATCGGTGCAGGTCAGCACTACGTGGCCGAGCCCCTGTTCGGCGGTGACGAACTTGTGGCCGTACGGGCTCACGAAGCGGCGGCCCAGGTACTGCGCGCCGTAGAACGCCTCGAGGGTGTTCCCGGACGGATCCTGGAACCGGATCATGCCCTCGACACGGCGCTCGCCCAGCTCGTCCTTGGTGCCCTCGGTGTACTCGACCCCGGCCTTGTCCAGGGTCTCCCGCAACTGCTGCAGACCACGCGCGTCGGTGACCTCCCAACCCGAGACCAGCAGCCGGTCCTGCTCACCGGGGACGATCACCAGTCGCGCGGCGAAATCGTCCATGCGCAGGTAGAGGGCGTCGGGGTTCAGCCCGGTGCCCTCCATCATGCCGAGCACCTTGAGGCCGTACTCGCGCCAGGCCGCCATGTCGGTGGCCTCGATGCGCATGTAGCCGAGTGCGCGAATACTCATCACTTGCTCCCGAGGAAATCGACTGTGAGCCGGTTGAACTCGTCGAACTTCTCCAGCTGCGCCCAGTGGCCGCAACCGCCGAACACGTGCAGCTGCACCCGGGGAATCACCTTGGTGGCTACGAGCGCGCCGTCGAGCGGGTTCACCCGATCCTCCCGGCCCCAGATCAACAGCACCGGCTGACGCAGTTTGTAGGCGTCGCGCCAGAGCATGCCCTTCTCGAAGTCGGCGCCGGCGAAGGACTTGCCCATCGCGCGCATGGCCGCCAGCGATTCGGGGGTGCTCGCCTGGGCGAACCGTTCGTCGATGAGCTCCTCGGTGACCAGCGACTGGTCGAAGACCATGATCCGCAGGAACTTCTCGAGGTTCTCCCTGGTCGGCGCGTAGCTGAACGCCGAGAGCAGCTTCACGCCCTCGGTCGGGTCGGGCGCGAACAGGTTGGTGCTCAACCCGCCCGGACCCATCAGCACGAGTTTGCCCGCGCGCGTGGGGTTGTCGAGCGCGAAGCGCACCGAGGTGCCGCCACCGAGCGAATTGCCAAGCAGGTGAACACGATCGGTGATCTCGAGGTGGTCGAGCAGCGCGAGCAACGCGGTGGACGCGTGCACGAAGTACTGCGGATGATCCACCGGCTTGTCGGACTTGCCGAAACCCGGCTGGTCCAAGGCGATCACGTGGAAGTTCTCGGCCAGCACGGGGATATTGCGGGCGAAGTTCGACCACGCCGAGGCGCCGGGTCCGCCGCCGTGCAACAGCACGATCGTCGGGCCGTTGCCGACGCCTGCCTCGTGATAGTGCAGCTTCAACGAGGGGGTGACCTGCGCGAAGCGTGAGGTCGATGCGTAGGTGATCTCAGCGGTCTGGGTCATCGGCTACACCATGGCGTCGGTGACGGGCAGCCCGAACTCGTGCGTGCCGTACATGACGTAGGCGCGCTCGGGATCGTTGGCCGCGTGGACTCGTCCGGCATGCGCGTCGCGCCAGAAGCGCTGCAGCGGAGTGCCGTTGGCCAGCGCGGTGGCACCGGAGGATTCGAAGAGCTTGTCGATCGAGGCGATCACCCGGCCGGTGGCGCGCACCTGGTCGCGCCTGGCCCGCACACGCAGGTCGAACGGCACTTCCTCGCCCGCGAGCAGCAGCGCGTACTCCTCGGCCACATTGCCCGAGAGCTGTCGCCAGGCGGCGTCGATATCGCTGGCTGCTTCGGCCACACGGACCTTGGCGAACGGGTCGTCCTTGGCGTTCTCACCCGCGTAGGCCGCGCGCACCCGCTTGCCCTGATGCTCGACGTGCGCCTCGTAGGTGCCGTAACCCATGCCGACGATCGGGGTGGAGATGGTGGTGGGATGGATTGTGCCCCACGGCATCTTGTACACCGGATCGGGATTCTGCGCCAGGCCGGGCGAGCGGCCCTCGCTCATCGCACGGAAGCTGAGGAAGCGGTGCGTCGGCACGAAGACGTCTTCCACCACAACGGTATTGGAACCGGTGCCGCGCAGGCCGACCACATTCCACACGTCGTCGATGCGGTACTCCGAGCGCGGAATCAGGAAGCTGCCGAAGTCGACCGGCTTCCCGTTCTTGATGACGGGTCCACCGAGCACTGCCCAGGTCGCGTGATCGGAGCCCGAGGACCACGCCCACGAACCGCGCACGATGTACCCGCCGTCGACCGCCTGGCCCATGCCCATGGGGGCGTACGACGAGGAGATCCGCACGTCGGTGTCCTCACCCCACACCTCTTCCTGGGCGGCCTGGTCGAACAGTGCGAGGTGCCAGTTGTGCACGCCGATGATGCCTGCCACCCAGCCCGTCGACCCACAGGCGCTGGCGATGCGGCGCACGGAGTCGTAGAAGACCACCGGGTCGGCGGCATGCCCGCCCCACTGCTTGGGTTGCAGCAGCCGGAAGAACCCGGTCTCCTGCAGTGCCTTCATGGATTCGTCGGGTATGCGGCGCAGGTCTTCGGCCTCCTGCGCGCGTTCGCGCAGCGTCGGCAGCAGCGCCTCGACCCGTTCGGTCACTTCTTGCGTCATTTCGCCAGCCCGTTCCTGCCCTGTCGGAATCGACAAACTGTTCTCGTTCGTCTCTGAGACTAGAACAGGTTCCCATTCCTGTCGAGAAGGGAATAACGCGGACAGCTAGCGTGAACCGGCCGTATTTTGTAACGTGTTCTAGTGAAGAAGGAGGGTTCGGGATGGCAGTCAACCCCAAGGTGAGAGAACTCGATGTCGGTACCACGCCGACCAGGTTCGCGCGCGGCTGGCACTGCGTCGGTCTCGCGAAGACGTTCCGCGACGGTAAACCGCACGCGGTCGAGATCTTCGGAACCAAACTCGTGATCTGGGCCGATACGTCCGACCAGCTCCGCGTGCTCGACGCCTACTGCAGGCATATGGGCGGCGACCTGAGCATGGGCTCGGTGAAGGGCGACGACATCGCCTGCCCATTCCACGACTGGCGCTGGGGGGCGAGCGGCAAGTGCACCGCGATCCCCTACGGGCGCCGGGTGCCGCCGCTGGCGCGCACCCGCAAGTGGACGACGCTGGAACGCAACGGTCAGCTGTTCGTCTGGCACGACCACGAGGGCAACGAACCGCCGCCCGAGGTCACGATCCCGCACATCGAGGGGGTGTACACCGACGCGGACGGCAACCCGAGCGAAACCCACGACAGCGGCTGGACCGACTGGACGTGGAACTCGCTGCTGATCGAGGGTGCGAATTGCCGCGAGATCATCGACAACGTCGTGGACATGGCGCACTTCTTCTACATCCACTACGCCTTCCCGACGTACTTCAAGAACGTCTTCGAAGGCCATGTGGCGACCCAGTTCCTGGAGACCAAGGGCCGCCCGGATATCGGCATGGCGGCCAAGCACGGTGGTGAGACGCTGCTCAAGTCGGAGGCGTCGTACTTCGGTCCGTCCTACATGATCAACCCGCTGATCAACATCTACAGCGGGTACGAGATGAAGGTCGTGCTGATCAACTGCCACTACCCGGTCACCCAGGACTCGTTCGTGCTGCAGTGGGGCCTGACCGTCGAGAAGCCCAAGGGCATCGATGACGAGACCGCGACCAAGCTGGCCAACACGATGACCACGTTCTTCGGCGACGGCTTCCTGCAGGACGTGGAGATCTGGAAGCACAAGTCCAAGGTCGAGAACCCGCTGCTGTGCGAGGAGGACGGGCCGGTCTACCAGCTGCGACGCTGGTACGACCAGTTCTACGTGGACATCGCCGATGTCACCGAGAAGATGACCCAGCGCTTCGAGTTCGAGGTCGACACGACCAAGGCGAACGAGGCCTGGGAGGCCGAGGTCGCCGAGAACCTGCGGCGCAAGGCCGAGGAAGCGGGCGTGTGACATGGCCGCCAGCTGGGCCAAAGCACCGGATTTCGCCGATCAGCCCGCCCGCCGGGCGGCGGTGCGGGCCCAGACCGCCCTCGACCAGCAACGGTATCTCGACGAAGGTCTGACGCCCCTGCGGTGTCAGGCGTGCAGCACGGAGGTGCTGGTGCGCAAGGCAAGTGCGCACCAGACCTCGGTGCAGTGGACCGAACGGCCCGAAACGCGCTGTCCGGTCTTCGCCGAGCTGAGTTCCCACGGTGCCCGGCCGGGTCGGCCGGACACCTGTCCGTCGCTGCAGAAGACGATCGAATGGGCGGTCGACGAGGGCGTGCTCGAGGTCCCCGACAACCCGTCCTAGCCGCTACGCCGCCCCGATGGTCGCGGGGCGGCGGGCGGTTCCGAACAGTTCCGCGGTGGCGTGTGCCCGCTTGAAGTACAGGTGGGCGTCGTGTTCCCAGGTGATGGCGATACCGCCGTGCAACTGGATGGTCTCGGCGGCCACCGCGTTGAACGCTTCGGTGCAGTGGGTGCGGGCAACCCACACGTCCTCGGCGGCCGAATCGCTGCCCGCCGCCAGCGACTGGGCGGCCAGCAGCGCGGCCGATTCCGCCGATTCGACGAGCACGTACATATCGGCCATGCGGTGCTTGAGTGCCTGGAAGCTGCCGATCGGCCTGCCGAACTGCACTCGCGCGCTGGTGTATTCGACCGTCATCTCGAGGCAGCGTCGTGCGGCGCCGACCTGTTCGGCGGCCAGCGCCGCCCACGCGATGTCACGCAGCCGGCTGCCCGGGTCGCCGAGCCTGGTCGCCGGGGTTTCGGTGAAGGTGATGCTCGCGAGGGTGCGGGTGTGGTCGAGTCCCGGTGTCGGCGTCACAGTGACACCTGCCGCGGTAGGCGAGGTTTCGAACAATCCGTCGTCGGTGAGTACGAGCAGGACGTCCGCCTGGGCGCCGTGCAGCACGTAATGCGCTGTCCCGCTGAGTGATCCGCCTTCCGAGCGAACGCCGTATTCATCCCAACCCTGGGAATCCGCCCAGCACAGCGCGGCCGTGCGAGAGCCTTCGGCAAGGTCGGGGAGCAGCCGCTCGCAAGCCTGTTCATCGCCGGCCAGCAGGACGGCTTGGACGCCGAGTACGGCCGAACCGAGCATCGGCACGCCGCTCAGCACCCGGCCCAATTCGCCGACGACCATGAGCGATTCGACGAGACTCGCGCCGACGCCGCCCCACTGCTCCGGCACCGCGAGGGCCGCGACTCCCACCTGCTCGCACAGCAGCTGCCACAACTTGGGGTCGTACCCGAGGTCGCTGTCCATCGCCGCGCGAAGGGCTTCCGGAGTCGCGTGCTTGGCCAGCAGTGCCCGCACCGACGAGCGGAATTCGAGCAGTTCATTCGATGACATGGGTTTCCTCGGTGCGTAGGGCGGTGGCGATCCGCGCTCGGTGGAAGTCGGCGGTCCCCCAGGCGGTGCGCAGAGCGGCGACCCGGGTGAGCCACAGCGAGAGGTCGCATTCGGCGGTGTAACCGATCGCGCCATGGACCTGCAGGCCGGCCCGTGACGCGCGGTGGGCCGCATCGCCGCAGGCCACGAGGGCTGCCGATACATCGCGCGCGCGATCGGGGGAGTCGAGGGTAAGGGCGGCGCGGTACAGCAGCGGCTCGGCCAGATCGAGCGCGATCCGTATATCGGCGAGCTGCTGCTTCACCGCTTGGAATTCACCGATGACGCGGCCGAACTGCTTGCGCTGCTTGGCATAGGCGGTCGTCTGATCGAGGATGGCGCGACCCGCTCCTAGTAGCTGTGCCGCGCAGGCGAGCACACCCATATCGAAGGCGAAGTCGACGGCATCGGAATCCTCGGCCACCACCTCGTCGGCGGACACTCCGAACAGCTTGCGGGCCGGATCGATCGACGCGATCGCCGCCGTGGTCTCGAACCGGCGCGCACCAGGGACATCGGCGCCGACATCCGCGGTCGCGTCGGATTCGCCGGTCCCGGGCCGCGATCGGTCGGCGGTAGCGGCGCCGAGGCCTGGCTGACCTGTGGAGACCTGTGCACTACCGGCCACCAGGACGAATTCAGCGGCATCCGCGTCGAGCGCGACGGTGCGGCCGCCGTGCTCGAAGGCGATGGTGCCGAGCAGTTCACCAGTCGCCACCCCCGACAGCCAGCGCTCGGCGGCGGCCGGGAGGTGTTGCAGCAGAGCGGGAATCACGGCGGCCGATTCGATCACCGGACCAGGTACGGCCGCGCGCCCGAGTTCGATCAGTGCCACCGCCAGGTCGACCGGCGTGGCATCCGCGCCGTCGTGTTCCTCGTCGACGATAAGCCCGAAGACACCCATGTCGGCGACCTGCCGCAGGATCGCGCGGCCACGGGCGGTGTCGCCCTCGGACCAGGCGCGCACGGCGGCAGGCACCTGCCCCGCATCCAGGATCTTGCGCAGCTCCGCGGCGAAGTCGAGCTGCTCGGTACTGAGGGCGAATCTCATCGCACACCTCCTGTTGTCGGGTGGTCGATTCGACTCACATCGTTCGACGTCCGGGTCGTGGGCCCAGTGGTCGCGGCGAGAGGGGTCCGGCCGACGTCGGGGACCTCGCGCCGGTGGGTGGAGAAGTTGAGCTGTGTCCGAGCATCCGGGAGGTCGATCGCAGAGCCGGGGGCGCCGCCGAGCTCGTCGCGGGCGGCGCGCACCTCACCTGTGCGCTGCTCGAGATGCAGCAGGAAGCGGGTGTTCATCGCTTGCTCTCCCGTGGCAGGCCGAGGAGGCGTTCGGCGATGATGTTGCGCTGGATCTCGTTGGTGCCCGCGTAGATCGGGCCCGCGAGGGAGAACAGGTAGCCGTCGGTCCACGAACTGCGCTGCTCGGCGGCCGGTCCGAGCAGGTCGAGGCCCGTTTCGTGCATGGCGATGTCGAGGTCGGACCAGAACACCTTGGTGATCGAGGATTCCGCGCCGAGCTGGCCGCCGTCCTGCAGGCGGGTGACAGTTCCGAAAGTGTGCAGTCGGTATGCCTCGGCCCCGAGCCAGGCGTCGACCACCGCGTTGCGGGCGGCGGTGTCGGTGGGATCAGAGGTCTGCTTCCACAGATCGATCAGGCGTTGCGCGGTGGCGCTGAATCGGCCGGGGCTGCGCAGCGAGAGGCCGCGCTCGTTGCTCGAGGTGGCCATCGCCACCCGCCAGCCCTCGTTGGGTGCGCCGATCACGTCGTGGTCGGGGACGAACACGTCGTCGAGAAAGATCTCGGCGAAGCCGGGTTCGCCGTCGAGCTGGGGGATCGGGCGCACGCTCACGCCCTCGGCCGTCAGCGGGAACATCACATAGGTCAGCCCGTGATGACGCTGCGCCTCGGGATCGCTGCGGAACAGGCCGAAAGCCCAATCCGCGTAGGACGCACGGGAACTCCACGTCTTCTGACCGTTGAGCACCCACCCGCCCTCGGTGCGCCGGGCGGTCGAGCGCAGGCCCGCGAGGTCGCTACCCGCCTCCGGCTCCGACCAGGCCTGCGCCCAGATGTCCTCGCCGCGAGCCATTCTCGGCAGGATCCGGGCCAGCTGCTCCTCGGTGCCGTGCTCGAACAGTGTCGGCGCCAGCAGGAAAATGCCGTTCTGGGCCACCCGGCCCGGCGCGCCCGCCGCGTAGTACTCCTGCTCGAACAAAACCCATTCGAGAATGGAGGCGTCGCGCCCACCGTATTCACGCGGCCACGACACCGCCGAGAGCCGAGCCTCGGCCAGCGTCGCCTCCCATTCTCGATGGGCGGCAAAGCCTTCCGCGGTGTCCATGGACGGCAGCGGTTCGCGCGGCACATGGGTGGCGAGGAATTCGCGCACCTCGAGCTGGAACTGTGTGGCTGCCTCGTCGATCTCGAGATCCATCTACTTCGACCCGTTCTGTTCGGCCGCGGCGGTCTTCATCGTCTTGGCGTTCATCCCGCCCAGCGAATCGGCGCCGACCTCGGCATTGTGCGCGTGCGCGAAATGATGCAGTCCGAAGACCGAGTCCATGCCCGAGCGCATCCCCATCAGGTCCTCGGCCTGGTTCACCGCCTTCTTGGTGAGCGCGAGCCCGAACTGCGGCATGGTGGCGATCTTCTCGGCGAGCGCGATGGTCTCGGCTTCCAGCTCCGCGCGCGGCACGACCCGGTTCACCATGCCCCACTTCTCGGCCTGCGCGGCCCCGAACCGGTCACCGGTGAACAGGAACTCCTTGGCCGCGCGCGGGCCCATCACCCACGGATGCGCGAAGTACTCCACACCCGGAATGCCCATGCGCACAACGGGATCGGAGAAGAAGGCGTCGTCGGAACAGACGATCAGATCGCACACCCAGGCCAGCATCAGCCCACCGGCGATGCACGCGCCCTGCACCATCGCGATCGTCGGCTTGGGGATCTCGCGCCAGCGCCTGCACATGCCGAGATACACCTCGGTCTCGCGGGCGAATCGCTGGTCGCCACCGGTGCGGTCGACGTGGTCCCACCACAGCGCGGCTTTGTTCTCGTAGTGCGCGTCGTGGTCGCGGCCCGGTGTGCCGATGTCGTGCCCGGCGCTGAAGTGTTTTCCGTTGCCCGCGAGCACGATCACCTTCACCGCGGCGTCCTCGACCGCGCGCACGAACGCGGCGTCGAGGGCGTAGGTCATCTTCGAGTTCTGCGCGTTGCGGAAATCGGGCCGGTTCATGGTGATGACGGCCACCGGTCCGCGCACCTCATAGGTGACGACCTCGGTTTCGGAACTCACGACTTCTCCTCACGTAGCTCGCGCTTGAGCACCTTGCCCGCCGCGCTGTAGGGCAGCCGGTCGCGGAACTCGACGAACCGGGGCACCTTGAAATTCGCCAGATGGGCGCTCGCATGGGCGATCACGTCGTCGGCGGTCAGGTTCGTGTCCGGCTTGCGGACGACGAACGCCATGCCGACCTCGCCCATCCGCTCGTCGGGCACCCCGATCACCGCGGACTCGGCGACACCGTCGAGGCGGGCGAGGGTCTGCTCGATCTCGGCGGGATAGACGTTGAATCCGCCGGTGATGTACATGTCCTTGAGCCGGTCGGTGATCTTGAGGTAGCCGCGTTCGTCGACCACGCCGATGTCGCCGGTGTGCAGCCAGCCGTCGGTGTCGATCGCCTCGGCGGTGGCCTCGGGATCGTCGAGGTAGCCGAGCATCACGTTGGGGCCGCGCAGCAGCACTTCACCGTTGTCGGCCAGGCGCAGTTCGAAGCCGGCGATGGGCTTGCCGCAGGTATTGGCGATGGTCTCGGCGTCGTCGTCGGGGTCGCACATGGTGCCGAAACCGGCGGTCTCCGACAGGCCGTAGGCGGTAATGACCACCTCGAAGTCGAGGTCGTCGCGCATCCGCTCGATCAGCACCACCGGCACGGTCGCCGCGCCGGTCACCGCGACGCGCAGCGAAGAGAGGTCACGCTCGCCGCGCTCGGGGTGATCGAGGATGGTCTGGTAGATCGTCGGCGGTCCGGTGAGCACGGTGATCCGCTCGGACTCGACCAGGCGCAGCGCGGCCGGGACATCGAATGTCGCCTGCGGGACGATCGTTGCCCCGGTGACCAGGCACGCCAGGATGCCCGCCTTGTAACCGAAGTTGTGGAAGAAGGGTGGGATCACCAGGTAGCGGTCGCCCGCGCGCACGGTCGAGCAGGCGCACCAGGCACGCACCACATCCAGGGCCTGCCGGTGGGCGACCAGGGTGCCTTTGCTGCGGCCGGTGGTGCCCGAGGTGAAGAGGATGTCGGAAATGTCGTCGGGGGAGACCTGCGTCGCCCGTGCCTCGCCGTCGGCCTCGGTGACCCGCTCGGCCTCGGCGAGGAAATCGTCCCAGGTGAGCGAGCCGGTCCCGGTGGCCGCGCCCGGCTCGACCGGGATGACGACAACCGTTCCGATGGTCGATTCCGGTGCTTCGGCGAGCAGTTCGGCCACCCGGTCGCGACCGAGGAACGGCCCGGCGACGAACAGCGCCTTCGCATCGACCCGGTTCAGCACGTCGACCGCCTCGGCCGCCACGTACCGGGTGTTCAGCGGCACGAGCGCGGCACCGGCCGAATGCGCGGCCAGTGCGGCCACCACCCAGTGATGGGTATTCGGTGCCCACATGGCGACCCGGTCGCCTGGTTCGATGCCGCGGGCGATGAGCGCGCGCGCCGCGATCCGCACCTGGTCGAGCAGTTGCGCCCACGTCAGGCGGGTTTCGCCGTCGACGATGGCAGGCTCGTGCGGATACGCCGCGGCGGTCTGGCGCAGCGCCTGCGGGGTGGTCTGTGCAGCGGGTGTCACGGGGTCCTCACCGTTGTGCGGTTCGCTGTTCTTCACGAAGCAGCTAACAAAGCAAGTGCTTGGTAGGTTACTCTACCGTGGTGGGCGTGATCCAGACCGCAGATTCAGTTACCTCCGACGCGGAGTTCCGCGCCGAGATCCGTGAGTGGCTTGCCGAAAACCTCGCGGGCGAGTTCGCCGACCTGCGCGGTACCGGCGGGCCGGGCCGAGAACACGAGCACTTCGAGCGACGGCTGGCCTGGGATCGTCATCTCGCAGCCGCCGGCTGGACGTGCCTCGGCTGGCCGGTGGAGTACGGCGGCCGCGACGAGAGCGTCGCCAGGCAGGTGATCTTCCACGAGGAGTACGCCAAGGCCGACGCGCCCGCGCGGGTCTCGCACGTGGGTGAGGAACTGCTCGGGCCGACGGTGCTCGCCTTCGGTACCGAGGAGCAGAAGAAGCGCTTCCTGCCCGGCGTCCGTTCGGTCGGCGAGCTCTGGTGTCAGGGCTACTCCGAGCCGGGCGCGGGTTCCGACCTGGCGGCCGTGTCGACGACCGCCCGCCTCGACGGCGACCAGTGGGTGATCAACGGCCAGAAGATCTGGACCTCGCTGGCCCACGTGGCCGACTGGTGCTTCGTGATCGCCCGCACCGAACGCGGGTCGACCCGTCATCACGGCCTGTCCTACCTGCTCGTCCCGATGAACCAGCCGGGCATAACCGTTCGCCCGATCCAGCAGCTCACCGGCACTTCGGAATTCAACGAGGTGTACTTCGACGACGCCCGCACCGACGCGGACCTGGTCGTCGGCGCGCCGGGTGACGGCTGGCGAATCGCCATGGGCACCTTGACCTTCGAGCGCGGCATCTCCACCCTCGGCCAGCAGATCCGCTTCGCCCGCGAACTTACCGACATCGAGAACCTGGCCCGCCGCACCGGCGCCGCCGACGACCCGTTGATCGCCGCGCGTTTCGACCGCGCCTGGGTGGGACTGCGGGTGCTGCGCGCCCACGCGCTGCGCACCATGGGCGATGAGAACGACGCGGGCGGCGCCTCGGTGTCGAAGTTGTTGTGGGCCAACTGGCATCGCGACCTCGGCGAGCTGGCCATGGCGGTGCAGGGCGCCGCCGGTCTGGTGATCCCCGACGACGACATGACCGCCTGGCAGCGGCTGTACCTGTTCAGCCGCGCCGACACCATCTACGGAGGTTCGAACGAAGTGCAGCGCAACATCATCGCCGAGCGGGTGCTCGGTCTGCCGCGCGAGGCCCGACCGTGACCGGCCCGCTCGCGACCCCGCCCGCCCCCATTCCCGGCCACGGCCTGCTCGCCGGCCGCAAGGGCGTGGTCACCGCCGCCGCCGGTACCGGTATCGGCTCGGCCACCGCCCGCAGGCTGCTCTCCGAGGGCGCCGATGTGGTGGTATCCGATTGGCACGAGCGGAGATTGGGTGAAACAGCCGAACTGCTCGCCAAGGAATTCCCGGAGCGCACCGTCGGCGCCGTGGTGTGCGATGTGCGCGACACCGCCCAGGTGAATCAGCTGCTCACCGCCGCTGCCGCCGAACTCGGGCGCATCGACATCATGATCAACAACGCCGGCCTCGGCGGCGAGACCCCCGTGGTCGACATGACCGACGAGCAGTGGGACCAGGTTCTCGACATCACCCTCACCGGCACCTTCCGCTGCACGCGGGCAGCGCTCGGCTACTTCCGCGACGCGGGCCACGGCGGCGTGATCGTCAACAACGCCAGCGTGCTCGGCTGGCGAGCGCAGCACGGCCAGGCGCACTACGCCGCGGCCAAGGCGGGTGTGATGGCGCTGACCAGGTGCAGCGCGATCGAGGCCGCCGAGTTCGGGGTGCGCATCAATGCCGTCGCGCCGAGCATCGCGCGCCACCCGTTCCTGGACAAGGTGAGCTCATCGGAACTGCTCGACAACCTCAGCGAGCGTGAGGCTTTCGGGCGCGCGGCCGAGCCGTGGGAGGTCGCGGCGACGATCGCCATGCTGGCCAGCGATTACACCTCGTACCTGACCGGTGAGGTGGTTTCCGTGAGTAGTCAGCGCGCATGACGGCAGCAGCATGCCAAGCAAGTGCTTGGTTGTACGATGTCTAGGGTGACCGCACCCGATACCGCGAAACGCACCCGCCGCGACGAACTGCTCGCCCTCGCCGCCGACCTGTTCGCCGAGCGCGGCCTGCGCGCCACCACGGTGCGCGACATCGCCGATTCGGCAGGCATCCTCTCGGGCAGTCTCTACCACCATTTCGATTCCAAGGAATCCATGGTCGACGAGATCCTGCGCGGCTTCCTCGACGACCTGTTCGGTCGCTACCGCGAGATCGCCGCCGCCGGACTCAGCTCGCGGGCCACCCTCGAGGCCCTGGTCCTCGCCTCCTACGAGGCGTTCGACCGGCATCACGCCGCCGTCGCGATCTACCAGGCCGAAGCCAAGAACCTGCGTGACGTGGAACGTTTCGGCTACATCCGTGACTTCAACACCGAGTTCCGCGACCTGTGGCACCGGGTGCTCGCCGCCGGCGTCGCCGACGGCAGCTTCCGGCCCGAACTCGACGTGGAACTGGCCTTCCGCTTCCTGCGCGACACCGTGTGGGTCGCGGTCCGCTGGTACACCCCCGGCGGCCCCATCACCGTGAAAAACCTTGCCTCGCAATATCTGACCATCGTGCTCGACGGGCTCACCGTGCCCGCGAGCGACGCGCCTTAGGAGTACCCCATGACCGCACCCGCCGAGCGCCGCCCCTACACCCCGTTGCGGGAGGCCTATGTGATCGATGCGGTGCGGACCGCTGTCGGCAAGCGTGGCGGCGCGCTGGCCGGTGTGCACCCGGCCGACCTCGGCGCCGCCGCACTGCGCGGACTCGTCGAGCGCACCGGTATCGACCCGGCTGTCGTCGACGACGTGATCGTCGGCTGTGTCGACAACATCGGCCCGCAGGCGGGCAATATCGGTCGCACAATGTGGCTGACCGCGGGTTTCCCGGAGGAAGTTCCCGGTGTCACCGTCGACCGGCAGTGCGGTTCCAGCCAGCAGGCCATCAATTTCGGCGCCCAGGCCATCATGAGCGGCACCGCGGAGGTGATCGTCGCGGGTGGCGTGCAGAACATGAGCGCCATCCCGATCTCGGCGGCCATGCTCGCGGGCAAGGAGTACGGATTCGACTCGCCCTTCGTCGGCGCCACCGGCTGGGATCAGCGCTACGGCACCGGCGAGGTATCGCAGTTCCGTGGCGCCGAGCTGATCGCCGAGAAGTGGGGCATCACCCGCGAAGACATGGAGCAGTGGGCGCTACGCAGCCATCAGCGGGCTCGTGCGGCGATCGCCGAGGGCCGCTTCGAGGCCGAGATCGTGCCGGTGGGTGACTTCACCGTCGACCAGGGCCCGCGCGAGACCAGCCTCGAGAAGATGGCCACGCTGCAGCCGCTGAGCGAGGGCAGCCCGCTCACCGCCGCGGTGGCCAGCCAGATCTCCGACGGCGCGAGCGCGACGTTGCTCGCCTCGGAGTGGGCCGTCAAGGAGTACGGGCTCACCCCGCGGGCCCGCATCCATCACGTCAGCGCACGCGGCGCCGACCCGATCTTCATGCTGAGTGCGCCCATTCCGGCCACCCAGTGGGCGCTGGAGAAGACCGGGCTCACCATCGACGACATCGATGTCATCGAGATCAACGAGGCCTTCGCGCCGGTGGTGCTGGCCTGGATCAAGGAGATCGGCGCCGATCCGGCGAAGGTCAATGTCAACGGCGGTGCCATCGCCCTCGGTCATCCGCTCGGCGCGACCGGCGCGAAGCTGTTCGCCACCCTGCTGCACGAGCTCGAGCGGGTGAACGGCCGCTACGGTCTGCTCACCATCTGTGAGGGCGGCGGCACGGCCAACGTCACCATCATCGAACGCCTCGGCGCTAGCGAGTAATTCGCCGCGAAGCCGCCAGCGGCCCGGTACCGGACACTCCGGTATCGGGCCGCTGTGCGTCCGGCGGACTTGCGGGCGAGCGATCGGTCACCGAGACTGAGCGGTTGCTCTCCCGGCGCCACCGCGATAACACGTTGGCGCAGTGGGTAAGCCATGTGCTGAAGCGGTGCCGGTCAGGTACTGCTCGTGGAAACAGGGAACAGGAATTTCGAATGGGTTACCCACAACCGCCCAACCCGTATCAAGGTCGGCCAGGTCAGCCGATGCAGCCTGGTCAGCCGTATCCGGGCCAGCCGATGCCGGGTCAGCCCTACCAACAGGGTCAGCCTTACCCACAGGCCCAGCCCTACCCGCAGGGACAGCCCTACCCGCAGGGACAGCCGTACCCGCAGGGACAGCCGTACGGCGCGCCCGGTGGTTACGGGCAGCCGCCGCGCCGGTCGGGCGGCGGCGGCAAGATCGTTCTCATCCTGGGCGGTCTGGTCGTGCTGGTCGCGATCGCGGTCGGCGCGATCTACATGTTCGGCGGTGGTGGCGGTCCGCTCGGTGGTGGCGGCTACGACACCCCGCGTGCGGCGGCGCAGGCCTGGGTCGACAAGGAGGGCGAGCTCGAAGACCTGGTGTGCGCCTCCGACCGCGACGAGATCGCGAAGTACGAGAACCAGGCCACGCCGACCAAGGCACCGTCGGGCGGTGGGGCACCGAGCGTCACGACGACGCTGAAGAGCGTGGATGTCGCCTCCGGCAGCAAGTCCGGGACGTTCACCACCGCGATGAGCATGACCATTCTCGGCCAGAGCACGACTTCGACCGCGACGTACAAACTGGTCGAGGAGGACGGCGGCTGGCGGGTGTGCGGAATCCTCAACCCGACCATCGAAACGGAGTGAGCGCGGCGGGTCGGTCCCATCGGGCCGACCCGGTCGCCGCCTCTCCTGCTCCGCGGGCGCCGGGCACCGGGCCTACGATGGGAGCGGTGAAGGTGCTCGGCGCGTGCCCACTCGACTGTCCTGATGCCTGCTCGTGGGTGGTGACGGTCGAGGACGGCGTCGCGACCGGCCTGCGTGGCAACAAAGAACACCCGGTCACGCGCGGTGCGCTGTGCGTGAAGGTGAATCGCTATCTGGAGCAGGTCGGTGCGCCGGACCGGCTCAGGTATCCGTTGCGCCGGACGGGTCCCAAGGGTTCCGGGCGGTTCGAGCGGATCAGCTGGGACGAGGCCCTCGACGAGATCGCGACCCGGCTCACCGGCATCATCGACGAATACGGCGCCGAGGCGATCTGGCCGTTCCACGGCACCGGCAGCCTCGGCTACCTTCAGGGCCTCGAGGGGTATCCCGGCCGCCGCATGTTCAACGTGCTCGGCGCCTCCCACCATGCGGCGACCATCTGCTCGGTCGCGGGCAGCGCCGGGCTGAACTACACCCTCGGCACCTCCGGCGGCATGGACCCGGAGGACTTCGCGAAGTCGAAGCTGATCCTGCTGTGGGGTACCAACCCGCTCACCTCCGGTCATCACCTGTGGAAATTCGTGCAGGACAGCGGTGCCTACCTGGTCGCGATCGACCCGGTGCGAACCAAGACCGCCGAACGCTGCGACGAACACCTCGCACTCCTGCCCGGCACCGATGCCGCCCTGGCGCTCGGCCTGCTGCACGTGGTGGTTTCGCTGGGCGCCGAGGACACGGAGTTCATCGCCGAGCACACCGAGGGCTGGCCCGAATTCCGTGAGCGCATCATGGAATTCACCCCGGAGCGGGTGGCCGCGATCACCGGCCTCGAGCGCGAACAGATCGTCGCGCTCGGTGAACGGATCGCGGGTACCAGGCCGACCGCGATCCGCGCCTCCCAGGGCATGCAGCGTCACGCCGGTGGCGGGATGGCGCTGCGGGTGCTCGGCTGCCTGCCCGGCGTCACCGGTGACTGGGCGCTTCCCGGAGGTGGCCTGCACTATTCGACGAGCGGGCACTTCGAACTCGACCTGCCCGCCCTGGTGCGCGACGATCTGCTGCCGCACCCGGTGCGCACCTTGTCGATGACCAGGCTCGGTGAGGCCTTGCTCGACGTCGACGAGCCGCCGGTGCAGGCGCTGTTCGTGATCGGCGCGAATCCGGTCGGCTCCAATCCGGATCAGCGCCGGGTGGTCGAAGGCCTGTCACGCGACGACCTGTTCACCGTGGTGCTGGAGCATTTCGCCACCGACACGATCGATTACGCCGACATCGTGCTGCCCGCGACCATGCAACCCGAGCATCTCGACGTGATCGCGGGCTACGGCCACCTGTACCTGGTGTGGAACGAGCCCGCCGTCGAGCCGCCGGGCGAATGCCTGTCCACCACAGAGACTTTCCGCCGGCTGTCCCGTCGCCTCGGACTCACCGAGCCGGCGCTGTACGAATCGGACGAGGAACTGGCCCGTCAGCTGCTGAAGGGTCACGATCTCGACCGGTTGCGCGCCGACGGCTTCTTGAAGGTGCAGCCGGGGCCCGTCCCCGCAGGAAAACTCCAGTTCGTCTCTCCACGCGCGCAATTCGCGGGTCACGACCCGCTGCCCACCTACACCCCACCCGCCGACCCCGGCGACGGACTCGTGCTGATTTCCGCCGCCTCGCACTACTTCCTGAACACCACCTTCGGTGCCAACCCCGAATTGCGCCGCCGCGCAGGCGAAACCCGTATCACGCTCCATCCCGATGATGCCGCCGCGCGCGGAATCGCCGACGGCGCCCCGGTGTCGGTCGTCAACGCTCGCGGTTCCTTCGAGGCGATCGCCGAGGTATCCGACCGTGTCAGACCCGGCGTAGCGGGTACCACGAAGGGACGCTGGGCCAAGGATTCCGGCGGCGCGACCGTCAACGCCACGATCGCCGAACGCGACGCCGACTTCGGCGGCGGCGCGGTCTTCCACGACAACCGGGTGGAGGTGGTACCCCGCTGACAAGAACCGCACGCGATCACCGAACGAAAGGCACGCAGTGATGTGGAAGTACACCGGCCGCGCGACGCTCGTCGCGGCGGCAACCGCAGGACTCCTCCTCGGCGCGACGACCCCCGCCTCGGCAATGACTCCGTTCAAGCCCACCTACACCCTCGCCACCGGCTGGACCTGCGCCGGGCAGATCGACGCGACGGCATTGTCGGGCCAGGGCATCACCAGGTCCGGTGAGGCGGAGATGCGGCTGCGCGGCACGTTCTGGAGCGCGACACCCGGTTCACATCAGAGCGGCTGCACGGTGACGACGACGGTCGAGTGGCGCAATCTCGACACCGGTGCGGGCGGTTCGGCGGCGACTGTCGTGGCAGGTGGTCCGAGCGGTCAGCCGGGCCCCGAGGTGGGCCTGACACTCGCGACGGGCGCCGGACGGATCGAGGCGACCATCCGCACCACGCCGCTGGCGCATCGGCCGAGCACCGGGGAGTTCGCGGTCTCCGAATTCTGAGTGGGAAGAGCACCGAACCGGATGCGCGCCTTGTGAGTACCACATCCGGTTCGGTGCTCTATTCGCCCTTTCGACGGGAGGCTCAGACCCGTCGGGCGGCATCCCGGCGCACCGCTGTGGGGGGCTCGCCGGGATGGGTCTGGGGTCAGCTCTGCTCGGTGACCGGTGTGTCGACCAGCGTGCCGACGGCCGCGATGCGCGTGAGCGCGTCGGTGACGATGCCGTCGATCAGCTCGGCCACCGTCGGCAGGCTGTCGATGATTCCGGTGACCTGGCCTGCGGGCAGCACACCCGCATCGGTACGGCCCTCGACGAGACCGGCCTTGGTCAGCATCGCCGAGTTCGCGGCCATCACGACCTGCGACCAGCTGAGGTCCTTGGTCTTTCGCATGGCGAGACCGTCGCGCATCAGCGTCGACCACTTCATCCCGGTCATGCTCTTGAACTTGGCGGCGTTGCCGACGGCCGCCGACAGTCCGCGCCAGCCGCCCGAATGTTCCAGGCGCTCCACGAGTTCGGTGTTGAGCATGCGGTGTGGCATGCCGTCGACCTTCACCGAAACCACGGTGTCGCCCAGTCCGCGCGCCAGGTACTCCTGTTTCACGGCGTCGGGGACGGTGCTCTCCTGGGTGAGCAGGAACCGGGTGCCCATGGCCACCCCGGCGGCACCGTAGGACAGCGCCGCCGCGAGCCCGCGCCCGTCGAAGAAACCGCCGGCCGCGACGACCGGGATGTCGACGGCATCGAGCACCGAGGGCAGCAGCAGCGTGGTGGCCACCGGCCCGGTGTGACCGCCGCCCTCACCGCCCTGCACGATCACGGCGTCCGCGCCCCACGAAGCCACCTTCACCGCGTGCTTGGCGGCACCGATCGACGGAATCACCACCACGCCCGCGTCTTTGAGCCGGGCGATCAGCTCCTTCTTCGGCGCCAAGGCGAACGAGGCGACCCGCACCTGTTCACGAATGAGCAGTTCGATGCGCTCGGGCGCGTCGGTTGCATCGGCGCGGATGTTCACCCCGAACGGCTTGTCGGTGAGCGACTTCGTCTTGGCGACAGCCGCTTCCAGCTCCTCGAAGGTCATCGTCGCCGAGGCGAGAATGCCCAGTCCGCCCGCGTTCGCGGTCGCGGCGACCAGCCGCGGCCCGGCCACCCAGCCCATTCCCGTCTGCACGACGGGATGCTCGATGCCGATCAGCTCGGTCAGCGGGGTACGCAGGCGGGCGCTCATGCGGCCACTTCCTTCTCACGGAAACCCTTGGGATCGAGCACCGTCCGGATGAGCCGCAGCTCCTCCTCGGTGGGCAGCCGGGTTTCGCCCGCGTCGGCCAGCCCGGCGATCTCGAAGGAGGTGTTCTCGGCGACCTCCTCGGCCGTCACACCCGGATGCAGCGACAGCGCGCGCATGGTGTGCTCGGGGCCGCCGAAATCGAAGACGCCGAGGTTGGACACCACCCGGTGCAGGTGATGGAAACGGAAGGCGGGGTTGGCCGGGTCGATCTTGTCGTAGCCGACACCGCTCACGATATCGACCTGCTCGCAGAACACCCGCGGGTTGTGCTTGGGCACGAAGTAGCTGGTCGCGTGGTTGATCGTATTGCCGGGCGCCCCACGCACACCGAACATCTGCCTGCGCGGCTGCTGCAACGGCCCGAACGCCGAGAGGTTCTGGTTGCCGAAGCGGTCGAGCTGATTGGCGCCCATCACCACGTGCCGCCGACCCGAGGCCACCACGTCGAACACCTTGGAGAACGGAATCCAGCCCTCCACCGGAGCTTTCGCGCCGATCGCGGGCACCTCGGCGAAGAACAGTGCCTCACCGTCGGACAGCAGCAGGTCGGGTTCGAAGGTGAGCCGGGCCAGTCGCGCGCCGATGGTGGTGATCGTCGACATCGGGCTGGCCATGATCTCGCCCGCGCCACGGAAGATCTCCGCCGCCGCGACGACGCACACCTCCGCGCGCGTGATCTGGCCGGTCGCCGGTACTGCGTTCATCGCTGCTCCTCCGCGAAAGCCTTGACGGCGGACTGGTATTCGTCTTCGTTCACGTCGAGATAGCGCGCCTTGAACTCGGCCCACGACTCCGGCGACTGCGCGGCCGCCACATAGTGCTTCTGGAATTTCTCGTCGCGTCCGTAACTGCCCGAGAACGTGAAGTGGGCGCCACCGGGTGACTCGACGACGCCGTCGACCATCATCCGGTTGAGGATCAGCGCCTGCGACGGAACGGCTTTCACCAGTTCGTCGGTGTCGACGAGGCGGTCCACCGAGACGTAGCGTCGTTCGGCCGCCAGGCAGTAGAGGTCGTCGAAGTAGGGATCGACGCCGGTGTAGGCGGCATTGCCGTGCTTGTCGCCCAGGTCCAGATGCACGAACGCCGCATCGAGATTCAGGGCGGGCATGGCGATCAACGTTTCGGTCCGGCCGTCGGCGTGCGGATACGGCGAGACGACGGTCTTCAGCTCGCCCTCCCAGAAGTCCGGCACCGCCGAGCCGAGCCCGGCCCGGATCGGCAGGAACGGTAACCGGGCGGCGGCGGCCTGCAATCCGCACTTCACCATGCCCTCGTCCATCTCGCGCACCGTGATCGCACCCTCGGTGCGCGCCTTGGCGAACCACGGGTCGTAGAACGGTGCCGAGTCGAGCGAGACGAAGCCGTAGTAGGCCTTGCGCACCTTGCCCGCCGAACACAGCAGGCCGAGGTCCGGCCCGCCGTAGGTCACCACGGTCAGGTCGGTGACATCCGAGCGGAGCAGCGCACGGACCAGCGCCATCGGCTTTCGCCGGGATCCCCAACCGCCGATGCCGATCGTCATGCCGCTGCGCAGCTCGCCGACCACCTCGTCGAGGGTCATTCTCTTGTCGCGCATAGCTTTTCCTACTTCCCCTTTTTCTGCGCGGCGAGGTCGTCGTCGAAACGCGCTCTGATCTCGTCGGCCACCCCGGCCAGGTTGAGCTCCATCGTGAAGCCCTGCTCGTAGCGATAGGAGCGGTGCACGTCCTGCACGTCGATGCCGTTGAGCGCCCGCTTCGCGGCCCGGATCACCCGGCCGTCCTTGTTCGCGATGTTCTTCGCGACCTCCATGGCCGCGGCGTCGAGTTCGGCGCGCGGCACCACCTTGTACACCGACCCGTAGTGGTGCAGCTGCTGGGCGGTGAGCTTGCCCGCGGTGTAGAACATGGTCCGCATCAGGTGCTGGGGGACCAGTCGCGACAGGTGGGTCGCGGCACCGAGCGCACCGCGGTCCACTTCGGGCAGGCCGAAGGTGGCGTCGTCGGAAGCCACGATGACGTCGGAGTTGCCGACCAGGCCGATCCCGCCGCCGAGGCAGAACCCGTTGACGGCGGTGACCACCGGAACCTCGCAGTCGTACACGGCGGCGAAGGCCTCGAAGCATCCGTGGTTCGCGCGGATCAGGGCGGTGTGCCCGGTGTCGGCGTTCATCTCCTTGATGTCGACGCCCGCGTTGAAGCCGCGGCCCTCCGCGCGCAGCACGACCACGCGGGTGCCGGGGTCGCGTCCGGCGGCGCGCACGGCGTCGGCCAGCGCGAACCAGCCGTCCGACGGCAGCGCGTTGACCGGCGGATAGTCGACCGTGACGACCTCCACCCCCTCGGTTTCGGTATGCCGGTCGATTCCCATGGCAACTGTCCTATCGGTGCGTGCCCGGGCGAACCCGAGACAAAGCAAGCAATTGCTTGGTAGGTTAACACGGTGGCGATAGAAATCGACCTTTCCGGCCAGATCGTTCTGGTGACCGGCGGAGTGCGCGGCGTGGGCGCGGGCATCACCCGCGCCTTCCTCGCGGCGGGCGCGACAGTGCTCACCTGCGCGCGTAGACCCGCCGACACCCCGATCGACGGCACCGAGCACTACTCCTGCGATGTGCGCGACGACAGCGCGGTCGCCGCCATGTTCGACGAGATCCTCGCCGCGCACGGGCGGCTCGACCATGTCGTGAACAACGCGGGCGGGGCGCCCTTCGCCCTGGCCGACGCGGCGAGCCCGCGCTTCCACACCAAGATCATCGAGCTGAATCTGCTCGCCCCCCTGGTGATCGCGCAGCAGGCCAATGCCGTGATGCAGAAACAGGATTCGGGCGGTTCGATCGTGATGGTCTCGAGCGTCAGCGGGCACCGGCCCTCACCCGGCACCGCCGCCTACGGCGCCGCCAAGGCCGGACTGGACAACCTCACCACCTCGCTCGCGGTGGAATGGGCGCCGAAGGTCCGCCTCAATTCCGTGGTGGTCGGACCGGTGGAAACCGAACTGAGCCACCTGCACTACGGCGACGCCGACGGTGTCGCCGCCGTCGGCGCGACCATCCCGCTCGGCCGCCTCGCCGCCCCCGCCGACGTCGGCAATGCCGCCCTCTTCCTCGCCTCCCCGCTGGCCGCCTACATCAGCGGCGCGAGCCTGTTGGTGCACGGCGCGGGGGAGCGGCCCGCCTTTCTCGATGCCGCGAATACGAACCACGGATAACTAGGAGTTTCGATGGACCAGCAGTTGATCTGCGCCGACCGCACGGTGATCGTCACGGGTGCGGGTCGCGGGATCGGGCGCGCGCACGCGCTCGCCTTCGCCGCCGCGGGTGCGCGCGTCGTCGTCAACGACGTCGGCACCGCGCTCGACGGCGCACCCACCTCGGAGACGCCCGCGCAGCAGGTCGTCGACGAGATCGTCGCCGCCGGTGGGCAGGCGGTCGCCAACTACGACGACGTGGCCGACTGGGAAGGCGCGCGCCGGCTCGTCCGCCAGGCCGTCGACACCTTCGGTGGGCTCGACGTGCTGGTCAACAATGCCGGTTTCGTGCGCGACCGCATGCTGGTGAACCTGAGTGAGGACGAGTGGGACGCGGTGATCCGCGTGCACCTCAAGGGCCATTTCGCCACCATGCGTCATGCCGCCGAGTACTGGCGCGGCGAGGCAAAGGCCGGGCGCGCGGTCGACGCCCGCGTCGTCAACACCAGCTCCGGCGCCGGTCTGCAGGGCAGCGTCGGCCAGGGCAACTACGGCGCGGCCAAGGCGGGCATCGCGGGGCTCACGCTCACCGCCGCGGCGGAGTTCGGGCGCTACGGCGTCACCGTCAACGCCATCGCGCCCGCGGCCCGCACCCGGATGACCGAAACGGTCTTCGCCGAAACCATGGCCGCGCCCGATGCCGGCTTCGACGCCATGGACCCGGCGAACATCTCGCCGCTGGTCGTCTGGCTCGGCAGCCCCGAGTCCGCCGGGGTGACCGGGCGGATGTTCGAGGTGGAGGGCGGCAAGGTCGCGCTGGCCGAAGGCTGGCGGCACGGCGTCGCCGTCGATCGCGGTGCGCGCTGGGATCCGGCCGAGCTCGGCCCGGTGGTGGCTCAGCTGATCGAGAAGGGCGCCGAACCGGAGCCGGTTTACGGTGCATAGCTAACTTCGCAAGAGGACACTGAGCGAAGCCGCCGGGCCTGCGGTTTTGCCATGTCATCGCCGTTCAGGGGGCTGGACGGCTCTTGCGCTCTCCTGCGGGGTTCTGCGCGTGGGTTTACTATGGGCTACTGTTCGTCGATCCCGGAATGTGTCGCGACCGGGGGTAATGCTGCGCGGAATTACTTAAAGGGGATGACAGGCGCATGGCCGTTGGTCGCATGTTGCGCGTTCTTGCCGCTGCGAGTGTCTTGGCCGGCTGCGCCCTATTGGGGCCCGTCGCCGCATTCGCCGCGCCGGAAAAGCCGCCGACGCCCGCCGCGCAACCGTCCGGCAGCGGGAGTACCGGCATCGGCGGTAGCGGCGGTGGACCGGCCGAGGGCCCAGCCCAGGGCAACGGCAAGCCGATCGAACTCACCCTGCCTGGTACGGGCAGCGGCAACGACCCGGCACCGGCGAATCAGGGCGATCCACCACAGACCGGTGCCGAAGTCGCCGAAGAGACCGAGTGGACCCCGCTGAGCATCCCCGGCCAGGACACCACCGAACTCCCGACCAAGGAAGTGGCCGGTCCGGCCTCCGGCTCCGCCGTTCTCGGCGCGGGTTCGGCCGCCGCCGGGTTGGTGCTCGGCACCGGGTCGGCAGGCCTCGGCGTGCTCCTCGGCACCGGCTCCGCGGGCCTCGGCGCCGTGCTCGGCACGGGCTCGGCAGGCGCCTTCGCGATCCTCGGCACCGGTTCCGCCGGTGCCGCCGCTGTACTCGCCACCGGTTCGGCGGGTGCGGCCGCGGTGCTCGGCACCGGTTCGGCCGCCGTCGGCTCGGCCGCGGCGGGGACGGGCTCGGCGCTGGCCGGTACCGGCTCCGCGGCCGTCGGCTCGGCTGCCGTCGGTTCCGCCGCGGTCGGTTCCGCGGGCGCTGGTTCGGCTGCGACCGGTTCGGCCGCCGTCGGCTCGGCCGCTGTCGGTTCGGCCTCGCCGCTGCTGCTGTTGCTGTTGCTGCAGACCCCGCCCACACCGTCGCCCGCGCTGCCCGCGATCGCTATCCCGCCCGCACCGGGCACGCCGTCGATCCCGGGTATCTCCGCGCCGAATGTGGCGGTGGCGGCACCGGCCCCGGCCGATGCGCCGCCCCCGCCACCTTCGGCGCGGAGATACCCGGGATCGACGGCGTGCCCGGTGC
>NZ_JACBIU010000047.1:0-29190 GCF_013839555.1 Nocardia sp. GTS18 | reverse complement strand
CGGTTCGGGTGCGCCCGGCGCCGGTGCGGCACAGTCGCAGGCACCCGCCCCCGAAACGCCCGCTCCGGCCCCCGCACCGGCGGAGGCGCCGCAGCCGGCGCCCGCGCCTGCTCCCCCGGCTCCGCCGTCAGCGCTGAGCGTGGGCGGCTGATCGGCCGCCGGGCACCAGGATCGAAACGGCCGTCGACTGATGTCGGCGGCCGTTTGTCGTGCGAAAGATTCGGGTCAGCCGCGCGGGCGGATGCGCAGGACGGTTCCCTCTTCGGTGCCCGCGAGCAGCGCCGACGAGTCGGCCGGGTCGGCGACGACGGCGGTGAGCGGCTGGGTGGCGGCGATCGTGCAGGCACCGCCCGTGGCCAGGTCGACGCGCACCAGCTGTCCGGTCAAGGTCGTCACGTACAGTGCGCCGTCGCGCAGGACCAGGTCATCGACGAAATCGGGCAGCGAACCGAACGAGGTCAGGTCGGCGATGGTTGTGCTCACCGCCGGGTTCGTGCGCGACAAGCGCAGCACCCGGCCGACCGGACCGGCCGCGCTGTCGACGTAGTTCGCCGTGACGTATACCGAATCACCGGAGACCACAACACCATTGGGCCCCTCGACGGTGGCGTTCGACCACCAGGTCATGTCCTCGGTGCCGTCGGGGAAGATGCGGTGCACGCCGTCGCGGGCGGTGACGTACAGGTTGCCCTGGGCGTCGAAGGCGGCGCCGTTGGGGTGGATGAAACCGGTGGCGAAGGGTTCGGGCACCGGGTCGGCGGCGGTCGGGTCGAATCGGACGACACCGCCGGAATCCGACAGCGGCGAATTGCCGGTGACCACGTAGAGCAGGCCGTCGGGACCGAGTCGGACGGCGCCGGGCGCCGCGATATCCACCGTGGCGGTGAGCTTTCCGGCGCTGTCGTAGCGCTGCACCTCACCGCGCAGCACGCGCGACACCCACACGTCACCGCGCTCGTCGATGCCGAAGTTCTCCGACCAGTCCAGTAGTGGGACCGTCGAGTGGATCGCGATCTCCTGACCGGCCCGCCCACAGGCGGCGACCGGGTCGGCACCGGCGACGCCGGTGACCGCGGTGCTCACGCCTGCCGCACCGACGACAATGCTTGCCACACAACGACGCAACGACAACATGGACGACCTCGACTCTGAACCGGGTGGACTGGCGAAGTGTAACGGCTGGCGCGATGCTTTGGCAGGTGCGGATAATCGGCCGGTGCCCTACTTCGACAGCGCGCGTGGCCGTCTGCACTACCGGCGCAGGTCAACCGGCCTGGTCGCCGCGACCGTCGTGTTGCTGCCCGGCACCGGTCAGCACAGCGGGCACTATCACCGATTCGGTGCCGCGCTGGCCGCCACCGGCATCGAGTTGTGGACCCTCGACACCTCGGGACAGGGCCTGAGCGAAGGCGATCCGCACGCGCCGGGCACCCTCGGCGACCTGGTCGCCGATGCCAGGGGCCTGCTCGAGTTGGTGCGCGCCGAAACCACCTCCGCGCCGGTGCTCATGGGCCACTCTCTCGGCGCCGTCACCGCGCTCGCCATCGCCGTCGATCAGCCCGCCGACCTGCGCGGACTCGTCCTGTGCGGCACACCGCGCCGGGCCACCGAGACCGCGCCAGATCCGCGCCTGCCGACGCTCGCGGTGCACGGAATCGATGACCGCCGGGCACCGATCGATGCGATGCGGCTATGGACACAGCGGTATGGATCGGTAGATTTGCGCGAGTACGCCGACGCCGGTCACGACCTGTTGCACGAGCCGGTGCGGGACCGCGTGGCCGACGATATCGCGCGGTGGGTACTCGCCACGGCGGACTGAACGACGAAGGGGGAAGCGGTGCAATCGAATCGCACGGGGCTGCCGAATACGGCGGCGCTCGGTCAGGCCGTCGAGGAGGGCGGACTGTGGGTCGACGGGGTGCTCGTCGCCGACGGCGCGACCGAACGGTGCGCGCTGCGCTACGAACGTCTCGCCGCCGCCGTCGACGCGCAGGTGCAGGCCTTGACGCAGGCCGCTACGCTGCCCGGCTTCGGTGGGCTGCCCTCGGGTGCCGCGCTGCGCACCGGCTTCGAGACCAAGACCGGTAATGCCCTCGACCAGTTGCGTGCCTACGCCGCGACGGCTCGTCAGCTGGCCGCCGTGCTGCGGGCCGCCGGGGCCGCCTACCAGGAGAGCGATCAGGCGATGGCGAGCGCGGTCCGGGCGATCGAGACGGGTGATGGACATGCGTAGCATTTCCGGTGCACCGGGGACCGACCCGGACTACGTGGCCGTCGTCGAGGTGTTCGACAGCCTGTCGCATTCCGAAATCCACACGGCGGTACAGCAACTCGACCCGGCCGCCTTGAGCAGTGGCGGGCAGTTGTATCTCACCGCGGCCACCGCAGTCGGTGACGAGGTCGACAACGCGCATGCCGAGATCCGGGCCGCGATCGCCGACGGGTGGCGCGGGTCGGCGGCACAGTCCGCCGTCGATGCCCTTCGCACGTTCGAGCAGGTGGGTCGGCAGATCGCGGATGTGCTGACGGCGGTCGGTGTCCGGCTGTGCCAGGCGGGTGACGCGGCGGAGTCGATTCGCGCCGCAGTCGCCGAACCCGCTGCGGCGCAGCCCGATCCGGACGGCGCGCTGCTCGATCCGCAGCAGGCCACGGACAATGCCACGATTTCGCGGGAAGCCGAGAACGCCCGGCTGGATGCGGTGCAGGCGATGGAGACGATCTACGCGGGGGCTTTCGTGCCCACCGGGTCGGGGGTGCCAGCCTTCGGCGAGATCGCTTCGAGCACAACGGATGTAGCGGTCGGCGGTGCGCTCGGTGCGGTGCCTTCGCCGGTGGTCACGGCGGTTACCGGCGAGGGGTCCGATGTCGCGGTTACCGGTGCGGCAGCAGGGAACGCCGTTTCCGATGCGGTGGGAGGGTCGACGGCAGACGGCTCCGGTGCTGCGGTTTCACCGGCGAGTGTGAGTAGCTCGACGGCGAGCACTTCCCTGTTCGCAGGCGGTTCCGCAGCGGTCGCCCCGGCAGCGGCCGCGTCCGGAGTGGGCACGCCGAGTGCCGTGTCCGGTGCCCTAGGCGGGTCCGGCGCTGCGAGTGGAGTGCCCATCGTGGGCCCTGTTCCCGCCGGCGCGCTCGGGCGGGCCGGGAAACGCGCGAACGCCTCGCGGAAGGAATCCGGTTCACCGGCGACACAGGCGGCTTCGCTCGGCGAATCCGGTTCTTCAGCCACGCGATCGGCGTCGTCCGAGGACGTCCGCCAAGATCCCACCGTGGCCGGTGGTGAAGCGGCTGCCGGAATGAGTGCGGGCGCGATCGGTGGACTCATGGGTGGCGCGATGGTCGCGGCGGACCACACCCGCGCACCCGGCGGCCCGCGCCCACCCGCCCAGACCGAGATCGAGGACGACGACGACGAATTCCTGCGCTTCCTCGAGGAGGAACCCACCTTCCTCGAACCCGCCGACGAGGTGAACCCACTGATCGGGAAGCTGGAACCGACCAGTCCCGCCGTGCTCGGAGAGTGGACCGAGCAGGAGTGAACTGGCACCTCACGCCCGACCAGTTCGCGCTGGCCTGGGCGCGTACCGACGGTGACCGGATCCCGTATCCGCTCGCCGTTCGCGCGTCCGCCCGCGACACCGCCGAGCGGGCGGCCGCCCGACCGGCACTCGACGCCTGGTGCGCCCGCACCCTCGACCCCGACCTCTCGGCGGCGCTGCGCGTGCTGGCCAAACCGGAGATCCGGGTGGAGGTGTGTGGACACGCGCCCGCGCCGGTGCGCATGCTCGGTGCCGTCGCGGGGGACGTGGCGGTGCTCGCCGTGCAGTCGCCCGGCATCGCGGCCGACCGAGGTGGCGACCTGCACGTTCAAGTCGGTGCGACGAAACGCTTCGCGCCCCAGGTCTTTTCCCGGATGCCGCGCCAACCCGTGGGCACCGGTCCGCGCATCGCCGCACCGGCGGCGCGCGTGCGCGAGGACAGCCGCGACCTGGTCACCGTCCCCGTCGCAGGCCCCTCCGACGCCGCCCGCATCCGCAAACTCCTCCAACGCCCGCGCACCGGCATCGGCCAGATCCTCGTCGCCCCGGGTGCCGACGAACCGGCCACCGGTGTCCTGTCCTGGATCGACGTCACCGGCGACGGCCGCTACCTGATCCACTCCGGGCACCAGGTGTCGGTCGCCCCGGCGACACCGGACACCGCCGCCGACTGGCTGCGGCGGCTGTTGCGCGCCGCTTGACCCGCGGCGATCGGTCCGGGCGGCCCTCGCAGCCACAGGTAACGACGAGGTCGCCGGTGCGGTGCATGCGGCGGCCCGGTTCGGCGTAGGGGCAGGCGGTTGAATCGGTCGGAGTTGATGGGCGGTATCGGATCTAGGCGTAGACCGCGCCCACCGTCACAGCTCGCGGGGCGGATTGCCGATCGAGTGCGTGCGCCTGCGCCGTGCGACGGTTGATGTGCCGCCGAGTGCTCAACCGAGCTGGAGGAAGCCGCGCAGGGCGGCGAGTTCTTCCGGAGTGTCCGGGAGGTACTCGGTGAGCAGCGGCGAGCGGATGATGATCGCTTTCCACATGGCGCGGCACAGGGTGGCGTGGATGACGGTGCGCGAGAGGAGGGCTCGCATACCGAAGGGGGCGTCGTCGGGTGTGGAGGTGGTCATCGACAGGACGACGACGGCGGCTTCCCGGCCCCGGAAACGGTCGGGGGTGCCGACGAGGACGTCCTCGATCTTCGCGCGCGCCAGCAGGGTTCGGATGCGCGCCACCTGCGCTGCGTAAGGGGCCACGACGAAGACGTCGTGCGGGTGCAGTTTGCGGGTGCGCGCACCGGAGGTCCAGGTTTCGCCGAGCAGGGCGCGCACGCGGCGCACCACCTCACGGGCCTCGGCATCGGATTCGGTCGCGCTGCCACGATGTTCGACGAACACCGTGCTCACCCCGGGCGCGATCCCGGCGAGATCGCGGGCGCGGGTGACGGCTTCGACCGCCGTGAGCTTGCCGTCGTAGCAGCTCACCGACACCGGCGCGCACACCGCCGGGTGCATCCGCCAGGTGCGGTCGAGGAAGTAGCCGTACTCCGGTGGCAGGGTGGCCGCGCCGTCGCACAGCCACTCCAGGGCCGAAACATGGATCGGCTCAGGGTGTTCGGCCTGGGCGAGTGCGGGCTCGGGGTCACCCACGAGCAGCAGGTTGCGCGCGCTCACCGCGACGGCGACGGTGTCGGCGAGCGAGCATTCGCCCGCGTCGGCGATCACCAGCAGATCGAGCGAGCCGGGGGCGATGAGGGTTTCGTCGACGAAATCGGCTGTGGTGCCGCCGATCACGCACCCGTTCACCGCATTGTCGAGGAATCGTGGATACCGGCTGCCCTCGATCGCCGACCATTCGCGGCCCACCGACGCCACGTCCTTCTTCGCGACGAGTTCGGGCAGCAACCCGGCCTCCACGACCGCGTCGAAGATCCGCTCGATCACCTCGTGTGAGCGCGCGACCACCCCGATCCGCCACCGCTTGCGGGTGACGAGGCGCTCGATGGCGCGGGCCGTCGTCCCGGTCTTGCCGGTGCCGGGCGGTCCGTGCACAGCCAGGTAGGAGGCGTCGAGTGCGGCCGTCGCCTGGGCCATGGCGTGTGCGATATCGCCGTCGACCTGCGGTAACGGTGCGCCCTCGTGCAGGCGGGGCGGGCGCCGCAGCAGCAGGTCGTAGACCGCATTCGCGGGCACGGACGGCAACGTCACCAGCAGGTCCTGGGCGGTGGCTTCCAGGGCGGCCTCGAGGTCGGCCTCGCCGTCGGGTGGGCCGGGGGCGATGGCGGCGGGTAGGTCGTCGTAGGGCGGGCAGCCCGCCGGGAGCAGCTCTTCCAGGCGCACTGTGTCGTCGAAATCGGCGTCCACCGCGCAGCCGAGGACGGTGGCCGTGGCGGTGGCGCGTCTGCCGAGCGTCTGGGTCATGCCCGCTGCCGCCGCACCGTCGTAGATGGTGATCATCTGGGTGCCGGGGGTCAGCGTGGCACCGGTGCCGAGACGACCGGTGAGGGTGAGGTAGCGGCGCATCGTCGGAAGCTGGGGTGTGCGATGCCATTTGGTGTCGACGGTGCCCCACTCGGCGACCAGCACGCCCGGCGCGTCGGCCCACTCCCCCACCGGGTGCCCGAGCCGGTCGATGTGCGCCCACCACCTGGGCTGCCGTTCACGCCGGTGATACCCGAGCACCGCGGCCGTGAGCGCGGCCGCCCGGGCCGCGTCGCCGTATGCGTCGGCGGCGAATTCGGCCAGTGCGGCCTCCAGTGAACCCGTGCGCAACGACGGCGGAATGTCCGTCTCGGCCACCGCGAACCGTGGGCCGGGCACCTCGATCCCCGCCTCGGCCGCCCGCTCGAGCAACCAGTCCCTGATCCCCAGCACGGTGGCCGCACGACCGTGTGCGCCCGGCACCAGGGCGGCCAATCCGGCGACGTCGTAGGACTGCTCACCGATCAGCAATGCGGTCCGCACTACGGGTGCCAGGTCGACCAGTGCCCCGTCGGCGAGCAGTTCGTCGAGCTGATCGGCTCCGACACCGAAGCGTCCCGACCAGCCGAGCAGCGCCGTCCGGACCGCCGACCCGTAGTGATAGACCCGCACATCCGGATCCAGGGCCCGATGCTCACCGATGATGTCGAGCAGTTCCTCGAGCACGTCCGGGCCGTACCCGTCCTGTGTCGACGGCCCGAGCTCGCCCCCACCCGTCGCTGTAGTTCCGAGCCCTCCGGCGCCCCTCGCGAAAGCTCCGAGAGCGCCACCGTTCCGCTCGTCGGACCCGAGCCCGCCGTTCCTGGCGAATGATCCGTAGTCGCTCGCCTGCGCGTAGCGCGGATCGGTCGACGCGATAGGCGAGGGTTCCGGGCGGAAGACAGTGGTTGTCGCGTCGGCGAGTTCTACCGAGGTGATGGTTCCCCGGCGGTCCAGGTCGATGAGTAATGCCAGGTCGCCGGGGCGCGGGGTGGGGAGTGCGCCGAGGGCGGTGGCGTCGCGCAGAGCGAAGGTGGGCGTTGCGGTGCGTTCGCGGGTGAGTTGGATGTCGGCTTGGCGGCGCAGTTCGGTGACCGTGCGCGGGGCGAGACCCGGGACGGGAACGGTGGTGGCGGCGAGACGGTCGATGGTGAGCACACCGGCTTCGCGCAGCCGGGCGCGCTGGGTGGGCCGAATCCCCGCTACCAGCAGCAAGTCCCGTGCGGTCGCAGCCGCCGCACGGCAGGTCGGGCACTGCCCACACGCCAGATAGCGCGGATCACCCCACTGCACGGGCAGCAATTCGGTGAGCTTCTCCTCGACCACGCGCTCCACCCGCGCCCGTCGCGCCCGGTAGATCGGCTCGAGTTCCGCTGCGACCACGCCATGTTCACCGGTCGGCGTCGAAATTCGCGCCACCGGGTCGACATCCACCCCGGCCGCCGCCAATGCCTCGACGCACGCAGCCACTTCGACCCGAGCACACAGCTCCAGCCGAACCGGATCGACCCCCACCGACCGCACCGACGCCGAAACCCGCTCGAACGGCGTCCGCCCCGCCGCGAGTTCACGCCGCAACACCCTGTGGTCGTCGGCATCAACGAACCCCGCGGCACCAGAACGTGACTCAGCGAGCACGGGCGACACGCCACTGTCCGCGTCACGGTCGGCCTCGGCGCCCCGGTCCCCGCGCGACTCGCCATCCACGTCGCGGTCCTGCGCGTCGTCATTTCCACGTGAACGCCTGGGCAAGCCGATACCCGAAGGCCCGCCGTCGTCATGCCGAGGCCCATCGCCCAGGACCCCCACTCGCGCAGGTGCGACGGCACTGTGCACTACGTACCGCGCACCGTCGCGCACGAGAAGGTCTGCCTGGCAGACGAATCGACCGTCGAAGAAGACCGCACCGGCGATCGCCTCGGCACCGGTCCGCAAGGCGTCCGTGGTGCGTGCGGCGGCTTCGGTGAGGGTGGTGGCGTCGACGGCATCGGGGGTGGGGAGGTGGATCAGCCGGTCACCGAAGTGCCGCAGCAACTCCGGGGAAACGTCGACGGCGCGCACGAGGTTCGCGGCGGCGTCGCGGGTGCCGGGGAGGTTGCCGAGGGCGGCGTCGACCGCGCGCAGCAGCGCGAACTCGCAGTCCGCCGCGCGCACGAGATCGCCGACAGCACCGATCACCCGATCACCGGAGACGAACAAACGCGGCCCTCCTGTGTTCACGCACACCCGACGGCAACACCTTAGCCAGCGCCGAGACAGCCCATGGAGCGACCCATGGACTTGTCTACGTGCGGTGGTGCGCTACGTGCGCGGCTTACGCCGTTCGGTACGCGGACGGGCCTCACGGTCACGCCGGGGACCACGGGAATTGAGCCGCTGCGACGGCGGGCCCTGATCCGGCTGCAGCTGGATGAGCACACCGCTGATCCTGGTGCGCCGCAACGCTTCCAGCGTTTCGTTCGGCAGGTTCGCGGGCAGCTCGACCAGGCTGTAGTCGGGCCGGATGCTGATGTGCCCGAAGTCGCTGCGCCGCAACCCACCCTCGTTGGCGATGGCGCCGACGATCGCGCCGGGCACCACGCGATGCCGCTTGCCGACGCTGATCCGGTAGGTGGCCAGCTCCGCACCGCTCTCGCGGGAGAACGACGGCGGACGCGGTCCACGGTCCTCGTCGTCGAACTGGCGCGGGGCACGCTCGCGATCACGGTCCCGGTCGCGTTCGCGACGCGGCGCGGGCTCCGGCTCGGGCGACATGAAGAAGTTGTCCCCGTCGTATCCACCGACCGCCAGCGCGGCGGCGATATCGACCAGTGGGGTGTTGTGCTCGGCCTCGTAGTCCTCGATCAGCTTGCGGAACAGCTCGATCTTGTCCGAGGCCAGGTTCTCGGTGATGGAGTCACCGAACTTCGCGGCGCGGGTCGCGTTCACGTCGTCGACGCTCGGCAACTGCATCTCGGTGAGCGGATGCCGAGTGGCCCGCTCGATCGCCTTGAGCAGATGACGTTCACGCGGCGCGACGAACAGCAGCGCCTGACCCGAGCGGCCCGCGCGACCGGTGCGGCCGATGCGGTGCACATACGACTCGGTGTCGTGCGGGATGTCGTAGTTCACGACATGCGAAATGCGGTCCACGTCGAGACCACGCGCGGCCACATCGGTGGCGACGAGGATGTCGAGCGCACCCGACTTCAGCTGACCGATGGTGCGTTCACGCTGGTTCTGCGCGATGTCACCGTTGATCGCGGCGGCGGAGAAACCGCGCGAGCGCAGCTTCTCGGCCAGCTCCTCGGTGGCCTGCTTGGTGCGCACGAAGATGATCATCGCCTCGAAGTCCTCGACCTCGAGGACACGGGTGAGCGCGTCGAGCTTTCGCTGGTGCGACACCTGCACATAGCGCTGGGTGATGTTGGTGTTGGTCGTGGTCTTGGACTTGACCGTGATCTCGACCGGGTCGTTGAGGTACTGCTTGGAGATCTTGCGGATCGCGCCCGGCATGGTGGCCGAGAACAGGGCGACCTGCTTGTCCCGCGGAGTGTCGCGCAGGATGCGCTCGACGTCCTCCTGGAAGCCCATCTTGAGCATCTCGTCGGCCTCGTCGAGCACCAGGTAGCGCAGCTCGGTCAGGTCGAGCGTGCCCTTCTCCAGGTGGTCGATGACGCGGCCGGGCGTACCGACGACCACATGCGCGCCGCGGCGCAGACCCGACAGCTGCACGCCGTAGCTCTGGCCGCCGTAGATCGGCAGCACGTGGAGACCGGGGATGTGCGAGGAGTACTTGCCGAATGCCTCGGCGACCTGGATCGCGAGTTCGCGGGTCGGCGCGAGCACCAGCGCGCTCGGCTTCTTCTGCGCGGTGTCCAGATTCATCAGGATCGGGATCGCGAATGCCGCGGTTTTGCCGGTGCCGGTCTGGGCCAGGCCGACGACGTCGGACCCGGAGAGCAGTGGGGGAATCGTGGCCGCCTGAATCGGCGACGGCGACTCGTAGCCCACGTCGGCGATGGCCGCCAGGACGCGGTCATCGATCCCGAGATCGGCGAAAGTCGGGCCGTTGTCGTGCCTGTCGTCGTCGGCAGGAACGCTGTCGACCTCATTTGTGTTCATTGACCACGAGTTTACTGCCTGGCGGTAGCTGATCGGGCCACCGGGTGAATACGGTGTGACCTATGCAGCTGCACAACGGGTCATCGCATCAGGAACACGCCGCGACGACGGTGCCGATCGCGGTCGTCCAATTCGCCCCGCAGACCGACACGTCGGCCAACCTGGCCGCCTTGCGTGAACACGTGCGAACCGCTGCCGAATCGGGTGCGCGCGTCGTGGTCGCACCCGAATACTCGATGTTTGCGGTGACCCGTCTCGACGAGCGGGTGGTGGCCGCCGCCGAGCCGCTCGACGGGCCGTTCACCACCGGACTCGCCGCGCTCGCCGTCGAATTCGGGGTGCATCTGGTGGCCGGTGTCGTCGAATTGCCGACACCGGACGCGGACCGGATCAGCAATACGCTCGTGGCACACGGACCCGACGGATCCCGGCTCGCGCTCTACCGCAAAGTGCATCTCTACGACGCTTTCGGGCATCTGGAATCCGATGTCGTCGCGGCCGGTCCGCTGGTGGCGCCCGCCACATTCACCGTCGACGGTGTGATGTTCGGCATGCAGACCTGCTTCGATCTGCGTTTTCCGGAGGGATGTCGGCGTGTCGCGGCGGCGGGAGCGCACGTATTGCTGCTGCCCGCGCAGTGGATTCCCGGCCCGGCGAAGGTCGATCAGTGGACCACGCTGCTGCGTGCGCGGGCCATCGAGAACACCGTGTACGTGGCGGCGGCCGACCAGTGCGCGCCGCTCGGGGCGGGCGCGTCGATGATCGTCGACCCGGCGGGCACCGTGCTCGCCGAACTCGGCGACGAGCCGGGTGTGCTCACCGCGTCGATCGACTCGGCCCACCTGGCCAGGGTGCGCACCGCCAACCCGAGCCTGTCGCTGCGCCGCTTCACAGTGTCGGCCGACGCCGCCGCGGAGTAGCGTTCGAGGCGATGGTGTACCCGGATCGCGCTGCGGCGGGCCGCGCTCTCGGCACGGCCCTCGAACATCTGCGGGGCACGTACCCGCTGGTGCTCGGGTTGCCGCGCGGCGGTGTGCCGGTGGCGGCCGAGGTGGCCGAGGCGATCGACGGGGAACTCGACGTGCTGCTGGTGCGCAAACTCGGGCTACCGCAGCATCCGGAACTGGCGATGGGTGCGCTCGGCGAGAACGACGTGCTGGTGCTCAACGAGGACGTGGTGGCACGCGGCCGGGTGAGCGAGGCGGCGTTCGCGCAGGTCGAGCGCGCCGAACGCGCCGAACTGGCCCGCAGGCGAACCCTGCTCCGCGACGGCGACCCGGTCGCCATGACCGACCGGACGGTGGTGATCGTCGACGACGGAATGGCCACCGGCGCCACCGTGGCCGCCGCCTGCCGGGTCGCCCGAGCACAGCAGCCCGCGCGCTTGATCGTGGCGATGCCGGTCTCAGCCCCCGAAGCGGCCCGCCGGGTCCGCCCGGAGTGCGACGAGCTGGTCTGCCTCTGGACCCCCGACGACCTGGGCGGCGTCGGCGGCGCCTACCACGACTTCCACCAGCTCACCGACGACGAGGTCACCGAGCTGCTGCGCTGATCAGCCGAAGCACTGGCCTTCGCCGCGATAGGTGGGAACGGTTGTGCGGGTTCCCGAATCGTCGACGAGGTGGATCTCGGCGAAGCGTTCGCACAGCTCGCCCGCCTTGGCGTGGCGGAACCAGACGCGGTCGCCGATCTCGAGCTCGGACCCACCGGCGAGGGGGGTCTGCACCTCGCCCGCGCCCTCGGCGCCGAGCAGCGTCAGGCCCGCGGGCCAGACCGGCAGCGGCACCCGGCTGGGGCCGGTGGGGCCGGAGGCGATGTAGCCGCCCGCGAAGACGGTGGCGATGCTCGGGGTGGGTTTGCGCAGCACCGGCGTGGCGAAGAACAGAGCCGGACGCGGGGTGAAGGAGCGGTAGTGGTCGAAGAGGGTCGGCACGTAGAGGCCCGAACCGGCGGTCACCTCGGTGACATCGGGATCGCTGATCGAGACCTCGATCGAGCCGGTGCCGCCGCTGTTGACGATCTCGAGCGGCCCGGTCACCATGCGCACCGCGTCGAGCACCTGGGTGCGGCGCCGGGCGATCTCGGCGGCCGAGAGACGCTTGACCACGCGCACGGCCGGATTGTTGTCGGGCAGGCCCGCGATCTGCGCCTCGTAGGTCATCACGCCGACCACCTCGAAGCCGCGGGTACGCGCCTGTGTCGCCAGTACGGCGGCCTCGCCGGGGGTGCGGATCGGGGAACGTCGAACGCCGAGGTGCAGCGGGCCGATGCGCAGTGAGGCGTCGACGTCGAGGCAGACGCGTGGGTGGACGGTGTCGGTGCCGAGGGCGGCGCGGGCCAGCTCGAGCTGGGCTACGTCGTCGATCATCAGGGTGATCGAGCGCAGCAGTGTCGGCGCGCCCGCGAGTTCGGCCAGCGCGGCACGGTCGAGGGTCGGATAGCCGAGCAGGATGTCGCGGGCGCCCAGGCGGGCCAGCCAGATGGCTTCGCGCAGGGAGTAGGCCATGATGCCCGCGAAGCCGTCGGCCGCGGTGAGGTCGGTGCCGAGGACCCGCTCGAGCACGGCCCGGCAGCGCACCGATTTGCTCGCCACCCGGATGGCGACACCGTTCGCGCGGCGGCGCAGGTCGGCGGCGTTGGCGTCGAGCCGGGACAGGTCGAGTGCCGCCAGCGGCGGGTCGAGGTCAGCGGTGGCGTCGTGCAGGTGGTGCAGCGCTGTTGTCTCGGTCACCCGTCTACTGAACCACCTATCTGGTCACTCGTCCAGTAAATCTCAGGCTTCGACGGCCTTGAGGGTGAGACAGCCGACGAGATCGTCGGTGACGACGAGGATCGTCTCGTCGTTGCCGTCGGCCAGCCAGCGCAGCACCGCGCCGTGGAAGACGGAGACGAGGTAGCTGGCGATGGAGTCGACCGGCTCGAGCCACTGGGCACCCGAGAGTTCGGCACACAGCTCGAGGAACTCGGTCGCCTCGGCATCCATCTCACGGAACATCACGATCGCGGACGGATCGCCCACGTTGTCACCGGGCTCGATCCACCGCTCCCGCAGGGTCCGCAGCGCGGTCTCGTAGGACCTGATGCTTTTCGCCGGGGCGGCCTTCACCACCGGCCAATACGCACTGAGCCCCGCATGGAGGCAGATTCGCAGTGCCCGCAGCCCGGCGGTATCCGAACTCGCGGCGGCTGCTTCCACGGCCCGGCGAACGACGGGTCGCAAGGATGTTTCGGTTAGTTCACGACTGACGCTCAACGACAACTCCTCGGCAACAAATTTCGCTGCCCGCGGCGATGCGAGCTGGTCGGGAAGGGTCCTCATCGAGGTTAACCACATCCCGCAAGCACGATCTTAGAAGGTTTTCTGGATTCACGAACTGGTTCAGCCATCCTTTTCAGACTGAAAGATTGTTTTGTTACCCGAATGCGACCTTGATAAAAACCGACCATACGGCTGGATTTTGTTTTCGCGCTCGAATAGACGCCCCCGCTGTAATCGCTTACTGGTCGATGGTACAAGTCGTGGTAGCCGCACTCACGTTCCTGTGGGTGAGCACACACGTGTCGCGCGGGGAAACGCACGTCACACACTTCGTGACCGATCGGCCCACTCCGTCCACGGCCGGTCGAACCGCCGATAACCTGGACGGGTGACTCTCTCGCCTCGCGCCGACCAGTTCGCCCTCAGCGGCACCTTCAATTTCCGCGATGTGGGCGGGCTGCGCGCCGTCGACGGCGGCACCGTCCGCCCCGGCACGCTCCTGCGCTCGGCGCAGCTCAGCGGTCTCGACGTTCAGGGTCTCGCCACACTCGGCGAGCTGCGGGTCACCGATGTGCACGATCTGCGGGGCCCGGTCGAGATCGATCACATCGGCCACGACACCCTGCCCGAGGACGTGCGCCTGCACATCACCCCGTTCGACTCGCGGATGGAAGAGGCGCCGCCGCACGAGGCGGCGACCGTCAGCGCGTTCGCGCACATGGTCGAGGTGTACCGGCAGTTCCCGCTGCTGCCCGAGGCGGGCGCGGCCATCACCCGGCTGGCCGCCTCGATCGTCGACGGCGAGGGCGCCGTGCTCGTGCACTGCGCGGCGGGCAAGGACCGCACCGGCTGGGCGGTGGCGACCGTGCTGCGCGCGGTCGGCGTGCACGAGGACGACATCTACACCGACTTCCTGGCCAGCAATGCGGCGGTGGAACCCCTGCGCGTGCTGCTGGAACCGAAGATCGGCGGCGGCGAGGCACTGTCGGTCGACATCCTCGGCGTGCGCGAGGAGTACCTGCGCACCGCCGACGCCACCGTGCGCGAACGCTACGGCGACACCGAGGGCTACCTGACCGAGATCGGCCTCACGGGCGACCTGCGCGCGGCGTTGCGCGCCAAGCTGGTGTGAGTCAGCCGGCCGGCTCTGCGTAGACCAGGCCGTCGGTGTCGATGCGGACGAAATCGCCCGTGTGGAACCAGGTTCCGCTGAACCGGGCGACGGTCGCGTCGGGGTTGTTCCAGTAGCGGCGGCTGACGTTCGGTCCGCGACACAGCAGTTCGCCGCGACCCTGGCGAGCCTGCGGGCCCGACAGCGCCAATTCCGTTCCACCGAAGGCGAACCCGAGCGCCGCCTCGGTGCGGTCGGTGTCGTCGACGAGCAGGCCGATGCCGCTGGTCTCGGTGGCGCCCCACACCGACCACTGCCGCGCGGCGGGGAACAGCGCGCGCAAAGCGGCGGTGAGCGGAGCCGAGGCGGGGGCGGCGGCGCGTTCGGAGCGGTGACAGGCCTTGCTCACGCGGCGCACACCCGCGCCCGAGCGTCGCTCGGCGAAGGCGGGCAGCAGCTCGGCGAAGATGCGCGGAGTGGCCGAGACCGTGTCGATCCGCTCGCTGACCAGCACGTCGGCCAGGCTGCGTGCGCCCGGCGCGAGGACGACGGTCCCGCCGACAGCGAAGGTCGGCAGCAACTGGTCGACGCACCCGCTGGCGTGGGCCAGCGGCAGCAGCACCAGATTGCGCACCCCGTCGCCAGGCAGACCGAGCGCGCCGACCATCGACGACACCGCCGACAAGAGGTTCTCGTTGGTGAGCTCGACCCCGGCGGGCACCGGACCGCGCGCGGCGGCGCCGGTGTAGCAGAGCAGGGCCGGATCTCCCAGTGCCGCACCGTCATCGATGTAGGCCGTGCTGTCGGGCAGTGGCCCGTCGGGGCCGAGCACGAAGTCGGCTCGGCTGTCGGCGATCACGCGGGCCGTCAGGTCGGCGCCGAGCCCGTCGGGGATCAGGACCGGAACGGCACCGGACAGCAGGGCACCGAGGAACGCCTGTACCCAACGCGCGCTCGTCGGCATGTGCACCGCGACCCGGTCGCCGTAGCCGATGCCGTGACGCTGCAGTCCGCCCGCGATGCGGGAAGCGCTGTGCCACAGCTCGCGGTAGGTCAGGCGTGGACCGCCGACCTCTACGACGGCCTCCCGATTCGTGAAGGAGTGCACGCGCAGGTCGAGCAGTTCGGTGAGCGCCGGGTGCAGGTCCCCGTAGCGGAGCACACCGTCGGGACCGCGCCGCAGCTGTCCGCAGCCCAGCACACCGGAGCCGACCGGTGACGACCGGAACGCCCGGAACTCGGGTCCACTGGTGATCGACGCCCGAGCCTCGGGTCCGGGCCCTCGCTCCGGCGCGCCACCCTCAGAGCGTGCGGTCGTGTCCGGTTCCGGCTGACCCATCAAGACCTCCACGTACTCGCCCGGCTTGCGCCTCGACTATATGACGTGGATCACATTTCTGTCAGCCGCTCGGCGTTCACTCGCCCTTGTAGGTCGCCTTACCTGGGCCGACATCGAGGAAACTGCGGACGGCGCCGCGCAGGTCGGCGGTGTCGAACAGGGCACCCGACACCTCCGGCGTCACCGAATCCGCGTGTGCCACACCGCCGGAACGCCATGCCTCGATGATCTGCTTGGTCGCGGCGTGCGCGCGGGTCGGTCCGTCGGCGAGGCGGGTGACCAGCGCGCGGGCGGCGGCGTCGACGTCGTCGTGGACGGCGTTGACCACGCCCCAGTCGGCCATGGTCGCGGCGTCGTAGAGGTCGCCGGTCATCACGAACTCGCGGGCCCGGCCCGACCCGGCCCGCTCGGCCAGCCGCTGCGGGCCACCCATCGACGGGGTCAGCCCGACCACCGTTTCCACCAGCCCGAACTTCGCCTTCGGCGCGGCGAGGATGATGTCGCAGGCCAGCGACATCTCGAAGGCGGCGGTGAGGGTGAGCCCGTGCGCGGCGAACACCACCGGGCACGGCAGGGCCTCGAGCGGATGGATGATCCGGTCGAACAGTTCGCGCCACAGTTGCGCCCCCTGCTCGGCGCTTCGCCCCTCGAAGACGTGCACGTCGACACCGCCGGAGACCACTTTGCCCTCGGCGCGGATGAGCACGGCGCGCGGCGGCTGTGCGGTGAGCGCGGCGAGATCGGCGATCAGCGCGTCGATCAGTGGCCGGTCGAAGAGGTTGAGCGGCGGATGATCGATGGTGATCGTGGCGATCTCGGCACCGGCTTCGGTGAACTCGCGCGTCAGTCGGGTCGGGTTCGTTTCACTCATCCGGTCAGCGTAGAACCCGGGCACCGGTCGTGGGAGTGGAGAGCGCGCCCACATCGCGGAACCACAGGGGTGTCGGTAGTCGTTGGCATGATGGGCTGTCGGGACCCAGGTGCCCTACAGTTCGACTCGTCGGTCGAAGAGGAGGACGACGCCGTGTTCAAGAGTGCGATCGAGAAGGCCGTAGTCGATGTTCTCGACACCGGTTCCAAGCTGCAGGCTCCTGCCGTGCGGCGCTATGTCCAGTACCTGCGGGAACGTCATCCCGGCGAGAGCCCGGCCCAGATCGCCGAACGGCTGGAGAAGCAGTACCTGCTCGCGGTGACCGGCAGCGGTGCCGCCGTCGGCGCGACCGCGGCCGTGCCCGGCATCGGCACGGTGGCCGCCCTCGGCGCGGTCGGCGCGGAGACGGCGTTCTTCATGGAGGCCTCGGCGCTGTTCACGCTGGCCCGGGCCGCCGTCCAGGGCATCGAGCCGCATGACCAGGAGGCACGGCGCGCGCTGGTGCTCGCGGTCGTCCTCGGTGACGCGGGCATCGCCATCGTGCAGAAGGGGCTGCGCACCCAGTCGAAGAACTGGGCGAACACGCTGGCGGGCAAGGCGACCGGCATGGGCGCGATCAACAGCAAACTGCTGCAACAGTTCGTCAAGCGCTTCATCACCAAGCGGGCCGCGCTGATGGCGGGCAAGGTGCTGCCCGCGGGTATCGGTGCCGCCATCGGTGGCGCGGGTAACCGGGCGCTCGGCAAGGCCACGATCGAGAACGCGCACAAGGCCTTCGGGCCCGCGCCCGCACTGTGGCCGACACCGCTGCACAACGTGATCGACGCCGATCCGCTGCCCGCGATCGGTACCGACCCGGCCCGTAAGCAGTGAGGAAAGCCGGGGGCGACGCCGTGCTGGTGCGCGGCGTCGGAAAAGTCTTCGACCAGGTCGGCGCCGTCGAAAACATCGACTTCACGGTGCCGTCCGGTGCGGTCACCGCGCTGGTCGGGCCCACCGGGGCGGGCAAGACCACCCTGCTGCGGATGGTGCTCGGGCTGCAGCGGCCGAGCACCGGCCGGGTGGAGGTGACGGTGGGGCACGGGCCGGCCGCCGTCGGCGCGGTGCTGCATCCGCGCGGTCTGCATCCGGCGCGCACGGTGCGTGATCAGCTGTCGTGCTACGCCCCGGTCGCGGGCGTCGGTGGGCGGCGGGTGGAGGCCGTGCTCGAGACGACGGGTCTCAGCGCTCTCGCCGATACCGTTGTAGCCCAGCTGAATCCAGGTCAGCAGACCCGCCTCGCGCTGGCCACGGCCCTGCTCGCCGATCCACCGCTGCTCGTCCTGGACGACCTGTTCACCGACGCCGACGGCATGGAACGCGGCTGGTTGCAGGAGGTGCTGCGCGGTCATGTCGGGCGGGGCGGCACGGTGCTGGTGAGCGCTGGCAGCCTGGCCGACGTGGTGTCGGCGGCCGACCACCTGGTGGTGCTGAGCGAGGGCGCCGTCGTCTGGCAGGGCACTCCAGCCAAGCTGCGGCGCGGTCATCCCGACCGGCTCGTCGTCGCCTCCTCCCCGTCGATCGCCCTGGCCACGGCCCTGGCGACCCGCGGCTTCACCGATGCGGTGATGCGCCCGGACGGGCGCCTGGCCGTCGCCGAGGCCGACGAGGCGACGATCCGTTCGATCGCCGAGGCGGCCTCGGTGCGGATCGGCAGCATCGTCGCCGACCCCATCCACCCCGACCGGGTCCTGGCCTCCCTGACCAAACCCCGCAGGCATCAGCACCGCTTGCCCACGCCGTCGAACACCGCCTTCGTGCCTGCGCCGCCGTCGTTCGGGGTGTCCCGATGACGCCGTCGGCCGCAGGTCGACCGGTGCGCCCCGCGTGCCGAAGCCGTCGCCCGTTGTCGCCGGCTCGGCCCGCCGCCTGCGGCTCCGGCCTTCGCGGGAATATCCGAGCGTCCGGACTCCGACCGGGGCAGGCGCGCAAATCCATTTCGGCCATGACTTCGGAGGGGATCACCCGATGACCACTGTGCTGCCCGAGGATCTGCTCCCCGGTCTCGACGCCGAAACGCGCAAGGTGTTCACGCTGCGGCCCACCCGGTTGCTGCTCGCGGGGCCGATCGCGGTGGCGCTGGTCGCGACGCTGATCACCGCGCTGATGTCGGGCCGCTACGACCCGACCGGGCAACCGGTGACGGGGGCGGCGACCATCGGTCTGTACCTGGCGCTCGTCGCGGTGTTCGTGGTGGCGGCACTGCTCGGCATCGGTGTGACCGGTGGCGAGTACAAGCGCAAGACCATGGCCCTCACCGCCCTGTTCGCCCCGGATCGCGACCGGCTGGTCATCGCGAAATACGCCGCGGTGGCCGGTATCGCGCTGGTGGTCGCCGTCTTCGCCGAGGTGGTCGCGATGCTCGTGCTCGCCGCCGCGGGCCGTGGCAAGTTCGAGTTCGGCTGGCCGCTGCTGGAAGTGCTCGGCGCCGGATTGCTCGTCGCGATGTGCTGGGCGGTGCTCGGTGCGGGCATCGGGCTGTTGCTGCGCACCACCGGTGCGGCGGTGTGGCTGGTGCTCGGCTGGGCATTCGTGCTCGAGCCGCTGATCTGGTTGGTGGCCAAGGGTTTCGGAGCCGGTGGTCTCACCGCCGTGCTGCCGGTGTCCTCGACCGTGGCCGGGGTGAGCGCCGGTTCCTTCGACGAGGCCGAGGTGTTCGCGCCGACCCCCGCCGCGCTCGTCGTCCTGCTCCTGTGGACCATCGCCGTGGGCGCCGCCGGGTGGTGGGACCTGCGCAACCGCGACCTGTAGTGTCCGAGCCCGCTGCGATGACGCAGCCCGCTGCGATGACGCGGCGCGCTGACCGGCCCGGCTGGATCCGCAGGCTGTGGCGGCTGTGCCTGCGGCATCCGCGCCTGCTCGCCGTCATCGCGGCGGCGGTGCTGGCGGGCGCGGCCGTCTCGATCGCGGCGCCGCTGGCCACCAAGCGGGCCGTCGACGCCGCCGAAGCGGGCGACACCTCGGTCATCGGCAGTGCCGCCGCCCTGCTCGCGGTACTCGCGGCCTGCCGGTTCGCGGTGACCTTCGCCCGCCGGCTGTGGGCTGGTCAACTGTCGCTGGAAGTGCAACACAGCCTGCGGGTTTCGTTGCTCGCGGCGTTGCAGCGCCTCGACGGCGCGGGACAAGATGCCCTCCGCACCGGCCAGGTGGTGTCGCGTTCCATCACCGACCTGCAACTGGTGCAGGGCTTGCTGGCGATGGTGCCGTGGTCGGGCCTCGCGGTACTGCAGTTCGTCGCCTCGGCGGTGGTGATGGTGTGGCTGAGCCCGCCGCTGGCGCTCGCCGCGCTGCTCGTCGCGCCGGTGATGGCGGTGGTGGTGCTGCGGATGCGGCCCCGGCTCTACGCGGCGACCTGGTCGGCGCAGCAGCGGGCCGCCGAGCTGGCCGAACACGTCGAGCAGACGGTCACCGGCGTGCGCGTGGTGAAGGGCTTCGGGCAGGAGGCCAGGATGGTCGACCAGCTCGAGGACCACGGCCGCGCCCTCTACGCCGAACGCCTGCGCGCCGCGCGGATCAACGCCCGCTTCGCACCGGTCGTGTCGGCGCTGCCACAGGCCGGGCTGGTCGCCGTCATCATCGTCGGCGGGTTGCTCGCCTCGCGCGGCGCGATCGGCATCGGCACCTTCCTCGCCTTCACCGCCTACCTGGCCACGATGACGTCCTCGGCGCGCACGATCACCTCGGTGGTCATCATGAGCCAGCTCACCAAGTCCGCCGCCGACCGGGTGTTCCAGGTGATCGACGCGGCGCCGGTGCTCGTCGACCCCGACAAGCCCGCCGACCTGCCCGCCGGCCCGCTCGGCATCGAATTCGAGAGTGTGGGTTTCGGTTTCACGCCGGACGAGCCGGTGCTCTCGGAACTCGACCTCACCATCCGGCCCGGTGAAACGGTCGCGATCATCGGCCCGGCCGGGTCGGGCAAGTCGACGCTGTCGCTGCTGCTGCCCCGCTTCTACGCGCCCGACGCGGGCACCATCAGCCTCGTCGGCACCGACGGCACCCGGGTGAACCTGGCCGACCTACGCGCCGAGGATCTGCGCGGCGCGCTCGGCGTGGTCTTCGACGACCCGTTCCTGTTCTCCGACACCATCGCGGCGAATATCGCCCTCGGCCGCCCGGAGGCCACCGACGCCGAGATCCGGGCGGCGGCCACCGCGGCCGTCGCCGACGAGTTCATCGCCGAGTTGCCCGACGGGTACGACACCGTCATCGGCGAACGCGGTCTCACCCTCTCGGGTGGGCAACGGCAACGGATCGCGCTGGCCCGCGCACTGCTCACCCGGCCGCGCGTACTCGTCCTCGACGACGCCACCTCCGCCGTCGATGCCGTGACCGAGGCGGAGATCTTCCGGCGGCTGCCCGACCCGGGCGGGCGCACCACGCTGATCCTGGCCCACCGCGAGTCGACCCTGGCCCAGGCCGATCGGGTCATCCGGCTGCCCGCGCCCACCGGCTCGGTCGTGCCGACCGTGCGCGTCGACAAGCGGCCTGTCGTCGGTGATCGGCCACGGTCGATGGCGGCCGCCGACCTCAGCGAGACCCCGGAACTGCGCGCGGCCGTCGACGCGCTACCACCGGCCACCGAACAACCCGACCTGCCCGGCGATCTGCGCGCCCCCCAACCCGACTTCGGTCTGCGCGTCCTGCTTCGACCGGTCCGCAAGCTGGTCGGGCTGGTCGTACTGCTGCTGATCGCCGACGCCATGATCGGCATCGCCTTCCCGCCGCTGGTCCGCTACGCCATCGACACCGGTGTCACCGGCGGACAGAGTTCGGCGCTCGCTGTGTCGGCGGTGATCGGAATCGGGCTGGTGCTGGCGAGCCTGATCGTCGGCGCTGCCGTCACGGTGCTCACGGCACGCACCGGCGAACGGGTGCTGTACGGGCTTCGGGTGCGCAGCTACGCCCAGTTGCAGCGCCTCGGCCTCGACTTCTACGAGCGCGAACTGTCCGGCCGGATCATGACGCGGATGACCACCGATGTCGACGCCCTGTCGACCTTCCTGCAGACCGGTGTCGCCACCGGCCTGGTCGCGGTCATCACCCTGGTCGGCGTGGCTGTCGGCCTGGTCGTCATCGATGCGGGGCTTGCTCTGGTCGTGCTCGCCACCGTGCCGCCCATGCTCATCGCGACCCTGCTGTTCCGGCGCGTCTCGACCGCGGCATACACCGTCTCGCGCGAACGGGTCTCCGCAGTGAACGCCGACTTCCAGGAGAACATCGCGGGCCTGCGCGCCGTGCAGGCCGCCCGCAACGAACCGGTGGCGGCGCGCCGCTTCACCGAGTACTCCCACCGCTACCGCGAGGCACGCATCCGCGCCCAGCGCGCGATCGCCTGCTACTTCTCCTTCGGCCTGGCCTGGGCCGACCTCGCCCTCGCCGTCGTCGTCTATCTGGGCGCCAACGCGGTGGCCGACGGACGCACGACCACCGGCACGCTCGTCGCCTTCGTCCTCTACCTCGGCCTGCTGTTCAGCCCGATCCAGGAACTGTCGCAGGTGTTCGACGGCTACCAGCAGGCCAGGGTCGGGCTGCGCCGCATCGGTGACCTGCTGCGCACACAGTCGTCGATCGCGGCCGACCCACCCGACGCGGTGCACATCGACCGTTTGCGCGGCGAGGTCGTCTTCGACGATGTCCACTTCCGCTATCCAGGAGCGAACTTCCCGGCGCTGGACGGCGTGTCCTTCACCCTCCCGGCCGGGCGAACCCTCGCGCTCGTCGGGCCGACCGGCGCGGGCAAATCGACGATCGTGAAACTGCTCGCCCGGCTCTACGATCTGCCCGCCGAGCCGTCGGCGGGTGAGATTCGGGTCGACGGCGTCGATTTACGTAAATTTGTGCTCACCGAGTACCGCTCGCGGCTGGGAATTGTGCCCCAGGAAGCTCACTTGTTCAGCGGTGATGTCGCCAGCAACATTGCATTCGGACAACCTTTCGCCACATCGGTGGACATCGCACAGGCGGCGAGCAACGTCGGTGCGGCCGAAATGATCGCCGGATTACCCCGAAAAATGAACCAACCGGTCGGTGAAAGAGGGCGTGGGTTATCCGCCGGACAACGTCAGCTCGTCGCTCTCGCCCGCGCCGACCTCGTCGACCCCGACCTGCTGCTTCTCGACGAGGCGACCTCCACCCTCGACCCGGAGACCGAGGCGTCGGTCCTGGTAGCGAGCCGTTCGCTGGCCCGGGGCCGCACCACTGTCGTGGTCGCTCACCGGTTGGCCACCGCGGCCCGCGCCGACCTCGTCGGGGTGGTCGAACAAGGACGTATCGTCGAATTCGGTAACCACCGGGAACTGCTCGCCCGAGGCGGGAGTTACGCGCGACTCTGGTCGGCGGGACTGCACGCGGAGCGAATAGTCTCGGGCCACTAGCTACGCCGACATGCCACGGGGCATATGCTCGGTGAGGGCGCATCGGCAGCCATCCGCTGATACCCCTGCCGGGCACGTCACAAACGTCGCAGCGCGAAGAACGAAATGAGGCGAACACCAGCTGTGAGCAGCTCAACTTCCCAGTTCGGACAGAACCAGTGGCTAGTCGACGAGATGTATCAGAAGTTCAAACAGGACCCGTCCTCGGTCGACGCGAGTTGGCACGAGTTCCTCGCCGACTACACCCCCGAGGCCACCGACTCCGCTAACGAGCAGGCTCCCGCCGCCACCGCGCAAGCGGCGCCGCAGCAGGCACCGAAGGCCGCACCGCAGGCCCCCAAGACCGCCGTCGCGACGGCACCCAAGCCGGCCCCAGCTCCGGCTCCGGCAGCCGCCCCGGCTCCGGCTCCGAAGCGGGAGAACGTGCGCGCACCGCAGACCACGCCCGCCCCGGTGTCGAACGCCCCGGCCACCGCGCCCGCCAAGACCAGCACGGGCACCGACGAGTCGAAGGTGCTGCGCGGTCCCGCCGCGGCCATCGCCAAGAACATGTCGGCCTCGCTGACCATCCCCACCGCCACGTCGGTGCGCGCGATCCCGGCCAAGCTGATGATCGACAACCGCCTCGTGATCAACAACCACCTGGCGCGCACCCGAGGCGGCAAGATCTCGTTCACCCACCTGCTGGGTTACGCGATCGTGCAGGCCATCAAGTCGTTCCCGAACATGAACCGGCACTTCGCCGAGATCGACGGCAAGCCGAACGCGGTCACCCCCGCGCACACCAACCTCGGCCTGGCCATCGACCTCGCGGGCAAGGACGGCAACCGTTCGCTGGTGGTCGCCGCCATCAAGGGCACCGAGGAGATGAGCTTCGGCCAGTTCCACGCGGCCTACGAGGACATCGTCCGGCGCGCCCGCGAAGGCAAGCTCGGCACCGACGACTTCTCCGGCGTCACCATCTCGCTGACCAACCCCGGCACCATCGGCACCGTCCACTCGGTGCCGCGCCTCATGCCGGGCCAGGGCGCGATCATCGGTGCGGGCGCCATGGAGTACCCGGCCGAGTTCCAGGGCATGAGCGACGAGCGCCTGGCCGAGATCGGCGTCGGCAAGCTGATGACGCTGACCTCGACCTACGATCACCGCATCATCCAGGGCGCCGAGTCCGGCGACTTCCTGCGCACCATCCACAACCTGCTGATCTCCGACGAGTTCTACGACGAGATCTTCCACGGCCTCGGCGTGCCGTACGAGCCGATCCGCTGGCGCAAGGACATCAGCGAGCGCGGCGTCGACAAGAGCGCTCGCGTGCTCGAGCTGATCGCGGCCTACCGCAACCGCGGTCACCTGATGGCCGACACCGACCCGCTGCGCCTGGTCAAGGACAAGTTCCGCAGCCACCCGGACCTCGACGTCACCTCGCACGGCCTCACCCTGTGGGACCTGGACCGCACCTTCGACGTGGGCGGTTTCCACGGCCAGGAGCGGATGAAGCTGCGCGACGTGCTGTCGATCCTGCGCGACGCGTACTGCCGCCACGTCGGTGTGGAGTACACCCACATCCTCGAGACCGACCAGCTCAAGTGGATCCAGGACCGGGTCGAGCAGAAGCACGTCAAGCCGACGGTCGCCCAGCAGAAGTACATCCTGAACCGGCTCAACGCCGCCGAGGCGTTCGAGACCTTCCTGCAGACCAAGTACGTCGGTCAGAAGCGGTTCTCGCTCGAGGGCGCCGAAGCCGTGATCCCGATGATGGACGCCACCATCGACCAGTGCGCCGAGCACGGGCTCGACGAGGTCGTCATCGGCATGCCGCACCGTGGTCGCCTCAACGTGCTGGCCAACATCGTCGGCAAGCCGTACTCGAAGATCTTCACCGAGTTCGAGGGCAACATGAACCCGGCCGCCACCCACGGCTCGGGCGACGTGAAGTACCACCTCGGTGCGCACGGCCAGTACCTGCAGATGTTCGGCGAGAACGAGATCGAGGTGTCGCTCACCGCGAACCCCTCGCACCTGGAGGCGGTCGACCCCGTTCTCGAGGGCCTCGTGCGCGCCAAGCAGGACCTGCTGAACAAGGGCGACGGCCCCGAGGGCTTTTCGGTGATGCCGCTGATGCTGCACGGTGACGCCGCGTTCGCCGGTCAGGGCGTGGTCGCCGAGACGCTGAACCTGTCGGGTCTGCGCGGTTACCGCGTGGGCGGCACCATCCACATCGTGGTGAACAACCAGATCGGCTTCACCACCGCGCCGGAGAACAGCCGCTCCACCGAATACTCCACCGACATCGCGAAGTTCATCGGCGCGCCGATCTTCCACGTCAACGGTGACGACCCCGAGGCCTGCGACTGGGTCGCGCGCCTGGCGGTCGACTTCCGGCAGAAGTTCCGCAAGGACGTCGTCATCGACCTCGTCTGCTACCGCCGCCGCGGGCACAACGAGGGCGACGACCCCTCGATGACCCAGCCGGAGATGTACGACGTCATCGACACCAAGCGTTCGGTCCGCAAGGCCTACACCGAATCGCTGATCGGCCGTGGCGACATCTCCATGAAGGAGGCCGAGGACGCGCTGCGCGACTACCAGGGTCAGCTCGAGCGCGTGTTCAACGAGGTCCGCGAGCTGGAGAAATACGTTCCGGAGCCGTCGGAGTCCGTCGAGGACGACCAGAAGGTGCCCGCGACCGTGCAGACCGCGGTCGACAAGTCGGTGCTGCAGCGCATCGGCGACGCGTTCCTCAACACTCCCGACGGTTTCAACGTGCATCCGCGCGTGAAGCCGGTGCTGGAGAAGCGGCGGGAGATGGCCTACGAAGGCAAGGTCGACTGGGCCTTCGCCGAGTTGCTCGCGTTCGGTTCGCTGATCGACCAGGGTCACGATGTGCGCCTGACCGGTCAGGACTCGCGTCGTGGCACGTTCACCCAGCGTCACTCGGTCATCATCGACCGGATCAACGCGCAGGAGTACACCCCGCTGCACAACATCGGTTCGGAGAACCCGGGCTGGTTCGCGGTGCACGACTCGGCGCTGAGCGAATTCGCCGCTGTCGGTTTCGAATACGGCTACTCGCTGGGCAACCCCAACGCACTGGTGTTGTGGGAGGCGCAGTTCGGTGACTTCGTCAACGGCGCGCAGTCGATCATCGACGAGTTCATCTCCTCCGGTGAGGCCAAGTGGGGTCAGCTCTCCGATGTGGTGCTGCTGCTGCCGCACGGCCACGAGGGTCAGGGTCCCGACCACACCTCGGGCCGTATCGAGCGGTTCCTGCAGCTGTGCGCCGAGGGTTCGATGACCGTCGCGGTGCCGTCCACCCCGGCGAACTACTTCCACCTGCTGCGCCGCCACGCCCTCGACGGCATCCGCCGTCCGCTGATCGTCTTCACCCCGAAGTCGATGCTGCGCAACAAGGCCGTGGTGTCCGACATCAAGGACTTCACCGAGTCGAAGTTCCGTTCGGTGTTCGACGAGCCCACCTACGAATCGGGCGTCGGCGACACCGGCAAGGTCAAGCGCATCCTGCTGACCTCGGGCAAGCTCTACTACGAGCTCGCCGCGGAGAAGGCCAAGCACAAGCGTGAAGACGTGGCCATCGTCCGGATCGAACAGCTCTACCCGATCCCGACGTACCGCCTCAACGAGGCCCTGGCCAAGTACCCCAACGCGACCGATATCGCCTGGGTCCAGGAGGAACCGGCCAACCAGGGCGCCTGGCCCTTCTTCGGCCTCAACCTCCCCGAGGTCCTCCCCGACCGCCTGGGCAAACTGCGCCGCATCTCGCGGCGCGCCATGTCGGCCCCGTCCTCGGGTTCCTCCAAGGTCCACGCCGTGGAGCAGGCCGAGATCATCGCCGAGGCCTTCGAGCCGACCGCGTAATTTCTTCTCGCACAACGGCGAACGCCGGGTGGATCATCACGATCCGCCCGGCGTTCGCCGTTGTCAGGCCCGCAGGTTGCGCATCACCACGCGAACGTGGTGTTCGGTCAGCTGTCGCAGCTCGGCGCGGCTGATTCGGTTGCCATCGATCGTCAGTGTGGTGTCCACGCGCAGGTTCTCGTCGAGCACGCCGATCCGCACTTTTGTCACCGGACGCCCGGCCCAAGCCTCCTCCTGGACGAAGGCGTCCTCGCCGAGCCCGGCCAGGTATTCGAAGCTCGTATTCGGATCCGAGACACGGTTTCCGACAAGATGTTTGAACCTGTCGTGCTCCCCTCGCCGGTCGCCTCCCGCCCGCGTGACATCGAAGCTCAGCGACACAGTGAGGTCACCGAAAGCGCCGGAGCAGTAGCCGGTCGACCCGAGGGGCTCCTCATCCTCCTGCTGCCACCCGGCGCTGCCGCGACGCGTGAGTTCGGCCAGATCCATCAGCTCGCAATAATTCCCTTGCTCCGGCTCGCGGTACTTGCGCGAGGTCGGGGTGTCTATCGGTGTGCCCGGCGTCCACCGCGCGTTCGCCGCCGCTTCGTCCTCGCGCCCCAGCCACATCGCGGCGGCGATCACGGTGACCACCACGAGCGAGCAAGCCGACACGGCCGCAGCCGTCCATGGCAGCGAGAACCGTCGTCGTGGTGTCATCCGAGGCGCTCCCAGAGTATTCGGCCCTGATACTCACAGGCCGTCACCATCTCCGAATCGTCCACCTTCGACTCCGCGGGCGTGCTCAACGTCACGGCGACGACCACGTTGTCGTCGAAGAGGCCGAGCTCGCAGGTCGGGCCGTACATGTACGGCAGTCGGCGCACGTAGAGGTAGGAGTCGTCAGCGAGCTCGAGCCGGTGGTCCACCCGGATCGTGCTGGCCCCGCCCAGACGAACCAACTCCAAGTCGTGGCGGAAGAAGGCCTCGGCGCCGTGTCCGTCGTTCACGACCTTGGCAAGCACAGTGGCTGCCAAACCCCGGTAGGAGACCGAGCAGTGGTGGGACGAATATGGCTCGGAGTCAACGGATTCGGAATGGATGGGCGAATCGGGCGGCGCCCCACCGAGCTGTTCGAGCGCGGACAGATCGAGCAGGTCACAGGCGTTCGCGACACTCTGGGTGGTGTAGACCCGGGTCGGCTCGCCACGGATCAGGTCGGTAGTCGTCATCACGACGAGCAACGCGACCGTGGCGGTCGTCAGCACGGCGGTGAGCGCCGAGGGCAGGAGCGTTCGCGCGATCCGGGTCCGCCGTCGACCTGGCGAGGCGCCAGGAGCACCGGCCGCGACCGGATCGGTCGGCAACCGGCCCGGGAACGGCGCGCGGGCCCACGGACCGCTGTCGAACGCTCTGATCGCCGCTGCGGCGAGGTCGGCGCAGCGGGCGAATCGGTCCTCCGGCCGTTTCGCCATCGCCGTCGCGATGACCGCGTCGATCGCACGCGGCAGCTCGGGTCGTAACTCGGTGGGCCGGGGCGGTGCCGCGCCCAGATGCGCGGCGATCACCGCCGCCTGATCGCCACGCGGAAACGGCGTCCGACCGGTGAGCAACTGGAACAGCGTGCAGCCGAGGGAGTAGATGTCGGCGCGATGGTCCACCGTGTGGCCGGCGAACCGTTCGGGTGCCGCGTAGGCGAAGGTGGCGGCCATCGCCGACAGCGCGACGGTGTCATCGAGACTGCGGGCGATCCCGAAGTCGGTGAGCAGCGCGGTTTCCTGTCCTGCGTGGTCGCGTTCGATCAGCAGGTTGGCCGGTTTCACGTCGCGGTGCAGCACCCCGTGCGCGTGCGCGAAATCCAGTCCGGCGGCGGCACCCTGGATCAGCCGCAGAGCACGGTCCGGGGCGAGACCGGCGGAATCGGTCTGGAGCAATCCGATCGCGTCGCCACCGTCGACGTATTTCATCGACAGCCACAACACCGGATCCGTGGGACCGCTGCGGTCGTATACCGGCACGATATTGGGGTGTTCGAGTCGAGCGGCCAGCGTCGCCTCTCGTTCGAAGGCGTTGCGCGCCTTGGCATCGGTGGATATCCCGTCACCGAGCACCTTCAGTGCGACCCGCCGCCGCAGGCGAGGGTGCTCCGCGAGGTACACCGACCCCATGCCACCCGCGCCGAGCAGTCGTTCGATCACATATCCGGCGAACACCGTCCCGGGCTCCACCGCCACCCCGACCCCACC
>NZ_JACBIU010000046.1:0-29727 GCF_013839555.1 Nocardia sp. GTS18 | reverse complement strand
GGGTGGCACTGGGATTCCCGGCAGGTCGCCATGGCCCGGTGGGTCGGGTGGCGGGAGCAGCGGTGGCTCCGGCGCGGGGCCGGGCGGGTTCGGCTCGGGGACAGCGGGGGTGGGCGTAGTGGTCGGAATTTCGGGGACCGGTGCGGGTGCAGGTGGCGCGGGAGGGGGTGACGGCGGTTCGGGAGGTGCGTCACGCCGGGGTGCGGGACCCGGGATGATGATCTGGGCGTAGGGGGCTTTCGGGCCGGGCGGGTTTTGCGAGTCACGGTCGGGTTCCGGGGCGGATACTTTCGGCGCGGCCGATGTGTTCGGCGTCTGCGGACGTGACGGCGCTGCGGGCCGCCCGTCGATCGGGGTCGGTGGCGTCGGGTACTCCTCGACGGGTCGGTCCGGCCGGATCCCACCGCCCGGGATTCCGTTGCCGGGGATTCCGCCGCCCGGATCAGCGCCGGGGACGAACGGAAATCCGGGTGCGGCGTCGACCGCACCCGGCAACCACAGGCCGGCACCTATCGCTATCGCGCAGAATCCCGTGCGCATCGGTGTTCTCACGTGAGCTGAGCCAGAATCGTGGTGAAGGCGTCGGGCCCGATTTTCGCGGCCCGCCCGTACGGGTTCTGGAGCTGGTAGATCGTGTAGATCATGAAGGTGACCACGGCGGCGAAGCTGGCCACCACCACTACGTGGACGCGGGCGCTGGTGCCGGCGAACATCAGCGACAGGCCGATCGACAGCAGCGCGCCGAGCATCAGTGCCACCCACATCATCGGGGACAGTGTGCTGCCCGCGGCTTCCACCCGGGTCTGACGCGCTTCGTACACCTCCCACAGCCGGTCCGCCGCCGCGATCTGGCGGGAACGCTGCCATTCGTCGGCCGCCGGTGTGGCGGCGATGGCGGTGCGCACCTCACTGAGCTCGGTCCAGGCGGTGTCGTCGACCTCCTTCGCGGCCGTCATGGCGGGCCACTCCACCTCGATCACCTCGCCGGTGTAGCGCCGTACCGAGGCGGTGATGGCGCTGCGGGCGGGATCCGGCAGCGAGTCGCCCGCCCACTGCAGGGCGAGCAGCCGGTCGGCCTCGTCCGAGACCGCTTTCTCGGCGGCGGAGTTGGTGTCGAGGACACCGATGAGCAGGAACGAGGCGAGTACCACCTGCAAACCGGCGACGAGAGTGAAGACCTGCCCCACCGACTCGTTGACCGATTCGCCCTCATGGCCTTTCCCGCGCCTGCGCAGGTAGTAGGCGCACGCACCGGCGAGGCCTGCGATCAGCGCGACCCACAACAGGGCTTCCCACAGCATGTCTCAGACGTCCTTCGTCGGGTGATCGAATGTGACCGGAAGTGAATCCAGGCAGATATGTCTGCCGTTCTCGAAGTAGCGGGTGGGTGTGCCCGCCAGGTGGTAATTCGGATACCTGGCGAGTTCGGCTAGGACCAAGGCGAATTCCTGCCGGGCGACGTGTGCCCCGAGGCAGAAGTGGATGCCTTGGCCGAAGGTGAGGTGCCGGATCGGACCGCGATCGAGCCGGAAGGTGTCGGGGTCGTCGAACCGGCGTGGGTCGCGGTTGGCGGCACCGGTGAGCAGCACCACCCGCGCGCCCTCGGGGATCACGGTGTCGCCGACGACGACCTCGGTTGTCGTGCGCCGGGTGCCGTGGTCGACCGGCGCCCACAGCCGCAGCGTTTCCTCCACCGCGGCGGGGATGAGCGCGGGATCAGCCCGCAACCGGTCCTGCAGATCGGGTCGCCGGGCCAGCTGCCAGAGCAGGTGCGCGAGGGTGTTCATCGATGTTTCGTGGCCCGCGATGGCGAAAGCCACCAGCATCACATGCAGTTCGTCGTCGGTCACGGGCCTGCCGTCGAACTCCGCACGGACCAGCGTGGAGAGGTAGTCGTCACCGGGTTCGTGTCTCGCCCTGGCGATCTCCTGCCGAAAGAGGTCGGCGAACGGCGGCCAGAACCCGTCGGCGTTGGGGTCGGCTGCCATTCGGTCCCAGGTGTTGGCGGTGAGATCGCGGATGCGCCGCTGAGCGTCGGGGGAGAAGCCGACTGCCATGCCGACCACCGCGAGCGGTAGCGGGACTGCCAGCTCGCCCACCAGATCGGCGGATCCGCGCCGGGCCGCCGGCCGGATCAGTTCGGCCACCGCGCCCTCGATGCGTGGCCGCAATTTCTGTGCGGCCGCGAGCAGGAACGGAGGGCGCATCAGTGACCGGTAGTTGCCGTGCTCCGGCGGGTCGTGCTCCAGCGGGGCGAAGCGTGGCGTCCCTTCGGCTTTCGGGAAGAACACGCCCGCGGCCGAACTGTAGGTCTCGTGGTCGGTGAGGGCTGCGGCCACGTCGTCGTAGCGGGCGAGCAACCACATCCCGCCGTAGGCGGGGGAGTAGGTGACCCGGCTCTGTTCGCGGATCGCCCGATGCACCTCGATCGCCACATCGGGGGTGAAGGCTGGATCGTGATGATCGAATCGCTGGGCCAGACGGGCGAATTCGGCCTCGGGAAGCAGTGTTGTCATCGCGGCACCGCTTCCACGGCCGGGGCGAGCTGGGCGAAGGGGTGGATGCGGTGCGGATCGTAGGTCTCGTCGACGACCCATTTGACCAGTCGGCGCATCGGTTCGATCCCGTCCTGCGGTGTGTCGGAGCGGAAGTGCGTGGCGAAGCCGAGTGAGACCAACCGCTGCGCGCCCGCGTGAGGCGCGAGGTCACGCAGCGTGCGTTTGAGCGATTCCGGCCATACCCCCACGGTCTGGGTGTAGGCGTTCATCGCGTCCAGTGCTCGTTCCGGATGATCGATCGGGACGACATTGGCGACCCGGCCGCTGAGCGAGGCGTGGAAGTCGACCGGTTCGTCGGACAGCGAGACCAGCACCGCGCCTTCGTCTTCAGTCCCGCCGAAGACACGGAAGAAGGCCGGGCTGGTGCGCAGGGCGGCGATCTCGCGGCGCAGTGCGGGGTCGAATCGGGTACCGGCCGTACTGACCGCCGGAGGTAGGGCCTGGATCTGTTCGTGGAGCAGCTCGCCCCACCGCACCGCCCGGTCGATGCCCGCCGTGTCCGTGCCGGTGCAGACGTAGACCACCCGGGCGTTGAAGCACGCGTCCTGATTGAGCAGGCCGACATCGGCGGCGGCGAGGGCCGCGGTCTCGTGCCGGGCGTCGTCGTCGGTGAACGCCTCGGGCCCGATGACCGTCGCGCTGAGCTTCGGATCCAGGGTGACCAGTTCCAGCCCCGGCTGCTGATAGCGGGTGAGGTGCCGGACGGCCGCGAATCCGCCCCAGGCGACGAGCTTTTCGACATGAGCCGGCCGGTAGAGCTCGCTTTCGAACCGCTCGTCCCCGCCGCGCCAATAGGCGACGGCAAGGTGCCGCACCAGCGGATGCGCCGGATCGACCTCGGCCATCGTCCGTGCCAGCGCGACGGCGGTGAAGGGGTCGTTGGCGGGCAGTTTCACCACTGCGTCGCCCCGGGTGAGGGCATTGCGCACCAGGGTGATCGCGGCGATGATCGGGTTGTTGCCCGCGATGACGTGCACGGTCCTCGCCCCGAAGGCCCGCACCCGCGCCGAGCCCCATTCGGCCCAGCCGTCGAGATACCGGATGCCGATGGTGTTCTCGGCCAGGTCGAGGGTGGTCTCGCGGGCGAACAGTCCGGCCAGTTGAGCGTAGGTGGAGCGCAGCACGGGCTCGGTGAGTCCGGAGCAGCCGACGAGTTTCGCGAGGGCTTCTCGCAGGTGGGGGTTGTCGTCGGGGTGCAGTCGCTGCCCGACCTCGTCGAGGAAGTCGATGATGTCGGCGGTCGGCAGTTCGTGGATGTCGCGCATGCTCGTTGGTCCGGGGCAGACGAGGCCGGGAAGCAGGCGGTGTGCGTCGGGTGCCCGGAAGGCCGTGCTCCCGGCGCCGAATTCGGGACCGTCGTCGTGCACGGTTCGCCCACGCACGAACGCGGGAGCCAGCGGTGTCCCCGTCATCACAGTGCCCCGTTGAGGAAGGTCAGCGCCTCGTCGAGCGCTTCGGCGGTGGCGGCGCAGGTGATCTTGTCGTCCCCACCGGGACCGGCGAAGCGACTGATGGCCGCGCCGATCCGCGGGGTGGTCCGGCCGCAGACGCAGGGTTCCCAGTCCACTGTCACCAGGTCGCCGGTGACGATGCCACCCCAGTTCAGGTCGGCGGTCAGGTCGTAGAGGGCGACGCGGCCGGTCCTGGTTCCGGTGCGCGGCAGAACCGCCCCCGTCTCCGGGTCGAGCAGGTACAGCACCAGCCACGGCTCGAGGTGGTAGCCACCGGCACCGCACTGCAGATTCAGCGACATCACCTCGACCATGGCGTACACGAATCGCAGGGCGGGCACACCCGCGAACCGGGCGGTGCGGTCGGCCCAATCCTCCGGCAGCGCACCGGCTTTGGAACCACCACCGGCGAAGATCACCGAGTCCGGTGCGAAGACGTCGGTGAGTCCCTGTTCGGCCGCGCTGTCGGCCATGCCGGACAGCACATCCCAGGTCGACAGGGCCGCCACCCGGGAACCGGCCAGCTCGTCGGCGAGGCGCCGCACGAACGCGGTCATTCCCGGACCGGTGGCGCGCAGTGCCTCGGTGAACTCGGCCCGTCGCAGCGCGAGCGCGGGCGGCACCTCCACGCGGCCCGCTTCGCCGCGGGCGGCGGCCGCCCGGAGCCTGCCCGCCAGGAACATGACATCGGCGGAGAGCAGCCCCGGGTGCAGGCAGTGCATGCGATCGGGTGTCAGCGCGATCTGCTCGGCCATGGCGGTCGCGTGCCGCGCGATGCCGCTGCGGCCGGTCCGAAAGCTCGGCCACACCACGTCGACGCCGGTGTGGTCGTCGTCGGGGAGCACGTCCATGCGCACGATGCGGTACAGCCGGTCGTATTGGATCTGGGAGTGCGGGATGAACGACATGGTGCCGGTGGTGCCCGACGAATGTGCCAGGCGCAGTTCGGTTCGCTCGTCCACCGTCGCGAGCCAGCCGTCGATCGAGGTGCACCCCGCGACGTCGAGGCCGGTCAGGTCGACGGTGGTGAGTCGCGACATCCACGTGTTCATCCGGTCGAACCGGTTGTCGACGAGCAGTCGTGTCGGGTACGCCTTGTAGACCGTGTGGGGGAACAGTAGGGGCGCCGCGTCGTCGATGGAGTCGAAACCGTCGATGTGCTGTTCGGTGGCGAGCGCGTCGAGAACCGGTATGCGTGGTCGCAATTCGTCGAAGCGCAGGCGTAGCGCGTCCAGTTGGAGTGCGGTCAGCGCCCTGGGATCCATGGTGTGCATGGCGATACGTGACCGGTCGAAGTAGGTGGCGGCGTCCTCGGCGAAGGTGCGCAGGTCGGCGGTGGTGGTGACGGGAGTTGCGGTCATCGATGGCTCCTCGAGAGCAAGTCGGCGAGCGCCCCGGCAGCGGCGTCGATCGTGGGGTGATGCCACAGCATCGTGGCCGGAATCTGTTGTCCGAGTAGCACGGTCAGTTCGCGACGCAGGACCGCGGAGAGCAGCGAGTCGAAACCCAGCTCCGTCAGGGCGATTCCCAGCGGAACCTCCGTGGGGGACACGCCGAGCAGGTTCGCCACGGACGATCGCAGCAGGGTGACGAGCGCGGCAGGCAGATCGGCTGGTTCGAGGGCTGTCCACCCGGCACCCGGACTGACGGCGGGGGCCGGGGCGAGGCCTGCCAGCAGCGGTGGGTGGGCTGGGTGCGGGACCACGCGCAGCACAGCGACATTCGCGCCACCTGCCGTGATCGGCCCGTCGAGGGCGCGCAGCGCCTGCTCCGTCGAGATGTCGGCAGTGCCGTGGACGGCGAGTTCGGCCGTGATCGCCGTCGAGGACGTCGACATGCCGAGCCCACGCCAGCTGGTCCAGGCGATGGCCTGGCAACCGCTGTCGCCGAGGGCACGGCGGTGCCGGGCGAAGCCGTCGACGAAGGCGTTGGCCGCGCTGTAGACCGGTTGACCTGGCAGGTGCAGCAGCTGGCCGGCCGAGGAGAACAGGATCAGGAAGTCGAGATCGCCCGGCGCGAACAGCGCACCGAGAGCGAGGGTTCCGCCCACCTTGGCGGCCAATCCCTGCTCGACGAGGTCGGGCCGCAGGTCCGCGACCGGCACGTTCGCCACGGTGCCTGCCGCATGGACCACGCCGCGCAGCGGAGGCAGACCGTGGGCGTCGGTGTCGAGGGCGGCGGCGAGCGCGGGCCGGTCGGCCACGTCGGCGGCCACGGTTCGCACTGTGACACCCTGAGCTTCCAGCGAGCGTTGCAAGCGGTTCGATCGCCGTGGCGCAGCCCGCCTGCTCACCAGAATCAGCCGGCGGGCGCCGCACTGGACCAACCACTGGGCGGTGATCGCACCAAGGGCTCCGGATGCCCCGAGGACCGCGTAGGACGCGGCCGGATCACAGCGCACACCCGATGTGCCGGGGTTCGACTGGACCGGCACCGCGCGCAGGTGGTGCACTTGGCCGTCGATGACGGCGGCGACGTCTTCGCCGGAGCCGGGTGGTGTGCACAGGTGTCTGCGCAGCGCGGCCAGGTCGTCGGCGGTCGGGCGGGCGGGTAGGTCGACGATCCCGGCGAAACTGTCCGGGTATTCGGCGAGCAGGGCCCGGCCCGCGCCCCACAGTGCGGACTGTGCGAGATCGGCCGGAGTGATGGCTTCGGCTGCCCCGCGTGTGACGCACCACCACGGTCCACGCCGGGTCCGCGCGGTCTCGAACAGTTCGGTGACCATTCGCCGCACCGACTCCTCGACGGATTCATGTGTCCGCGGCCTGGGCGCGCAGACCATGATTCCGTCCCCGTCGGTGCCTGAAAAGGCTTGCCGCAGTGGCAGGTCGTCCCCGGAAACCGTGATACCGGGTGCCGCGGTGGTACCGGGATCTGGCTCGCGGATCTGCCAGCGCAGATCAAGAGTGGCGGCCGGCGACTCGGCGTCGATGTCCGGCTCGGCGTAGCGAACACCCGTCAGGCAGGCAAGCAACCTGCCGTCGGAGTCGGACAGGTCGGCGTCGACCCGTAGTCCCGCCCGGACGGTGACAGTGAGCACCAATTCCGCCGGTGGCGGTCCCGACGGGAAGCGGCACTCGGCGATGTGAGCGGGCATGCGGAGTACAGGTGGCCCGGGGAAGACCACCGACGCCGCCGACAGGGCCGCATCCAGAAACGTCGCCCACGAATCGGGCGCGGCCGCTGTGCTTTTCACTCGGGCGGACAAACCCTGGTCGTTGCGCTCGGCCTCGATGATCTGCCAGTGCAGACCCATCGATGTCACGCCAAGCGCGGCGAGCCGATCGATGACGAAGTCGGCGGGCAGGTTCTCGCCGCGGTACCACAGCACGGGTGATCGGCGGGTCTGGCCCGTCGCGCGCCGGTAGTGGGCCGTGGTGTGGGTTTGCCACGCTCCGTCGGTCCGGGAGGAGAGGGTGAGTCTGCCCGCCGAAGCGGTGACCTGGATGTGTCGTGCCGGCTCCATGGTGACCGGTACCCGAAGGGCGATGTCGTAGAGCCGCCGGCCGGGTACCGCCGCGGCGAATGTGTGCAGCAGGATCGCGGCGGGCACGATCTCGCTGCCGCACACCGGGTGGTCACCCGGATAGGGCCGGACGGTTCGGTCGAGGTAGGTGTGCCAGACGCGGACCGGCGGTGTGGTGTTGACGACAGTGGGCTCACCACCGAGCAGCGTCGCGGAGGAAGGGTCGTGGCCGACGATGGCGGTGGCCGCCTCGTTCGTGTGCCGCCAGTAGTGCCGGTGTTGCCAGCGCATGGTCGGCAGGTCGACCAGAGCGCCTTCGGGATACATGGCCGCCCAGTCGATTCGGGCACCGAGCCGATACAGCTCACCGACCGCGGTGTGGAAGGCGGCAAGTTGGGGACGTTGTCTGTGCAGAGTCGGGACAGCCCGGTATGTCTCATCGATCTCGGCGAGGGAATGGGCGACGACCGGGTGGGCCGAGATCTCGAGGAAGGTGCGATGCCCGTCGGCCCCGGCAGCGGTGACGGCGTCGGCGAAGCGCACCGGCGCGGCCAGATTCGTCGCCCAATACGCGGCGTCGCGAGGCCGTGGATCGCGTGGATCGGTGAAGGCGGTTGTGTACAGCGGTATCCGAGCCGGGCCAGGCTCGAGATCGGTGAGTTCGTGAGCGAGCCGCTCGGCGATCGGGGTCAGCGAAGGGCTGTGGAAGGCAAGGTCGGAATCGACACGGCGGATCGGGATTCCGCGTGCGACCCATTCGTCGGCCAGCGCGTCGACCGCGCGGCGGGTGCCGGAGACCACCGTGCTGCCGAACGACGACCGAACGGCCGCGCACACATCGTCGTAGCCCGCCAGTTCGGCTGAAACTTCGTCGAAAGCGCGCGCCACCATGATCATGGCGCCCCGGCCGGTGGCCGGTTCCAGCAACCGGGATCGCACGCAGATCAGGCGCGCACCGGCCGCCGGATCGAGCACGCCCGCGACGACGGCCGCTGCGATCTCGCCGACCGAATGACCGAGGACCGCAGCCGGTCGCACCCCGTGCGCCCGCCACATCGCCGCGAGCCCCAGCTGAGTCAGGAAGATCGCGCACTGTGCCGTCGGGGTGTGGGAGAGGTCGCCCCGGCGCAGCAGATCTTCGGCGCTGCAGCCCCATTCGCTACGGAACACCGGTGACACCTCGGCTACGGCGGCCGCGAAAGCCGGGTCGGCGTCGATCAGCTCGGCACCCATCCCCGCCCATTGCGATCCGTGCCCGGAGAACACCCACACCGGATCGTGCGGTGGTGCCGAGCGGTGGTACTCGGCGGCGACGGCTGCGTCGAGGCCCGCGAGGAGTTCGGCGGTATCTCCGGCGTGCACGGCCACCCGGTACGGGAGATGACTGCGATGCCGAGCCCGTGTGAAGCACATGTCGGCCGCATCGATATCGGGATGCGATCGCACGGCAGTGGCAAGCGCCCGCAGTTCATCGCGCAGCCCGTCGGCCGAAGCCGCGCTGACAGCACAGAGGTGTTCGGCGCGAGGAGAAGTCGTCGCCGGCGATACAGATGGCGCGGCATCGACGATGAGGTGACACAGCGTGCCGCCGTAGCCGTAACTCGCCACACCCGCGCGCGCCGTGTGCTCGGTCGACGGCCAGTCGAGGGTGGCGGTGGCCAGGGCGATACCGTTGTGGTGCCAGTCGATGTCGGATCGCGGTCCGCTCGTGGTCCGCGTGGGCGGGATCGTCCGATGATGCAGTGCGAGAACGACTTTGGCCAGCCCGGCGATGCCTGCGGCGGCCTCGAGGTGGCCGATGTTCGGTTTGACGGAACCGATGAGGCACGGTTTCCCCGACGGACGCCCGGTGCCGAATACCTCGGCCAGCGCGGCCGCCTCGGCCGGATCGCCGGCCCTGGTTCCCGTCCCGTGCGCCTCGACATAGTCGACCGAGTCCGGTGACACTCCGGCGTCCGCGCAGGCGGCCCCGGCCAGATATCGCTGGGCCGGACCGCTCGGCGTCATGATGCCGCTGGTTCGCCCGTCCTGACGGATCGCGCCGCCGCGCAGTACCGCGAGCACGCGGCGCCCGGCGGCGAGCGCGTCGTCGAGCCTCTCCAGGACGACGAAGGCACACCCCTCACCGCGACCGTATCCGTCCGCGGCGTCGTCGAACGACTTGGACACCCCGTCGTCCGCGAGCACACCGGCCTCGGCAAGCGTGACCGACAGCGCGGCGTCGCCCATCAGCATCACACCACCGGCGAGCGCGAGCGGAACGGAACCGTCGCGCAGCGCCGACATCGCCTGATGCACCGCGACCAGCGACGACGAACAGGCGGTGTCCACGGCCACGCTCGGGCCGCGCAGGTCGAGCGCGTGTGAGATGCGGTTCGCCGCACCGCACAGCGCGGCACCGATACCGGTCCACGCGGTGACGGTCGACGGGTCGCCGAGCAGTCTGCGGCCGTAGTCGTCGGAACCGATTCCGGCGTACACGGCGGTGTCTGTCCCGGTCAACGTGGTCGGGTCGATTCCACTGTGCTGCAAAGCTTCCCAGGCGACCTCGAGTGCCAGTCGGTGCTGGGGGTCCATGTGCTCGGCCTCGGCGGCCGGAATGCCGAAGAAGGCGGCGTCGAATCCCGCGATGTCGTCGAAATAGGCGCCGGGACGCAGTGCCCGCCGAACTGCGGGCACGTCACGATTGTCCGGCAGGCGTCCCGGTGGCTGCTCACCGACGACGGTGCCGCCGCCGGTGATGAGCCGCCAATATGCCGACGGGGAGTCGATGCCCCCGGCGAAGCGGCAACCGATGCCGATCACCGCCACCGGTGTGTGTCGTGTCATGCGTCCTCCCGAGCCGGGCGCCGACCGGGAGGTGTCCCGGTCGGCGCGAAAGAGCCTGTGCCGCCGACGATCAGGCCAACGGGCCGATGTCGCCGTAGAGCCAATTGCCGGGCGCCTGCGGATCGGGGCTGGTGTAGTACTCGTGCCAGGCATCGAGCAGTTCCTCGACCGACAGCGAACCGCTGCCGTCGCGGTCGAGCCGCTCGAAGGCCAGCCGGCTGTTCTCGGGCGAGGTGCCGAAGGCGCGCTGGTACTGGAAGAACTCCTCGGGCGAGACCTTGCCGTTGTTGTCGGCGTCGCACAGCGCGAACAGAGCCTCGGCGAGCGGACGGAAGCCCTCGCGGTACACGTCGCCACTGGCGGCGAACTTGCGCAGGCCTTCACGCCATTCGGTCTTGCTGATCAGGCCGTCGCCGTCGGTATCGAACTCGGTCGACACGTTCTCCCAGAAGTTCTGGAAGGCGACCAGCAGCGCCTGGGCCTTGGGGGAGTCGAACGGCGCGTCGAGATAGGCGATGATGCGAGCCGCCAGGGCGATCACGTCGGCCCGTTCCATCACCCCGTCGCCGTTCTGGTCGCCGTGGCCGAAGCACACGTCGAACTTGCGGTCGAGCATGTCGGATACCACTGAAGTCATTGCTGACACCACCTCGTAAGTAAGGGGAGGACACGAACTGTGGAATCCCGCGGCGAAATCGCAAGGGAAGCGGGAGATCTCGAAGTTAGACCGGGGCGATCGGTCGGTGCAATGGTCCAGTTAATGCCTGGAACGCGGGTCGCGACGTGCTCGTGACACCTAATCGCCAGGCCGCAGCGGGGTTGCCGAACTCGGGACAGCCCTCCCGGGTGATCGGGTTTGGCACGGTTTTCTGGTGAAGATGGCACGGAAAATTGGGCTCGGCCGCTCGCGGTCCGAATGCGCGGAAAGCGGTCAGGGAGCAGCGAGTTCCCCTGTTATGCTTGTGTTTTCGCAGCTTGGGAGTTGTCGGCACGGTCGAGCTATCGGGGACAGGCGCGGAGGTGGGGTATGCGGATCTATGCGGGTGTGCGCGAAACCGATGAGCGGCAACACGGCGGGCGAGATACGCCCGGCGGACACCCGGCGGAACATTCGTCCGGCCGACGCGGCGATGCGGAGCCCGCCCCGTCGGGTTTGTCTGGTTCAGGGCAATCGATGGGCGAACCACCGCATCGTGAATTCGCGTGCCTGCTCGACACAGCAGGCCGCGTCGGCGGCGGGGGGATTGCCCTGCGCGGCCCGCGGGACCTGAACCGGCTGGCATTCGGGTGCCGTGTGCGCGCCGACGAGGACTTCACCGCCACCCTCTGGACCCTGAGCACCGGCTCGGTGCTGGTCGCCCGGCTGCGCACCTCGGGTATCACCGCCGAGCGCGACGGCGGCGCCGCCCATGATCATTACGGCCAGTACCTGCAGTTGAGCCTGGTGATAGATGGCCGGGTCGCCCTCGAACAACGGGGCGCCCGCTCCGTCGCGGCGTCGGGGCAGGCGTTCGCGGTCTGCCTGGACGCGCCGTTCCGGTCGGTGCTGTCGCGGGGTGAGGCGTGCGCCGTCGACGTGCTGCACCTGTACGTGTCGATGGGCGCGCTGACCGCCTGGGGTCTCGAGCCCGCCGCGGCGGGCGGTCAGGTGTGGGCGCTGTCCGGCGCCGCGGTGTCGGCGCTCCTTTTCGCACGCGATCTCGCCTGCGGCGCAACGAGTCCCGCGCATCTGGGCATCGCCGCCCGGATCGACGAGATCGTCTTCCGTTCGGCCGTGGTCGCGCTGCTCGAACGCGACCTGGCCGGGGCCGCGATCGAGATATCGACCGAGGACATGCTGCGCCGCCGCGCGATCGACGTCATCGACCGCGGTTTCACCGACCCGGCCATGAACCCCGACGCGGTGGCGCGACGACTGCACGTGAGCAGAAGGACGCTGTTCCGCGCCTTCGAGCTGCAGGGCCTGTCCGTCGCCGGACTCATCCGTACCCGCAGGCTGGTGGCCGCCGCGACCGCGCTCAGCGAAAGCTCACGCAGTATCCGCGAGATCGCCGAGACCTGCGGATTCCGCACGGCCGACCAGCTCTCCCGCGCATTCCGGGCCGAATACGGCGTGCCACCCGCCGCGTACCGCACCGCACGGCGTGCCGACACGCTCACCGCCCGGTGCGCGCGCCAACCCTTCGTGCACACCACCAGAACCGCGTTCTGATGCGGCACCGCGCGGAGGTGTCAGACGCTGTAGCGCAGCGCCTGCTCCGAACGGCAGATGTCGTCGATACCCGCGACGATCTCCCGCAGCTGCTCCGAGGGCAGGGCCGACGGACGCAGGCGGCAGGTGAAGGTGATGAGGCCGTAGTCGGCGGGGGTCAGGCCGCGGGCGGCGGCCTCGGCCCGCAGGTACGGCGAGCGCACGCCATAGGTCATCGCGGAGATGACGGTGAAGCAACCGGAGCGTTCCCGGTGCTCGGAGAACAGGTCGTGCAGGCCGTAGAACACCGAGCCGTAGTTGGCCAGCGGTGCGAACACGCCGACGCGGTAGGCGGGGCCGCGCTCGGAGGAGTTGATGACAGTGTCGGCCAGGTATTCGGCATCGCGCATGGTGAGCACCTTGGGCGCGAACATCAGCGCGCCCGCCGCCGCATTGCGTACGGGCATACCGGCGCGGCCGCCCGCCGCGGAAGCGATGGCGCCCAACGACTTACGGGTGCGGGTGCCGACCTCGCGCCGCGCCCGCAGACCGCGGGTGGGTGCGGTGGGGTACAGGCTCGACCACTGCCCGAACCGGACCGCACCGAGGGTGACCTGTCCGGTGCCGACGGGGCGGGTGACCTTCAGCGGCGCGGTGTCGACCCAGCGTCCCACCTGCAGCGCCGCGCTGCCGGGGTTGGTGATCTCGGCGGTCGCGTGCTCGACGAAGGAGTCGAAGTCGAGGAAGCGGTCGGCGTCGGTGGTGAGCCAGGTGTGGTCCTTGTCGACCTCGACCACATCGAGGGTGAGCGCGGTGATGATGCCCGCGCGCCCGCCCGCGCCGAGGATGCGCTGGAACCGTTCGGTGTGGTGGCCACGCCCGCAGGTGCCGATCCGGCCGTCGGGGTCGACGTACTCGAGGTCGACGATCTGATCGATGAACATGCCGTAGCGGTGCGAGGCGGTGCTCACACCACCGACGGAGGCGAAACCGCCCGCGGTGATGTCGCGGTGGTCGCCGACCACGGGCAGGCCGAGGCCGTGCGCGCCGAGGCGCCGGTCGATCTCCGACAGCTTCGCTCCGGCCTGCACCCGCACGGTGCGGCGACCGAGATTGATGTCGAGGACCGAGTTCATCTTGCGCAACGACAGCACGCCACGCTGATCGGCCAACCCGAACGAGGACTCTTCGGTCGGTTCGCCGCCACGTACCGTCAGACGTTCGGCTCGATCACGCGAATCACGCACGGTGCGAACGACATCCGCAGTGTCGGTGGGGAGATATTCTTCGGAGGTGACGGTATGCGGCGTGCCCATGACCGCATAGCTAACCACAGCGCGGCGATTCTGGCGACGGGTAGTTCCCACCTATTTCCGCGACGGCGGAAGTTGCTTGCTGAACAGGACTTTTCCGGTCGCGTCGCACAGGTCGACCGTCAATTCCCCGGTGCCGCCGTCGATGCGGACCTCGCCGAAATGCTGGTACTCGAGATCGAGCGGCGAGGTGTTCGGCGCCGGGGGCGCGTGCACGAAAACGGCCTCGGGTCCGAAGGTCGGGTCGAGCGGGTTGGGGCCGAAGGCGCCCGCGTTGAGCGGCCCGGAGACGAACTCCCAGAACTCGTCGAAGTCGGAGAAGTTCGCGCGCGCGGGCGAGTAGTGGTGTGCGGCGGTGTAGTGCACGTCGGCGGTGAGCCAGACGACGTCGCGCACCTTGTTCGCCTTGATCGCCGACAGCACCCGGGCGATCTCGGTTTCGCGGCCCGACGGCGCGCCCGGCGCGGCATTGGCGACGCCTTCGAACGCGGTCTTGCCGTCGGGGACCACCACGCCGATCGGCAGATCGGCGGCGATGATCTTCCAGGTGGCCGTGGACTGCTGCAAACCATCGATGAGCCATGCCGTCTGGGCCGCACCGAGCACCTGACCCTGGGGCCCGGTGTTGGCGGTGTTGGCGTCTTTGTAGGCGCGCATGTCGAGGACGAACACGTCGAGCAGCGGGCCGTAGGAGATCTTGCGGTAGAGCCGTCCGTCGACGGCCTCGCGCGGCTCGAGCGGCATCCACTCGTGGAACGCCTGCCAGGAGCGGGTGGCGAGGGTGTCCATGCTGCGCTCGGTGTAACCCTTGTCGGCGGCGATGGTACCGCCGGGCGACCAGTTGTTGGTGGTCTCGTGGTCGTCCCACTGCACGATCTGGGCGACCGAGGCGTTGAAGCGACGGTAGTTCTCGTCGGTGAGGTTGTAGGCGTAGTTGCCGCGGAACTGGTCGAGGGTCTCGGCGGGCTGGTTCTTGGCGTCGGCGGTGATATTGCGCCACACCCGGCCGTCGGGCAGCGTCACCGATTCCTTCAGCGCGTTGTCGGCATAGATGACGTCACCGGAATGCAGGAACAGGTGCGGGTCGCGAGCGGCCATGGTCGCGAAGACCTTCATGCCGCCGACATCGGGGTTGATGCCGAACCCCTGACCCGCCACGTCGCCGGACCACACCAGCGAGATATCGGCGGGCGCGGTGGGGGCGGTGCGGAACACGCCGCTCAGCGTCTCGGAGGTCGCGCCGTCCTCACCCTCCAATCGCACCCGGTAGTGCACCAGCTGCCCGGCGGGCAGGCCGTTCACCCGTACGCGTCCGGTGCCGTCGGTGGCGGGAGTGAGCAGCGGCCCGGTGAACCGCCGCACGTCGCTGAATTTCTCGGTGGCCGCGGTTTCGACGACCAGGGTGGCGGGACGATCCGAGCGGGCCCAGATCAGCGCGCCGTCGCTACGCGGGTCGCCGACCGCGATGCCGTGGGTGAGGGTCGGCCTGGCCCGCACCAACCCGGGGCCGTCACCACAGGCGGCCAGCGCGGGGGTGAGCAGACCGAGAGCGGAGGCGCGCAGCAGCGTGCGCCGGGACATCGCGAAGTCGACCATGTCCTGCACCGTGCCCGGACGAATCGAACGGGCGGTCGTGTGTACGGCAACAGCCGGTGAACGCTGCCGGACGGAAAGACTCACGTCCACCTGGGCGAAAGGAACTGTTCAGCGATCAAAGACCCACGGCGGCAGCGGTTTCGGGGTACCAGCGGGTGCACTCCGCGCGGAGTGGGACGGCCGTCTGGAGTTGGCACAGGATGGCGACGCCGCCGAGGAACGAACGCAGTAAGGGTGTGTCGGCGGGTGGCATGGTGAGCTGACGCAGGATGTTCGACAAGCTCAGGTCGGTGGCCAGGCGGACCTGCTCGCGCAACCAGTCCGCCGACAGCGGGTAGGTCGGGGACATGAGTGCTTCGCGAACAGGGCGGAGACGCTCGGCGACGGTGGCGATGTCGAGGTTGCCGCCGGGGGCTACATAACCGTGGCGGCGCAGCGCGGCTTCGAGGTCGGCCACGGATTCGGCGACGACGGCGGCGCCCACGTCACCGGCGACGGTGAGGAACGCGGGCGTCCAGGGCGTGCACGCTCCGAAGTCGACCACCCCGAGCCGCCCGTCGGGCATGCGCAGGAAGTTGCCGGGGTGCGGGTCGCCGTAGATGAGGGAGGCACGCGCGGGCGCGGAGAACAGGAAGCGCAGGATCAGTACACCCAGCCGGTCGAGTTCGGCCGGTTCGGCACGAGCGATCAAGCGCGACAGCGGGATTCCGTCGAGCCACTCGGTGACCAGCACGTCACCGCGCTGCGCGATCACCCGGCCGACCACCACATCCGGATCGTGGCGCAGGGCGGTGCGGAAGTGCTCGAGGTTGGCGGCTTCGCGGGCGTAGTCGAGTTCGGCGCCGATCTCCTCGCACAGTGCCTCGATCACCGGACGGGTCTCGGCACCCGGCAGCAAGGCGGTGAACAGGGGAGTGGCGCGGCGCAGGACGCTCAGATCCGCCAGCACCGCCTGCCGCGCACCGGGGTACATGACTTTCACCGCCACCGGTGTGCCGTCGTGCCAGCGGGCCCGGTGCACCTGACCCACCGATGCGGCCGCCGCGGCGCGGTCGTCGAACTCGAGGAACAGCGAACGCCAGCGGGGGCCCAGATGGGTGGCGAGTTCGGTGTGGACGGCGGCGGGCAGCATGGCAGGGGCCGAATCGTGCAGGCGCGCAAGGGCTCGGCTGTACGGTTCGGCGAGATCGGGCGCGAGCCCGAGTTCGAGCAGGCCGAGCAACTGGCCGAGTTTGGCGACGCAGCCTTTGAGCTCGCCGAGCACCTGGAAGAGGTGTTCGGCGGTGCGGTGGCGGATCTCGCGCTCCACAGTGACCGCATCGCGTCCGGCCGCCCGTCGGCCGATTCCCGCTACGCGTCTGCCCATATAGGCGACGGGCACCGCTGCCAGCCTGGTGCCCCGGGCGACCCGGCCGGTGGGCGGCGCCCCGTCGGGCTTGCGGCGGGGAAAACGCACGACACGACCCGCGTCGAATTCATCTGCGGCCATGTCCACCTCGCCCTCCCCGTCGACGGCCACGCGACCTACATCCTCGGCCTGCGTGTGCGGCACACGTTACCAACCGGTCGTGGTGGCGTCCGCACATCAGGACCTGTCGAACAGGCGACTGCCCGAGCAGAGGCGCGACTGCGTGATCCAGGTGCCCGCGGGCTCAGCCGATCACGCTGCCGGCAGGGCGCTGCCGAACCTGAGCGGCGAGCCGGGCACAGCCGAACCGAGCGGCAGGCCGGGCACAGCCGAACCGGACCGCGGGCGGAACTGAGCCGAACATCGCTAGGCGGCTCAGCCGAGGGCGCCGAGCCGGTGCAGGCTGCCGTGGATCTCCTGGGTCCAATCCCGGTGGGCCAGTTGGGCGTAGTCGACCCAGAACATCCCGATTCCGTCGCGGGTGCCGCGCAGCAGGCCGCCCTGGATATCGGCCTCGAGGACCACGGCCATGCCCGTTTCGGTAGCGACGAAGGTGACCTCGAGCTGGTTCACCCGCGGAAAATGCGGAGAACGACCGAATTCGAGTTCCTGATAGAACGGCAGCCGCTGCGGTGTGCGGTTGATGCGGCCCGCCTCCACGTCGGTGCGCAGCAGCGGAAAACCCATGCGCCGCACCGCGTCGAGCACCACGTGCTGAGCGGGCAGCGCGCCGATGCCGATCGGATCGGTATCGGTGGAATCGACCGCACCGTGCAGATCGACCACGGTGCGCAGGGCCACCGCCGCGCCGGGCAGGTGGTGGCCGTCGAAGAAGGTGATCGGGGTTTCCAGCGGAACAGGGGCGGCGAAACGGAATTCGGCGATCCGGCCGGCACCCAGTGTGAACGGCCCGGTGACGGCGACGCGGCCGAACGCCTGATCGGCGAAGCGCTCTTCACCGTCGGAGTATTCGCGCTCGACGCGGGTGATGAACTCGGCGGCCACCTGCCCGACCGCCTGGTCGACACGCCCACCGCGCAACCGGATGACACCCTCGACGACTCCGCCCGGCTGCACACCGGGAGTGAACAATTCGGTGTCGACCTCGGCGCCGCCGACACCGGCCGCGGCCAGCATTTGCTTGAACATGTGACCAGTCTGGCCGACGGCGCTTACGAGATGCTTATCAGGCGCGGCGGTGCCGAGCCGGCCTGCGGCACAGGGGGATCGGCGTCAACTGGCGGCGCGGTCGGGGATGCGGGTGGCCTCGATCTGGTGATCGGTGGGCTTAACGCCCTTCTTGAGGCTGTGGGCGTACACGTCGACGTATTCCTGACCGGTCAGGCGCATCAGCTCGTACATCACCTCGTCGGTGACGGCGCGCTCGACGAAACGGTTGCCGCTCATGCCCTCGTAGCGCGAGAAATCCAGCGGCGCACCGAACTTCAGCGTGACCCGGTGACGGCGCCACTTGAACGGTCCGGGCGGGGACACCTTGTCGGTGCCGATCACCGCGACCGGGATCACCGGGACACCGGTCTCGAGCGCGAGGCGGGCCATGCCGGTCTTGCCCTTGTAGAGGCGACCGTCGGGGGAGCGGGTGCCCTCCGGGTACAGGCCGACCAGGCGGCCTTCGTCGAGCAGCTTCTTGGCCGCGTTGAGCGCGTCCTCGGCGGCGGTGGCGCCGCTGCGGTCGATCGGGTACTGGCCGGTGCCCGAGAAGAAGAACTTCTGCAGGCGGCCCTTGAAACCGGGGGTGGTGAAGTACTCCGCCTTGGCCAGGTAGTTGATGCGGCGCGGGCTCAGCAGCGGCGCGAACAACCAGTCGGCGAAGGAGAGGTGGTTACCCGCCATGATGGCCGGCCCGTCGGTCGGGATGTTCTCCACACCTTCCACAACGGGGCGGTTGTAAAGGTGCATGAACGGTCCCACGAGTACGAACTTGAGCAGCCAGTAGAACATGGCGTCCTTTCCCCGGGGACCGGGATGGTTGTGTGCAGCGTCGTTCGGAAAACGACTTTACCGCTGGTCGCAGGTCACAACCAACCAGGACGGTAGCCGACAGGCATGGGTGTGACCCTCATCTCCCGGTAGTACCCGCCAGTGGCGTTCCAATCGCGGCGCGAGCCAATTCGGCGGCACCGATCATGCCCGCCGCCTCGCCGAGCTGTGTCGTGCGCAACCGGACGAGCGGGCGATGACCCGAGCCGGTGACGGCGCTCGCGTAGTGCTCGCGGGCCTCGTCGAGGAACAACGGCGCCGAACTGCTCACCCCACCGGCGATCACCACGAGATCGGGGTCGAAGATGTCGCTCACGAAGGCGAGGCCGAGGCCGAGCCAGCGCGCGAAGTCCGACATCACCCGCACCGCGAGCGGGTCACCGTCCTGGGCGGCACCGGCCACCCGTCGGCCGGTGAGCGAACCGGGATCGCGGATCACATCGCGCGCGAGCACCGAACGCACGGGGTCGGTGGCGAGCATCTCGATCGCGGTGTCGGCCAGCGCGGTTCCGCTGCAATAGCGCTCCCAGCAGCCGCGTTTGCCGCACGCGCAGGCACGGCCGTCCGGGACCACCTGCAGGTGGCCGAGTTCGGGCGCGACGCCGTGGCTGCCACGGTAGAGCCGACCGTCGATGAGCAGAGCCGCACCGATGCCGGTGCCGATCGCGACGAGGATGACGGTGTGCCCGCCCGCCGCCGCGCCGAAGCGGTACTCCGCCCAGCCCGCGGCGTTGGCGTCGTGCTCGAGGATCACGGGCAGTTCCAGGCGGGTGGTGAGCCGCTGGGCCACCGGCGCGTCCTGCCAGGGCAGGTGCGGGGCGAACCGGACGGTGGTGCGGTCGGCGGAGATGAACCCGGCCACCGCGAGCCCGACCGCCGCGATGGGATGCCTGCGGGCCAGTTCGCGCACGGATCGGTCGATGGCGGCCTCGAGCGCGCGGGCCGAATGCGGTGTCGGCGCCTGCACGGTGTCGAGCACCTCACCGTCGGCGTCGACGACGGAGGCGCGGATATTCGTGCCGCCCACGTCGACTCCGACGGTCAGTGGGTGGGTACTCGCCTGGCTCATCCCCGGATCGTGACCGGAATATCGACATAACGCGAGCGTGGCGCGCGGGCGCCCGCGGGCCGCTCCTCGCCGTGGGCCGGACGTGTGCCTGCACCTGCGGTGAACTGCCCTGCGCCCGACGCGGTTTCGTCCGGCGGTTCCGGGGTGATGTGCGGGGTGCGTGCGCTGAATTCGTCGACCCGGCGTGGGCGGTGGGCCGGCTGTTCACCGAGACCGGTGGCCCGAGAGGGATCCTTGGGCGTAGCGGACCCGTCCGGCCGCGGCGAGGCGGTTCGATCACCACGCGGGCCGCTCGGCGCGTGCGGGTTCCGCTGATCGCCGTTCGTGGCACCGGCACCGTTCGTCGGATGCGCCCCGGACGCTTCGTCGGTCGGCTGGTATCGCTGTGCCCCCGCGGCATTCTCGCGCGCGTGCCCGGGGTGGCCCGCGGCGTGATCGGCCCATTCCGGGGGCAGGACCGGCTCGACGGGGACGCCGGCGAGGGCTTCGCGCAGGACCGTCACCATCGAGGTGCCGTGTTCGGCGAGGGCGGCGACGACGTCGTGGTGGTCGCCGCGGACCAGGGCCGCGGCCGCGCACACCGGGCACCAGGCGCAGCCGCCGAGGTCGGCCGCGCCGTCGGCGGCGGTGCGGCGCAGTACCGGTTCGACGCGCGCGAGCAGCACTTCGGCGAGCAGGCGCAGCTCCTCGGCGAACTCGGCGAAACCGTCGTGGTGGCGATCGGACTGCCTGTCACTGCTCATGTGCGCCTGGCCTTCGTGTAGTTCGGATCGGCGGGCCACACCTGCGGATCGGGCCGGAACCGGACAACGAGATGACCGTCGTCGAGCTCGGCGCCCGCCACCGTGCAGCGGCGAAGCACCGGCGCGAGGCGCACCCTGGTGCGCACCCCGTCAGCTCCCACGATCAGATCGTCCTCCACTCGGCCCAGCCGCAAGGTGCCGGGATCGACCACCGGCAGCCGCATCCGCATCGCGTACACGGAGTCGACGCCGGAGCCCGACTCCCATCGAACCATCGGTTCGCCCGATTCCGCAGCCCCGAGCGACGGGCGGGGCAGCGTGTCGACCGAATAGGAGAACGCGGACAGTGCGCTCAGCCCCACCGGTTCGGCCCCGGCGTGCTTGGCGACGATGATCGGGACATCGGTGAGTTGCTCGTGCAACCGCGCGACCACCTCCAGCTGTTCGGCGCGCCGATTCAGATACCAGTGCACCGCCGGGTGCGCGTTCTCACCGGGCGGCGGGACGGGTGCGAGCACCTTGTTCACCACCACCGCGTCCAATCGCAAGCCGAGCAGTGCCGCGGCCGACCGCACCCGCCTGGCCTCGGCCACCGCGACCTGCTCCGGTCCGGTGACCAGACGCGCGCTGGTTCGGGCGCGGTCGGCGAGCAGGTCGCGGACCTGGGTCACCGCGTTCACCACCCGCTCCACGGCCGCAGCCAGTACCGCTTTACGCAGGTCGGTGCCGATCGCGCTCATCGTGCGGGCGTGCTTGGGCCAGAGCCGTTCCAGGTAGTTGAGCAGGGTGTCGGGGGCGGTGACGATACGTAGCATGTCGGCCGAGGGTGGACAGTCGACCACGATGACGTCCCAGTCGTTCTCCTCGGCGAACTGCCCGATCTCCACCAGCATCAGCAGTTCCTGCACCCCGGGCAGCCCGGTGAGCTCGGCGGGATCGAGTGCGGCCAGGTCGATGCCGTGATCGTGGCCGCTGCCCTTGTCCAGCATCCGCACCACATCGCGGAACCGGTCCTCGAGCAGGGCGAGGGAATCGATCTCGATCACCTCGATCCCCGGCGCCACCCGGGCGACTCCGGCCACCGTGCCCGGGTCGTGCGGGAAACGGAAACCCAGCGCGTCGCCGAGGGAGTGCGCCTGGTCGAGCGAGGCGATGAGCACCCGCTCACCGGCGCGCGCGTAGGACATGCCCGTCGCGCAGGCCAGCGTCGTCTTCCCGACCCCGCCCTTGCCGACGAACAGTTCGACGCGGGTGATGCCCGGGGCGCTCAGCCCTCGACCCGCTTCTTCAGTTCGTTCAGCGCCGTATCGGTGATCACCTTCTCGGCCTTGCGCTTGAACATGCCGATCATCGGGATGTTCAAGTCGACGGTGAGCTCGTAGGTCACCTCGGTGCTGCCGTCGAGACGGTCCAGGAGTTCATAACTGCCGTCCTGGGCTTTCTGCAGGTCGCCGTCGAGCAGGTGCCAGCTCACCGCCTTGCCGTCGGCTCGCCAGGTGTAGCTGAGGGTGTAGGCGTCTTTGACGACGCCCGCGTCGAGCACGAAACGCGCGGTCGAGGCCCGGCCCGTCGCATCGGTGCCGAGCACCTCGACCGATTTCGCCGCGGCCACCCATTCCGGGTAGGACTCCAGATCGGCGATAACGGCCATCACCTGCTGCGACGGGGCCTCGATGACGATCGATCTCTTGGTCCGGTCGGGGGCCATGGATTCCTTTCGTTACAGCGCCGAGGCGGGTGCGACGCCCGCGGGGCGGCCCGCTTCCAGCCGTGCCTTCAGTTCGAACGACATGTCCTTGCCCGCGACCCGCCGCGCGCGGTTGGCGGCGGCCAGCGCCCGCGGCGTGAGCGGCTTGCTCGCGGTGGGCTCGGCGTGCAGGAAGTAGTGCAGGATCGCGCCGTCGGCGACGGCCTCGAGCCACACCTCCATGGTGCCGGTCAGCGGGCCCGCGACCGTCCAGCGAATGCCCTTGTCGCCCCGGTCCTCCCGCACGTCGAGGTGCAGGTCGGGCCACCAGCGGCGCCAGTTGTTCGGGGCACCGAGCACCTCGGCGATCGCGGCGGGCGGCGCGGCGAGAAAGGTCTGATCGGCGACCTGGATACTGCTCACCTCGCTGAGAGTAATGGACGCGCCACCGCGACAGTCCGGGGTGTCACCCGAGCAGTTGCCGCAGACGGGCTCCCTGGCGATCCCAATGCCAGTTCCGCTGCACCCATTCGCGGCCCGCGGCACCCATGCGCGCGGCGTTGTCGCGGTCGGTGAGCAGCTCGACGATGGCATCGCTGATCTGCGGCAGCGAGCGACCGTGCACCACCAGACCGGTTTCGCCCTCGCGTACCGTCTCCGGCGCCCCGCCGGAATCGCCCGCCACCACCGGCACCCCGGTCGCGGATGCCTCGAGGAACACGATGCCAAGGCCCTCGACGTCAAGGCCCGCGCCACGGGTGCGGCACGGCATGGCGAACACATCGGCGATGGTGTGGTGGGCGGCGAGCTCACCGGAGGGGACGCGGCCGGTGAACACCACGCTGTCACCGAGGTCCAGTGCCTCGGCGAGGCCGCGCAAGCGGTTCTCGTACGGTCCGCCGCCCGCGATGACCAGCACCGCGCCGTCGACCCGTTCCTTGATCTCGTTCATCGCGACGATGAGCATGTCCTGGCCCTTGCGTGGCACCAGCCGCGACAGACACAGGATTGTCGGCCGGTCGCCGAGGCCGTAGCGGGCGCGCAGCTCGGCGCGGGCGCCCGGGTCGGGGCGGAATTCTGACGGATCGACGCCCGGGGGCAGGTGTTCCAGCGCCGCGCGCGGGCCGAACGCCGAGGCGAACCGGCCCCGGGTGTACTTGCTGACGTAGGTGACCACGTCGGTGTTCTCGCCGATCGTGCGTAGCACCTGGCGCGAACCGGGCAGCATCGACCAGCCGACCTCGTGCCCGTGGGTGCTGGCCAGGATGCGTTCGGCGCCTGCTCGCCGCAGGGCGGGCGCCATCGCGGCCAGTGGCGCGGCGGCACCGAACCAGACTGTGTCGCAATCGTTTTCGCGCAGCAGAGCGCTTGCTCGCTTGATCACGGCAGGTGTGGTAAGCATCAGTGTGGTCGGATGGCGGACCACGCGGAACTTCTGGGTGGCGTCGAACTTCTCGTGACTGTCACCGCGCCAGCGGGGGGCGTAGACGACGAGGTCCTCGGGGGGCAGCTGCTGGGTCAGTGCCTGCAGATAGGACTGGATACCACCCGGCCGAGGTGGGAAATCGTTGGTAACCAGGAGAGTTCGGGCCATAGTGAACAACCTAATGTGTCGGTGCCTCGGCGCGGGGCGGCGGTCGGGCGAGGTGGCCGGTGGTCAGACAGCGTGGGCGCGCAGCCAGGAGCGCCAGCCGTCGAGCAGCTGGGACCGGGAGGCGCCGAGCACGGTGGTGAATGCCGCGTCCTGTGCGGCGGTCGACTGCGGGCCCCGCGCGAGCTGCCGGTACAGGTGGGTGAGCGCGGCGGGACCGTGCTTGTCGGCGAGGTAGGCGCACACGCTCCACGCCGACTCGTAAGCCAAGGCGGCGTCGGTCCCGGTGAACTCCGCGTCGGTGACCAGGTCGGCAGGCAGCGTGCCCGCCCGTAATCGGGTAGTGAGGGTCGGGGCGATCTGCGAGAAGGTCTGACCGCTCGCGCGCTGGGCGACGTACTCGGCGAAGCCCTCGAGCATCCACTGCGGCGCACCGTCGACGGTGACCGCGCGGGTAGCGACGTGGGTGAGCTCGTGGCGCAACAGGGTGGCCATGCCTTCGTCACCGACGCGGCGACGGGCATCGGGATTGAACACGATGCGCTGCTCGGTGGGTTCGGTACCGGGCGCGTAGGAGCCGGTCAACGACACCGCGGCCACGTCGGCGGTGGTCGAGGCCCCCGCCCGGCGGGTCAACGCGGTGAACTCGGCGCTGTTGCTCGCGACCACGATGACCGGTGCCCGGTTCCACTCGGTGCCCCACACGGCGCTGACGTCGGCGATCGCGGGCGCGAGCTGGGCCTCGAGTACCTCGAGATCGGCTTCGTGGCCCGGATGGGCGACCACCAGCGCGGTGTCGGCGCCACCGGCCTCGACCTGACGCACCAGAATCGGCCCGAACGGCTGCACCTCGCGGCGCACCGGGGCCAGGCGCGGATCGTCGATGCCGACGGTCGTGCCGAGCACCTCGGCCTGATCGGTGGCCAGCTGCAGCGGTCCGGCGTTGCGCGGCACCAGGATCAGGGCGACGCACGCCCCGGTCAGCAGGGTGACCGAGGCGAGCGTGAGACAGAATTCGAGTCGGCCACGCGCCGACAGCCAGGTGCGCACGTTCACGGCTTCAGTATCGCCGGGCCGAGTGATAGGGGGTGGTGTCGATGGGTGCGACGGCGACCGGCACACCGAAGGTGGAGGCGTGCACCATCATTCCGTTGCCCGCGTAGATCCCGACGTGCGAGATCTCCGGATAGAACAGCACCACGTCACCGGGTTGCAGATCTTCCTTGGCGACGGGCGTGCCGTACCCGGCCTGCGCGGAACTGGTGCGCGGGACGTTCTTGCCGACCTGCTTGAAGGCCCACTGCACGAGACCGGAGCAGTCGAACTGGTCGGGGCCGGTGGCGCCCCACACGTACGGGTCGCCGACCCGGGTGAGGGCGGCGGCCAGCGCGCTCGTTCCGCTACCGGGCACGAGGCCCGCGAGCAGGCTGTCGCGATCGAAGCCGGGCGGGAAGGGGGAGCCGGCGAGCGTCGACTTGTCGCGCGCCGACAGCGCACCCCATGCCTCGACGACCTGCGTGGTCGCGGCCGCGAGGTCGGCACGTTTGCGGTCGACATCGGCGCGCACGGCCTCGGCGGCGGCGGTCGCGGCGCGGGCGGCATCGGCGGCGGTGCGGGCGGTGGTCTCGGCGGCGGTCGCCGCGTCGGCGGCCTTCTTGAATTCGCGGACCGAGTCGGCGGTCTGCTGGGACAGCACGTCGAGGGTCGACATCTTGTCCAGCAGTTGCTGGGGGGAGTTGCTCGACAGCACGGCGAACATGCGGTCGGTGCGCGCGCCGGTGTAAGCGGCCACGGCGGCGCGGTCGATCATCGGCTGGAACTTGCGCACCTCGGCGCGGGCGGCGTCGGCTACGGCCGTCGCGGCGGCGAGCGCGGCGTCGACATCGCGCTGGACTGCCAGTTTCGCGTCGAGTTCGGTTTGCGCGGTGAGGGATTCCTGGTTGACCACTTCGGCCTGCCGGGACAGGTCGACCATGCGGGCGATCGCGTCACCGGCGGTGGTGGGGAGGGCGACCGGATCGGCCGCGGAGGGGCCGGCCACGGCGGCGGTGCATACCAGGACGGTAGCGGACAGGGCTCCGGCCAATCCACGCGCTGCGTGAAATCTCCGGTGTTGTGATCTCACAGTGCCCCGTGCCCCGTTCTCTCGATATCCGACGATGCAAGCGCCTTACCTGAACCCGGACTTCCCCGTCCGCCACGAAGGTCTCGATCAGATTACGGAACGGCGAGGGTTCGTGTCCAGTGGGGCACGAAAGGGTCACGGTGCGCCCTTCCCCGAGAACGACGCACCGTGCCGGCTGGATCAGAAGCGGCGAGCGCCCGCGAACGGCATCGAGTCGAGCGACGCGACGTGCACCGGCGAGCCCGAGGTGGCGGCGTGGACGACATTGCCGTCACCGGCGTAGAGGCCCGAGTGGCCGCCGCCATAGAACGACACCAGGTCGCCGGGGCGCAGGTCGCCGATCGACACCGGGGTGCCCGCGCCGAGCTGGGCGCCGCTGGTGCGTGGCAGCTCGATGCCCGCCTGGCGGTAGGCCCACTGGACCAGGCCCGAGCAGTCGAAGGCGTCCGGGCCCGCGGCACCGTAGACGTAGGGGGAGCCGACCTTGCTCAGCGCGGCATCGAGGGCGATGTCGGCGGCGGTGGCGGTGGGCGCGGTGAACACGTGCGGCGCGGCCGGGGCCTCGATGCCGGGGATGCCCGCCGGGATCGGGATCTCGTTGGGCACCTCGAAGGTGCCGATGCCGGGCACGGTGACGGGCGTCGCCGACGCGGGAGCGGCCGGCAGGAGGAACGCGCCGATGGTGGCAGCGCCGACGGCTCCGGCGGCAACGGCACGCTGCGCCTGACGCTTGACGGTGTTGGTCGCCATGATGCGGTACTTCCAATCTGCCCCACGACGTCCCGTCCGTATGACGGGGCGGACTCCTCGCGCCGAGCCGTTCTGGCCTGGCGGACTCCGTGAGGTCTCGAAAAGGTTACGAACCAATCACGGTGGTTTGTAAAGTCGGACATGCGTCCTGGAAGGGAATTCGTCGATTCGACCGGAACGAACGTGCGACGTGAGTCACACCGAATCACGAAAAGATAACGCCAGGTCGAATTTCTGAAGCGGGCCGGCCGTGGCCCGGCGCGGCGACGGGTCGGTGTGTCTGCGCGACACGCCGACGATTCTCAGTGAAGTCCCAGGTTGGGCGAGTGCGGCGCGGGGGCGACCCGCCGGTTGGCGCCCAGTCAACACGCCGGGCGCGCCGCCCTCCGGTGGTGTCGGAAACTGGAAACGTCACTTATCCGATCGATTCGGCGGCAGTAATGCATAACTGCGATATCTGTGATGCCGGTCTCAATTGGGTTTGCTCGCGGGCATTTTGTTCGCATCGGTGCGAAATATTCGCGGCGAATGATCGGCATCGGGTCGGGCACCGCGCTCGCGGACCCGGTCCCGGTGGGTGGGACCGATCATCGGCCGATTCAGCGAAATCCGTTGCGCCGGTTACGGTACGGTCGAATGTTCGCGGTTCGAAGGGGGAGAGGTGGCCGACGACCAGGTACTCACCGACATGCTGACGATGCTCGACCGCAGTCCGGGGGTGCTCGCGCTGCGCGTGTGCGTCATCGAGCTGCTGATCGAGCGGCAACGGTATGCCGACGCGCTGGCCCACTGTGGTGTGGCGCTCGGGAACGAGCCCGGAAACGCGCAGGTCCTGGCCTTGATGACGCGGTGCAGCACCGCACTGAGCGGTGGATCGCCGGAACCGGCGCCTGCCCCGGCATCGCCCGGCTACGACTGGGCCGCCGCCGAGAGTCAGGTGGGTGACATCATCGCCCCCGCGTTCGTCGACGCCCCGGCCGAGTACGTCACCGACGAGGACGCCGCCACCGTCGAACGACCCAGTATCGGCCTCGCCGATGTGGGTGGCATGGACGAGGTGAAGCGTCAGCTCGACCTCACCCTGCTCGGCCCGCTGCGCAATCCCGAACTCGCCAAGGCCTTCGGTACCTCCGCGCGCGGCGGCCTGCTGCTGTACGGCCCGCCCGGCTGCGGCAAGACGTTCATCGCCTCGGCGGTCGCGGGGGAGCTCGGCGCCAACTTCTACCCGATCGAGATCGCCGACATCCTCGATATCTACACCGGGTCCAGTGAGCGCAATGTGCACAGCATCTTCGAGATGGCCCGCCGCAACGCGCCGTGCGTGCTGTTCCTCGACGAGGTCGACGCGCTCGGGCACAAACGCAGCCAGATGCACGGGTCCTCGACCATGCGCACGGTGGTGAACCAGTTGCTCACCGAGATGGATTCGGCGACCCACAGCAACGAGGGCGTCTTCGTGCTCGGCGCGACGAACCACCCGTGGGACGTGGACGTGGCCCTGCGCAGGCCCGGCCGGTTCGACCGGATGATCTTCGTCGGCCTGCCGGACGCCGCCGCGCGCCGGTCGATCCTGCACTACCACCTGCGTGACCGTCCGATCGCGGGCATAGACCTCACTGCCCTCGCTGCGCACACCGAGGGCCTGTCCGGCGCCGATCTCGCCCACATCTGCACCTCGGCCACCCAGCTGGCGATGGCGGACTCGATGCGCACGGGTGAGGTGCGTCCCGTCGGCATGCCCGATGTGCGGGCCGCGCTCGCCCAGGTGCGGCCGAGTACCGGTGCCTGGTTCGAATCCGCCCGCAATGTGGTCGAATTCGCCAACGGTGACGGGAGCTATGACGATCTCGCCCGGTACCTGAAGCGCGTCAAGCGCTGAACCGACACCCATGAGCGAACCGCGACTCGACCGGGCCGTCGTACTGGTCGAGTTGGACCGACTCGAGGCGGCCCGCGCCGAGCTGGCCGCCCTCCTGGCCGTCGAGCCCGACAACGCCGATGCCCACGCACACGTCGCGCACACGTGGCTGCGGTCCGCGGATTTCGCCACCGCGAGCGCGGCGGCACGCACGGCGCTGCGCCACGACCCCGAGCACCTGTTCGCGTGGGTCCTGCTCGCGCTCAGTGAACACGGATTGTTCGACCGGCTGACCGACACCGATCGGGTCGCGGCGCTCGCCCATCAGGACGAGGCGGTGCGCGCGGCGTACACCTGCGTGGACCTGAACCCCTGGTCGGCCGAGTGTCACCGGGTACTCGCGGTCGTGCTGGCACCCCGGGACCGCGAGGCGGCGCTGGCCGCCGTCGACGTCGGCATCGAACTCGACCCGCAGGAACCACTCCTCTACATCACGCGTGCCCGCGTGCTGTGGCACGGCGCCGAAGCCGACGCCCAGCGCGCCGTCGCGTTCCGTGCGGCACTCGAGCAGGCGTTGCGGCTGGAACCCGACAATGCCGAGGCCATGTATCTGCTCGGCGCGGACGCCGCACGGTCGGGCAGGCGGGCGGATGCCGAGCGGTGGCTGTTGCGGGCCGCCGAACTCGAACCGGCCCACGGGCCCGCGGCGCGGGAACTGCTGCGGCAGGTACCCGATCCTTCCGGGTCGTTGCGAGACCCGGCGGTGCGCCGCGAGTACCTCGGCGGTCCGAGTGCCGGCGGTGCCAGACGATCGAGCACAGGCGTGATCGCCGTACTCGTCTTCTTGTTCGTCGTCGGACTGGCCCGCGCTGTGTCGGGAGTCGACACCGACGACGCCTCGACCCGCCCCACCACGACCCTGCGCCCACCGCTCACCTACTACAAGCCGCAGCCGCTGCCCACCAGTCTCCTATACACATCATACGCTGCTGCCGCAGAGACATGCTCAGAACTCGAGTGCTCCCGCATCTGCTATAAATAAATAACTCCCTCTTCGATGTGCTTTGTATCTACCGCTCATCTTTACCCTA
>NZ_JACBIU010000045.1:0-29846 GCF_013839555.1 Nocardia sp. GTS18 | reverse complement strand
ACGCCCGCATCATCCCCATCGCCCCACCCATACCAAGCTCCCCGACCAGCTGCGGCCCGAGTTTCACCCCCGCGAGCACACCTGCCAGCCCGGTACGCAACAACCTTCCGACCATCACCCCCAACTCCCAGTGCGCGGCAAGCCGGATGATCCGCCACCCACCATCCGTCGCGACAAGGTCGTAGCGCAGATGCATCGGCACGACAACGGTCGCACCCGTCGACATGGTCGTCTCGATGTGCAGGTCACGTACCACCGTGTGTCCGGCGACGATGTCGCGCTCGACCCGAAAGGCGATGGTGTTGGGCGCGATGAAGACGTTGTAGAAGCGCGAGATCGCCTCGGGCCCGATGTGCGCACGCGAGCCGTAGGGGTCGTGCACCGCCGCCTGCTCGGCGAACAGCCCGACCCAGGCGGTCTTGTCGTGGGCCGCCACGGCGCGCGGGGATGCCAGCACCGCCGCCAGCAGGTCTTCAGCGGTCCGGTCGAGCGGCATCTGCGTCCTCCATTGTCGCGTTCCCCCTGCGCGATCCATGATAGAACGTGTTCTAGTTTTGCGTCGGCGATCGTGCCGCACGCCTGGACAGAGGATCTCGATGGACTGGTACACCGGGAACACGACCTACGACACGGTGTTGACCATCGCGTTCGGCTTCGCCGCGTTCGTCATCGTCGGCGGGCTGTTCGCGCAGAGCCCGTACGGCCGCTTCGCCTCCAACGCGGTGGGCTTCAACCTGAACCCGAAGCTGGGCTGGTGGCTGATGGAGTTGCCCGCGACCGTGGTGTTCGCGGTGTTCTATCTGAGCGGACCCGACCGCTTCGAGCCCGTCCCGCTGGTGCTGGCCGCCATCTGGGTACTGCACTACGGCAATCGCGGCTGGTTCTTCCCGCTGTCGATCCGGCAGGTGCCGGGCAAGAAGAGCACCTTCAATGTGTCGGTGGTCGGAGCGGGCGTTTTCGTGACGGCGCTGCACGGCTACCTCAACGGCGCGTTCTTCAGCAACGACTACAAAAATCAGTACGGCACCGCCTGGCTCACCGACCCGCGTTTCCTGATCGGGCTGGTCGTGTACCTGGGCGGCTTCGCCCTGCTGGTGCGCTCGGAGTCGATCGTGCGGAATCTGCGGGACAAGAACGACCCGGGCGCCGCCGAGTACCGCGTCCCGCACGGCGGCGGTTTCCGCTTCGTCAGCAGCCCGGCCTACCTCGGTGAACTGATCGCGTGGGCCGGGTTCGCACTGCTCACCTGGTCGTTGGCGGGCGTGGTGATCTTCCTGATCACCGCGGGCAACCTGGTGCCACGCGCCTTCGCGACGCACCGCTGGTACCGCGAGAAATTCGCCGACTACCCAGCGAACCGAAAAGCCCTGATCCCCAAGCTGCTCTGACCAAACCGGCCCCGCCCTCCCCGACCCCGAGGAGGGGACGCCGCGAAGCGGCGGTCGGCGGCCGTCCCGACGATCAGGCGCCGTGGCGTAGGCGACGAAGGAGCAAGCCACGGTGCCTGATCGTCGAAACCGCAGGGGCCGCCGACTCGAGCGCGCCAGCGCTCCAAAAACACAGCTCAGTTCTTCGGGAACTTCAGCTGCGAGAGATCGATGCCCTCGAGACCGGGCGGCAGCTGGTCGAGACCGGGCGGCATCTGCGACAGATCCATCCCCGGCGGCATACCGGCGGGCATACCGGGGAACCCGCCGCGCATCTTCGGCGGCGTGGGACCACGCCCGCCCTTCTTGCCCTTCTTGCCCTTCTTGTTGTTGCCGCGGCGCGCGCCGGGCAGACCCATCTGACGGCCCATCATGGCCATCATCTTCTTGGCCTCGAAGAACCGGTCGACGAGCTGGTTGACCTCGGAGACCTGCACGCCGGAGCCGTTGGCGATGCGCAGGCGGCGGGAGGCGTTGATGATCTTCGGGTTGTCGCGCTCGGCGGGGGTCATACCGCGGATGATGGCCTGCACGCGGTCGAGCTGCTTGTCGTCGACGGCCGCGAGCGCGTCCTTCATCTGACCCGCACCGGGCAGCATGCCGAGCAGGTTGCCGATCGGGCCCATCTTGCGGATGGCGAGCATCTGGTCGAGGAAGTCCTCGAGGGTGAGCTCACCGCTGCCGATCTTGCGGGCGGTCTCCTCGGCCTGCTTGGCGTCGTAGACCTGTTCGGCCTGCTCGATGAGGGTGAGCACGTCACCCATGCCGAGAATGCGCGAGGCCATCCGATCGGGGTGGAAGACGTCGAAGTCCTCGAGCTTCTCACCGGTGGAGGCGAACATGATGGGCGCGCCGGTGACATTGCGCACCGACAGCGCGGCACCACCGCGGGCGTCACCGTCGAGCTTGGTGAGCACGACGCCGGTGAAGCCGACACCGTCGCGGAAGGCCTCGGCGGTGCTCACCGCGTCCTGACCGATCATCGCGTCGAGCACGAAGAGGGTCTCGTCGGGGTTCACGGCGTCGCGGATGCCCGCGGCCTGGCGCATGAGTTCTTCGTCGATGCCGAGGCGACCGGCGGTGTCGACGATGACCACGTCGTACTGCTTGGCCTTGGCCTCTTCGATACCGCCCGCCGCGACCGCGACCGGGTCGGCGGCGGTGATACCGAGCGGGTTCTCGCCACCGCCGATGGAGGTGCCGCCGTGCGGGGCGAACACGGGCACGCCCGCGCGCTCACCGACGACCTGCAGCTGTGTGACGGCGCCGGGACGCTGGAGGTCACAGGCCACGAGCAGCGGCTGATGGCCCTGACCCTTGAGCCATTTGGCGAGCTTGCCCGCGAGGGTGGTCTTACCCGCACCCTGCAGACCGGCCAGCATGATGACCGTCGGCGGGTTCTTGGCCAGGTTGAGGCGCCGGGTCTCACCACCGAGGATGGCGACGAGTTCCTCGTTGACGATCTTGACGACCTGCTGGGCCGGGTTGAGCGCCGCGGAGACCTCCGCGCCCTTGGCGCGTTCCTTCACATTGGCGATGAACCCGCGCACCACGGGCAGCGCCACGTCGGCTTCGAGGAGGGCGAGGCGGATCTCGCGCGCGGTGGCGTCGATGTCGGCCGGTGACAGCCGCCCCTTACCGCGCAGATCCTGCAGTGCACCGGTAAGCCGGTCGGACAGGGATTCGAACACCGATCGCGCTCCTGATCTGAAAGGGACCTCTATTGCCCTCCCAGGGTAATGGGTGTTATTCCCCGGAGCGCACGTGCGGTGGCGCGGTGCGGCGCAATTCGTGGTTCTCGATGTTGACCAGGTACACCGCCTCGCGCCCGGTGAGGCCGAGCTCACGCGAGAGCGCCTCGATCCGGTTCCACTCGGATTCGGCGGAATCGGTGTGATGGGCGGTGGTCGAGGCGATGGTCATCGCGGCCAGGGCCTGAGCACCGGTGAGGGTGCGGCCCGGCAACCACGAAACCACCCACAGGTCACCGCCGACGCAGCGCGCGATGTGCGCGGTCGCGTCGCTGGTCATCATCGATGCGGAGACGACTTCGATAGCCACGGATCAGCTCCCCTCGAACGAGTGACAGCCGGACCTTTCGAATGCTATAGGTCGTGTTTCGACTTATCGGGCAGCGAGTAACCAATACGTAGCAACCCGATAGCAATCGGTGAGTAAACCGTGTCCTAACGTTTCAGGCGTCCGAACCGATCTCGGCGGGCTGCTGCGGCGGTGCCGGGCGGGGAACCACGTCCAGAACGGCCTTTTCGATCCGTTCGCGCAGGGCAGGGCTGTCGGCGTCACCGAGTTCGAGGCAGAACGCGTCGACCACGGCCGTGCCCATCGTGACCACCTTGGCCCAGCGCACATTCGCGCCCGCCGCGGCGAACGCGCCCGCGAGCCTGCTGAGCAGCCCGACCCGGTCCTCGGCGCGCAATTCCAGGATCACCTGTCCCGGTGCGGGTGCGGACTGCCAGATCAGGCGCGGCTGGGCGCGCGCGTAGCGGCCGACGGTCTCGGTCTCGCGTTTGACCAGCGCCGCTTGCAGATCCAGCGCACCGCTGATGGCCCGGATCAGTTCCTGGCGGAGCAGACCCGCGTCGGGTGGGTCGCCGAACTTCGGGGTGACGACGAAGGTGTTGATCGCCGATTCACCGACCCCGCCGAGCGAGGCCGACAGCACCCGCAGTGAATGCAGCGCCAGCACGCCGGCCGCGTCGGCGAGCAGACCCGGCTCGTCGGGCGCGATGACGGTGACCACGTGGGTGTGTTTGCCTTCTCCCGCGCTGAGCGTCACGTGCACACCGCCGGCCTCCGCCTTGGCAACCAGGTCGGGGTCGATCGGCTCCGGTTGCGGCAGCGGCTCTCCCGCCATCACCAGCCGGCACCGGCGAACCAGTTCACCGATCAGCGAAGCCTTCCAATCACCCCACACACCGGGCCCCGTCGCCATCGAGTCGGCTTCGGCCAGGGCGTGCAGCAATTCGAGCAGACCCACGTCGCCGCCGAGCGCGTCGACGACGTGGCCGACGGTGGCCGGGTCGTCGAGGTCGCGCCGCGTCGCGGTGTCGGGCAGCAGCAGGTGGTGGCGCACGATAGCGCTGAGAGTTCGCACGTCCGAGGGCCACAGGCCGAGCCTGCGCCCGATGTGGGTGGCCAGTTCGGCGCCGACCACGCTGTGGTCACCGGTGCGTCCCTTGCCGATGTCGTGCAGCAGGGCTCCGAGGATCAGCAGATCGGGGCGGGCCACACGGGTGCTGAGGCCGGTGGCGTAGGCGACGGTCTCCATGAGGTGGCGGTCGACGGTCCAGGTGTGCAGCGCGTCGCGCGGGGGCAGGTCGCGGACCGCACCCCATTCGGGAAAGAGCCTGCCCCACAAGCCTGTTCGGTCCAGGGCCTCCACCGCATCGATCGCGCCGCGCCCCGCGCCGAGCAGCACGAGCAGGTCGTCGAGTGCGTCCTTGGGCCAGGGTTCGCGTAGCTCGGGGGCGTCTTCGGAGAGCCGGTTGAGGGTGGTCGCCGACATCGGCAGCCCGGTCTGGGCCGAGGCGGCGGCGACGCGCAGGATCAGGCCGGGGTCGCGTTGCGGGCGGGCGTCGCGGGCGAGCACCACCTCACCGGCGTGCTCGACCACGTCCTCGTCGAGCGGGCGGCGCACCGGGAGGCGGCGCAGCCGGGCCAGTCCGCGCCGGGGCAGTGCGTTCGCGGCGGTGCGCAGACCAACGTCGGTCGAATAGCTCACCGTGCGTGCCGAATCGGTGAGGGTGCGGGCCAGGTCGAAACGGTCGCCGATGCGCAGCGCGGCGCCGATCTCGTCGGCGTCCTGTGCGCGTAACTGGTCGCGAGCGCGACCGGCCACGCGGTGCAGTTCGGTGCGCACGTCGAGCAGGCGTCGGTGCGCCTGTTTCAGACCGCCGCCGGGTACCTCGGGCCCCAAACCTGGTACGGCATCGGTCAATTGGGCGATGGCGAGGGCATCGAGCAGCTGGATGTCGCGCAGCCCGCCGCGACCGTTCTTCAGATCGGGTTCGGCGCGGTGGGCGATCTCGCCGCTGCGCTGCCAGCGGGTGTTCGCCTGGGCGATGAGGTCGTCGAAGCGGGAACGGATGCCGGTGCGCCATTCCCGGCGCACCCCGCCGATCAGCAGGTTGCTCAGATCCTCGTCGCCGACGATGTGGCGGGCCTCGAGCATGCCGAGCGCGGCGATGGTGTCGTCGGCGGCCACGCGAAGCGCCTGCGGCACCGTGCGCACGCTGTGGTCGAGTTTGATGTGGGCGTCCCAGAGGGGATACCAGAGCTTGTCGGCCACCTCGGCCACCACGGCTTGGTCGACCCCGTCGTGCAGCAGTACGAGATCGAGATCGGAGTAGGGCAGCATCTCGCGCCTGCCGAGCCCGCCGACGGCAACCAGGGCCAGCCCGCTGTCGGGGGTGATGCCGAGTTCGTTGCCCTTGCTGGTGAGCCACAGGTCGAACAGGTCGACCAGCGCGGCCCGCAGAGCTTGTGGGTCGAGCCGCGGATTGCGGGTGCCCGCTCCCTCGAGCAGCGCCGCTCTGGCCTTCACCAGGTCGGTTGCCGCGTTGTTCTGTGTTCCGCCGTTGCGCTGTTCCACTGCCCCACCACCCATTCATGCGGGCGGCCCCGCCCCGACCGAATCCGGTAGGAGCGGGGCCGCTCGATCGTTCGCCGTGCGACTGCGGCGAATTACAGTGCGTCGGTACCGCGTTCGCCGGTGCGGACCCGGATGATCGTGTCCACCGGGGTCACCCACACCTTGCCGTCACCGATCTTGCCGGTGCGCGAGGCCTCGACGATCACCTCGACGACCTTCTCCACCGAGGCATCGTCGACGACGACCTCCACGCGCACCTTCGGCACGAAGTCGACGGAGTACTCCGCACCGCGGTAGACCTCGGTGTGGCCCTTCTGCCTGCCGTAACCCTGGACCTCGCTGACGGTCATGCCGAGCACGCCTGCCTGTTCCAGCCCGGTCTTGACGTCTTCGAGCGTGAACGGTTTGACGATTGCCGTAACCAGTTTCATGTTCGTCATGCCTCCTTGACGAGCGAGCGTGCCGTGCCACCCACAGCAGCGAAATCGTAAGCGGTTTCCGCGTGCTCGGACTCGTCGAGGCCCGCGGCCTCGGACTCTTCACTGGCGCGCAGGCCGATCGTGAACTTGATCGCGTACGCGATGACGGCCGTGGCGACCAGCGAGTAGGCCAGAACCACGAAGGCACCGACAGCCTGCAGCTTCAACTGCTCGACCCCACCACCGTAGAACAAGCCGGCGACGCCCGCCGGGGCTTCGCTGGTAGCGACGAGACCGACCATCAGGGTGCCGACCAGACCACCGACCAGGTGGACGCCGACCACGTCGAGCGAGTCGTCGAAGCCGAAGCGGAACTTCAGGCCGACGGCGAGGGCGCACAGCGCACCGGAGACGACACCGATGGCCAGGGCACCGATCACGTTCACCGAGGAACACGCCGGGGTGATGGCGACCAGACCCGCGACGATGCCCGAGGCGGCGCCGAGGGAGGTGGGGTGACCGTCGCGGATCTTCTCCACGAGCAGCCACGCCATCATCGCGGCGGCGGTGGCGATCGTCGTGGTGAGGAAGGTGGCGCCGGCGATGCCGTTGGCGCCGAGGGCCGAACCGGCGTTGAAGCCGTACCAGCCGAACCACAGCAGACCGGCGCCGAGCATCACGAACGGCAGGTTGTGCGGACGGAACGGGGTCTTGGGCCAGCCCTTGCGCTTGCCCAGGATCAGGCACAGCACCAGACCGGCGGCGCCCGCGTTGATGTGGACCGCGGTGCCACCGGCGAAGTCGATGGCCTTGAGGTTGTTGGCGATCCAGCCGCCCGCCTCAGCGGTGTAGCCGTCGAAGGCGAACACCCAGTGCGCGACGGGGAAGTAGACGACGGTGGCCCAGATTCCGGCAAAGACGAGCCACGAACCGAACTTCAGGCGGTCGGCGACCGCACCCGAGATGAGGGCGACCGTGATGATCGCGAACATGAGCTGGAAAGCCACGAAGACGGTGAGCGGGATACCCGAGGTGATCGGGGCCGTCGGGTCCTCCGGGGTCGCGGTGAACAGCGGGATGCCCGGGGAATCGGCGGCGGTGCCACCGAAGATGCTCTTCAGACCGAAGTACTGGAGCGGGTCACCGACCAGGTTGCCCTTGTCCTCGCCGAACGCCATGGAGAACCCGTATAGACACCACAGGACGGTGACCAGTCCCATGGCCGAGACGCTCATCATGATCATGTTCAGCACGTTCTTGCCACGGACCATGCCGCCGTAGAAGAACGCCAAACCCGGCGTCATCAACAGCACGAGCGCTGCCGACGCCAGCATCCAAGCGGTATCACCGGTATCCGGTGTACCGATCAATGGAAATGCCACCTTGTCTTCCTCCTCATCTCGGGCCTCGCCGATGACGGCAAAAAGGACCTGTACAGAAGGGTCGCGACTTGGTGTTTCATCCGTTGAGCTGTGGTGTTTCACCTGCGTGAACGGATCGGCCACTTGTGTTGCCACCAGGTTTCGCGAGTTTCGCCACAGCTTGGCAGCTCACCGTGAGCTCGGGTCGCAGGTGCGGTTTGCCGCCCGTTCGCGCGGCGGGTCGCCGGTGCGCACCTGCCCTGGACACAGCACTGCCCGCCCGGTTCGCGGTGACCGGGCGGGCAGTGCCGTAGTGCTAGGAAGTGCCGCCGAGCAGGGCGTCGACGAAGGCGCTCGGCTCGAACGGGGCCAGATGGTCGGCGCCCTCGCCCAGGCCGACGAGCTTCACCGGCACACCGAGTTCGTGCTGCACCTGGAAGACGATGCCGCCCTTGGCGGTGCCGTCGAGTTTGGTGAGCACCACACCGGTGATGTCGACGACGTCGGCGAACACGCGCGCCTGCATCAGGCCGTTCTGGCCGACGGTGGCGTCGAGGACCAGCAGCACCTCGTCGACCTCGGCCTTCTTCTCCACCACGCGCTTGACCTTGCCCAGCTCGTCCATCAGGCCGGTCTTGGTGTGCAGGCGACCCGCGGTGTCGATGAGGACCGCGTCGACACCGCGATCGATGCCCGCGGTCACCGCGTCGAAGGCGACGGCGGCGGGGTCGGCGGCTTCCTTGCCGCGCACGGTCTCGGCGCCGACGCGTTCGCCCCAGGTCTGCAGCTGGTCGGCGGCGGCGGCGCGGAAGGTGTCGGCCGCGCCGAGCAGGACCCGGCGGCCGTCGGCGACGAGCACGCGGGCGAGCTTGCCGGTGGTGGTGGTCTTGCCGGTGCCGTTCACGCCGACGACCAGCAGGATGGCCGGTTTGTCGCCGTGCGGCAACGCGTGGATGGACCGATCGAGTTCGGGGCGCAGCGCCTCGATGAGCACGTCGCGCAGGGCGGCGCGGGCCTGTTCGGGGGTGCGCACGCTGCGCGCGGCCATCTCCTCGCGCAGGCGGCTGACAATGGCGGCGGTGCTCGCGGTGCCGATGTCGGCGAGGACGAGGGTGTCCTCGATCTCCTCCCAGGAGTCCTCGTCGAGGTCGCCGCCGCCGAGCAGGCCGAGCAGGCTCTTGCCGACGGCGTTCTGCGAGCGGGCGAGACGACCGCGCAGGCGGACGAGGCGACCGGTTGTCGGGTCGATCTCCTCGATCTCGGTGGTGACCTCGGGCTGGGCGGGTGCCGTGCTCGGCGCTTCGGGTGCCGGAGCAGGAGCGACAGGTGGCGCGGTGTCGGCCGGGGTGGCCTTCGGCTCGGGCGCGGTCTTCGGCGTCTCGGTCGGCGCGACCTCGGTCGGCGCATCGGTCGTCGGCGCGGTGTCGGTAGGCGCGGTCTCGGCGGGCGGGGCCGTCGTGGGTGTGGTGTCCGGCGCGGGTTCGGTGGGCGCTACCGGAGTCGTGAGCGAGGAGGCGTCGTCCGGGACGACCACCGGCTTCTCGACCGACACGTCACCCTCGGGCAGCGGCACATCGGTGATATTGCGGCGCGGGGCGTCGCGGGGGACGGCGGCGTCGTCACCGACGTGCGGTTGCCCCTCGGTGTCGGTGCGCTCGACGCGCGGCAGGGGTTCCGGACGCGGCGCGGTAGCCGTCGACCCGCCCTGGGTGAAACTGAATCCGCCGGAGGCCGTGTAACCACCGGAGCGGTCCGTCAACTCCTTGTCCGGCTCGGGCGGCGCCAGCGAAATCTGGCGTCGCTTGTACAGGACGAAACCCGCGACGAGCGCCACCAGCAGCACGGCGGCGATCGCGGCGATCAGGATCCACGCTTGCGAACTCACTCGGCCGAGTCTATTCGGCTGCCTCGTCGCGGCACGTCGGCGGCGTCGTCCCGGCGGGTCGGGCGCGGGTTTCGGAGGTGTTCGCCGATCGGCGGAAACACTACAGATTCGTTGTCCTGCGGAACTTCTGGCGTTTCACCCATAGGATCGGCGGAGTGACCGATCGAAACGTGCTTGGGGGGCCGCTGGAAGAGTGCGGCACCGATCCTCTCACGGGCTTCTACCGGGACGGCTGCTGCAGCACCGGTCCGGAGGATCTCGGCAGCCACACCGTGTGCACCGTGGTGACGGCGGAATTCCTGGAACATCAGGCATCCATCGGCAACGACCTCAGCACCCCGCGCCCGGAGAACAACTTTCCCGGCCTGCAGCCGGGCGACCGCTGGTGCGTGGTTGCGGTCCGGTGGCTGCACGCCCATGAGGACGGTGTCGCCGCGCCGGTGGTCCTGGCCGCCACCCATGAGAATGCCCTCGAGGTCATCTCGATGGACATCCTGCGCAAATACGCCGTCGACGTCCCCGACGACGTCAGCGACCTGCTGTAGACGCTCACGCGCGGCGGAGCCGCGGGGAGGTCGACGAGCTGCGGAGCCGGTGGGCTTTCTGGCGGCAGGCCGGGGAACAGTAGCGAGCCGGTCTGCCGATCGCCGGCCGGCGGACCGGTGCTCGGCAGACGGGGCACGGCGCCGGGCTTTCGCTACTTCTCGCCGTTTCGTCACGGTCGGTTTTCGCGAGTTCCGTTACGGCTGAGGACGGGGTCCGCAGGGCGTCGAGGATGAGCGCGACGGCGGGTGCGACGGGCTCGCCGGTCTGCCGATGCCGTTGGATCGCAACACATCCGGTGAAGATGTCCAGCACGTCGGTGACGGTCACCTCCGCGCGGACCGCGCCCTGACGCTGGGCCGCGACGAGCAGTGCACCGACCGCACGGTGGAAACGCTCGCCCGCGCCACGAAGCAGCGCGCGAGGCCAGCCGTCGTCGGATTGCACCAGGTCGCACAGGTCTTTGTTGCCCGGCGTCGTCACGATCACGTGGGTGCACAGGGCGAAGAAGGCCGCGCCGGGGTCCGGATCGGTCAGGTGTTCGGCGGCCAGCGCCGCCAGTCCGTCGACCCGCTCCTGCATGACCGCTTCCAGCAGCGCGGTTTTCGTGGGGAAATGGCGGTGGACAGTGCCGGCGCCGACACCGGCGCGGCGAGCCACCTCCATCAGCGAGACCCGGGTGCCGCGTTCGGCCAGGGCACGCTGGGCGGCCGCCAGGATCAGCGCCCGGTTGCGCCGTGCGTCGGCCCGGACCGCTGGTTCCGTGCCGTCTGGGACCGTCATTTCGTTACGCCTTCCCCACTTCGGACGTGGCATACCCGGTCGTCGCGCCCGTACCGTCCGCAATACGGGTCGACCGACCCGATTGTAGACACAGGATCGATCACGAAACGGAGCTCCTCCGCCATGACGTCAGCACTTCCAGTCCTGATCACCGGCGCGACCGGCAAGCAGGGTGGTGTCACCGCCCGCAGGCTGCTCGCCGACGGCCACGGGGTTCGCGCGCTCGTGCGTAACCCGCATTCCCCCGCCGCTCGCGCCCTGGCCGAGGTGGGTGTCGAACTGGTCGTCGGCGACTTCGACGACCCCATCTCGCTGCGCGCCGCGGCGAAGGGCACTCGGGCCGTATTCCTCATCCCGCCTGCCGACTACGGGCCGAGCGGGTGGACCGCGGGCGACGAAGCCCGCCGCGGTATCGCCATGATCGAGGCGGCTCGCGCTGCCGAAGTCGACCAGATCGTGTTCTCCGGAATCGCCACCATGGGCCCGGCCGAGTCGTGGGGGCAGGAGGGCAAGCGCCGGATCGAGGACGCGATCCGTGCGGCGGGGTTGCGCTACACCGTGTTGCGGCCGGTGCGGTTCATGGAGAACTATCTGATGCACGGCTCACCGGTGGACGGCATCCGGGCAGGTGGGGAGCACCGTCACCTGTTCCCGGCCGACCGTCCGTTGCAGATGATCGCGCTCGACGACATCGCCGCCTTCGCCGCGCTCGCGTTCGCGGACCCGGACGGTTGGCACGGTCGCGAACTCGAGCTGGCGGGCGAGGCGATCACCCCCACCGAAGCGGCCGCCGCCATCTCGGTCGCCATCGGCCGCCCGATCCACTACCGCGAGGTCTCGGAAGCCGAGGCCGAGGCGATCGGCCCCCAGCTCGCCAACACCTGGCGGCTCATCCGCGAAACCGGTGGCTGGCACGCCGACCTGCCTGCCCTGCGCGCCCTCCACCCGAGCCTGACGAGCCTGCCGGACTGGCTGGCCCGCGGCGGCGCCGAACGCATCGCCGCCCGACTGGACGTGCCTGCGTGATCGTCAGGCCGGTGCGGACGCCTCGACGGGAGCGGCGGAACGGGTGAGCCGCTGGGAGATCACCTGGGTGATGCCGTCGCCGCGCATACTCACGCCGTAGAGGGCGTCGGCGATCTCCATGGTCGGCTTCTGGTGGGTGATGACGATCAGCTGGCTCTTCTCCCGCAGCTGTTCGAACAGGCCGATGAGGCGGCGCAGGTTGGTGTCGTCCAGGGCGGCCTCCACCTCGTCCATCACATAGAACGGGGACGGGCGGGCGCGGAAGATGGCGACCAGCAGCGCCACGGCGGTCAGTGACTTCTCGCCACCGGAGAGCAGCGACAGCCGCTTGACCTTCTTGCCCGGCGGCCGGGCCTCGACCTCGATGCCGGTGGTGAGCATGTCCGACGGGTCGGTGAGCACGAGTCGGCCCTCGCCGCCGGGGAACAGTTTGGCGAACACCCCGACGAACTCGCGTTCCACATCGGCGTAGGCCTCGGTGAACACCTGCAGGATGCGGGCGTCGACCTCGGCGACCACATCCAGGAGGTCCTTGCGGGCGTTCTTGACGTCCTCGAGCTGGGTGGCCAGGAAGTTGTAGCGTTCCTCGAGCGCCGCGAATTCTTCCAGTGCGAGCGGATTGACCTTGCCGAGGGTGGCGAGGTCCTTCTCGGCGCGTTTGGCGCGGCGCTCCTGGGTGGCGCGGTCGTAGGGCATCGGCTGCGGCGCGGTGACCTGCTCGCCGCGCTCCTTGGCGTCCTCGTATTCCTGCATCTCCAGCGCCGACGGCGGCAGCGGCACATCGGGACCGTATTCGGCGACCAGATCGGCCAGCGCGATGCCGAACTGCTCGGAGATGGTGGTCTCGAGCTGTTCGATGCGCAGCGCCGCTTGCGCTTTGGCCACCTCGTCGCGGTGTACGGCGTCGGTGAGCTGGGCCAGTTGGGTGTTGAGGGCGCGGGCCCGTTCCTTGACCTGTTCCACGGCCGACGCGACTTCCCCACGGCGCCGGACCAATTCGTCGCGCCGGGCGGCGGCCGAGGCCACCACCTGCTCGAGTTCCTTCGCGATCTTGGCACCGGACTCGGCCACCGCGGCCGCGACGGCGGCCGCCTGCCTGCGCGCGGCCTGCGCTCGTTCGGCCCGCGCCCGCGCCTCCCGCTCGGCACGTGCGGCGCGCCGCAACGAATCCGCTTTGCCCCGAACCGATTCCGCACGCTCCTCGGCGGTGCGCACCGCCAGCCTTGCCTCGACCTCCATGGTCCGCGCCTCGGCAAGCGCGGCGGCGGCCTCTTCGCGGGCCCGCCCGGCGGTCTCGGTTCCAGCGGTGCCGTAGCTGTCGTCGCTGTCGTCGTGTTCGGTTTCGGCGTGGCGCAGCCGGTCCTCGAGCTCGGCGAGGGAGGCGAGGGATTTCTCCCGGGTCGCTTCGGCTTCGGCGCGCTGGGCGGTGAGCCGTTCGCCCTCGGTCTGCGCGGCGCGCGCGGTCTGGCCCACCCGGGCGAGCCGGTCGTAGATGGCCAGCAGCGCCTGATCGGATTCGTGCAGCGCCATCAGCGCGTGGTCGGCGGCCTCTTTCCGGTCGGTCTGCTCCGCGAGCGCACCCGCCAGCGCGGCCTCGAGCTCCTCGGCGCGGCGCTGCGCGGCGGCCAATTCGGCGGTGGCGGCGTCGATGTCGGCCTGGATCTCGAGCTGACTCGGCATCCGCTCGGAACCACCGATGATCCAGCCCGACCCGGCCAGATCACCGTCACGGGTGACGACCCGCAGTTCCGGTCGCTCAGCGGCCAGCGCCGTGGCAGCTGCCAGATCGTCGACGACGACAACACCTGCGGTGAGCGCGGCCAACGCGGACCGCACCTGCGCGGCACCGTCGACGACATCAGCGAGCCACCTGGCCCCTCCGGGCAGCGGCGCACGCTCAGCGTCTGCCGAGAGCGCACGACCTCGACCCGACCCCACCGAACTACTCCCGGCATCGGCGGGAGCGCGCTTCGCAGGCTGATCCGTTCCCCGCAAGCCACTCCCGGCATCGGCAAGAGCGCGCGTCACAGCCTCGCCCGCCGACGAGCCGCTCTCAGCAGCGGACGAGGCCGAACTCGCGGCGGCGAAGACGAATGCCACCCGACCACCGTCACCCGCTCGCAGCTCGCGCACAGCCGCATCGGCGGCCGCGGCGGTGTCGGCGGTGATCGCGTCGGCCAGCGGGCCGAGCAAGGCGGCGAGGGCGGCTTCGAATCCCGCTTCCACGCGCAGCAGCCCCGACAGCCGGTCACCGACGCCGCTCACCCCGTGTTCGAGCAGCCAGGCGGCGCCGTCCTTGCGGGCCAGGTTCATCTCGAGTGCTTCGATGCGCGCCCCGAGCCGGGCGACGAGTTTGCTCGCCTCGCGGTCCTGTTCGCGCAGTTCACGCACCCGCTCGTCGGCCAATTCCAAAGCGGCGACGGCATGTTCGTGCTGGGCGTCGAGCCCCTTCTCCCCCGCGTCGAGATCGCCGAGTTCGTCCTGCACGGTGTCGTATTCGGCCTGGGCGGCCTCGCCGCGGTGCCGCGCGTCGGCGATGGCGACCGAAAGCCGCGCGATCTCGGCGTCGACCGACTGCGCCCGGGTGCGCAGGTTCTCCACCTGGCCCGACAGCCTGGCCAGCCCTTCGCGGCGGTCGGCGATGGCCCGCACGGCGGCCAGGTGCGCCTGTTCGGCGGCTTTGGCGGCGTGTTCGCGATCGGCCAGCGCTTCCCGCGCGGCCTCGAGCGTCTCGGCCGCCATTTCCACGGCGTAGCGCAGTTCGGCTTCCTCGGCCTCGATCCGGTCGGCCTCGGCCTCGAGCTGCTCGGGGTCGCGGCCGGTGCCCACGGGTGCCTCGGTGTGCAGGTTGCGGGCGCGATCGGCGGCGATGCGGATGGTCGCGTTGACGCGTTCGGCCAGCGCGGAGAGCTGGAACCAGGTCTGCGCGGCCGCCTCGGCGCTCGGGCTCAGCCGCGACAACTGGAACTCCTGCTGCGCGAGCGCGGCATTGGCGGCGTCGAGTTCGGACTGCACATTGATCTGCTGCTCGCGCGCGTAGGCCTCTTTGCTCAGCTGCGACTCGAGTTCGCCGCGCCGCGTCACCAGGTCGTCGGCGGCCAGGCGCAGCCGGGCATCGCGCAGGTCGGCCTGCACGGTCTGGGCGCGACGGGCCACCTCGGCCTGCCTGCTGAGCGGTTTGAGCTGGCGGCGCAGTTCGGTGGTGAGGTCGGTCAGGCGGGCGAGATTGGCCTGCATCGCATCGAGTTTGCGGACCGCCTTCTCCTTGCGCCTGCGGTGCTTCAGCACGCCCGCGGCCTCTTCGACGAACGCGCGCCGGTCCTCTGGCCGCGACTCGAGAATCGCCGACAGCTGACCCTGCCCGACGATCACGTGCATCTCACGCCCGATACCGGAGTCCGACAGCAGTTCCTGCACGTCCATCAGGCGGCAACTGCTGCCGTTGATCTCGTATTCGCCCGCGCCGTCACGGAACATGCGGCGGGTGATGGACACCTCGGCGTAGTCGATGGGCAGCGCGCCGTCGGAGTTGTCGATCGTCAGCGTCACCTCGGCACGCCCGAGGGCGGCACGTCCGCTGGTCCCGGCGAAGATGACGTCCTGCATCTTGCCGCCGCGCAGCGCCTTGGCGCCCTGCTCGCCCATCACCCAGGTGAGCGCGTCGACGACATTGGACTTGCCCGACCCGTTGGGCCCGACGACACAGGTGATGCCGGGTTCGAAGCGCAACGTGGTTGCGGACGCGAAAGACTTGAACCCTTTCAGCGTCAAGCTCTTCAGATGCAACGCCACCCGCCTCTCCGGGAGTTCTGGCCAGACCTAGGTGCGAGAGGGCAAGACACGCGGCCTGCGGTTGGAACATCGCACCGGGCTGTGTTGCCGCCCGTGTGCTCGCGTGAGCCTATCCGATCGCCGTCGTGGCGCCGTGAACCTCCGGCCGGTAGGCGGACGAAGGGTTGACATTACACAGTGGAGGGTGGACGCTTGGTACCAGCAGATCACTGTGTTTGGTGAACGAGAGGTTGTCGGTATGGACATCACCCCCGGCACGCGCGCGTCCGATGCCGAGCGCAATGCGATCGTGGCCCAGCTGAGCACTCACCTGGCCGACGGCAGACTCGATCTGGCCGAGTACGACCTGCGCGTCGCGAAGGTCTACGCGACCACCACCCGCGACGACCTCGCCCTCGTCCTTTCGGACCTGCCTGCCCTGCCGGACAAGCAACCCACCACCCCGCCGAAGCAGGCACCGCGCATCCCCGTGTGGCAGCGCATCGAAGCGGGCAGCTGGCTCGGCGTGAGCATCATCGTGCTGGTCATCTGGGGCCTGATCTCGCTGACCGCAGGCGAACTCACCTACTTCTGGCCGATGTGGGTGATCGGCCCGTGGGGCGCGGTCCTGCTGTTCCGCGTGGTCACCGGCTGGGAGGCCCAGCCGGGCACGGCCACCCACCTGCGTCAGCTACAGAAGCAGATGAAGCACATCAACCCGCACTAGAGGATCGCGAACGCCACCACCAAGCCCAGGGCGAAGTGGGCGGCGGCCACGACGAGGACCTCGGGGGTGTAGGTGTCGGCGTGCAGGGTGCGGCCGATGTCGATGCCGGTGACCTTCTCGACCACGCGCACCGAGATCACCTGCGCGACGATGCCGACCAGACCGAACACGACCGCCGTGATCAGCCCCTGCGTCAGTTTGGCGCCCGGATCGGTGGCCAGCACCGCGAACACGACGATGAACGCCATGCTGATCATGCCCGCTGCCGAGACGATGATCGCGTTGGGCTTGCCCGCGATCACCAGGTCGCGCAACTTGCCGGGGGTGGTCAGGTCGATGGCGAAGAAGCCGATCAGCATCAGGATCAGGCCGATCAGGCAGTACAGGATGATGGCGCCGACGCCTTCACCGAGCGCACTCCAATAACCCGATTCCAGGGCGAGGGCGGTCATCGTGGTCCTTTCGAAACAGTGTTGTGGTCAGTCGACGATGCGGTGCGGGACGAACGCGGCGCCGTCATCGGTGATGAGGCCCGCGGTCTCGCGGATACCGAGCCCGGCGGCGTTGTCACCGACGACCCACGCCCCGAGCACGGGACGCATGCCGTCGAATTCCGGGAGCGGGTCGAGCAATTGGTAGACGAAGCCCTCGGCGCCGTACACGCCACCGGTCGCGGTCTCCATGCCGGGACCGACGATGGTCATGTTGGCGCCTTCACGGCCGAGCTTGGGTTTGCGGATGTATTCGGTGAGCTCGTGCGGGTCGTCGAGGTAGGCCGGCAACAGGTTCGGGTGGCCGGGATACATCTCCCACAGGATCGCCAGCAGCGCCTTGTTGCTCAGCAGAGTGGTCCACAGTGGTTCGATCCAGGCGGTCTGCGGGATGCTCGCGACGACGCGTTTGCCGAAGTCGTCGTCGAGGATCCATTCCCAGGGGTAGAGCTTGAAGACCGATTCGATGGGCGCCTCGGCGAGGTCGACGAACCGGCCGAGTTCGGTGTCGAACCCGACCTCCTCGATCGGCAGCGCGACGGTGTCGAAGCCCGCCTCGGCGGCGGTTTCCTGCATGTAGGCGGTGGTGACGTTGTCCTCACCGGTGGCGTCGGCACCCGACCAGGTGAAGTGCAGTTCGGTGCCGGGCAGCACATCACGCAGCTCGCCCCAGCGCTCCACCAGCTTCTCGTGCAGTGAATTCCATTGGTCCCCACCGGGATACACCTGCTGCAGCCAGTGCCATTGGATGATGGCGGCTTCGAGCAGCGAGGTGGGGGTGTCGGCGTTGTACTCGAGCAGTTTGGCTGGGCGGCGCGCGTCGTAGCGCAGGTCGAACCGGCCGTACACGTAAGGGTCACTGCGGCGCCAGGATTCGGCGATCGGGCCCCAACTCCATTCGGGCAGACCGAAATCGGCGTACCGCTCGGTGAGTACCACGTGTTCGGCCGCGTGCAGACACATCGACTGCAGCAGTTCCACATCGGCTTCCAGCGCGAGGATCTCGTCCATCGAGAACTCGTAGTGCACCGATTCGTCCCAGTAGGGCCGCGGCTGACCGCTGGCATCGCGGCCGGGCACGCCGTAGACGAGCCCCTGGCTTTCGATGATCTGCTGCCAGCCCGGCCGTGGCGTACTCGCGACACGTCGCACTAGGAACCACTCCCGCCGGACTTGCTGCCCAGGCCACCGCGCTGAACGGTGGTGCCGGACTTGGTCTTGATCTCGGCGTTGCGCGGTTTCACCGTGGTGCCCCCGCTCGGCGGCCGGCCGATGGTGGCGTTGCCGCCGTAGTGGTAGCGGTACTGCGGCCACCCGAGCAGGATCAGGCTGCCCATGCCACCGGAGTTGTCGCTGCGGAAGTTGGTCTTGCCGTCGCCGCAGTGCTCGTCCGGGACGACGACCTCCTGGCCGTTCTGGTCGATCTGCACGCAGGAAGCGGTGACCTGTTCGGGCGCGTTGACCGCCCGGTAGGCGAGGTAGCCGCCGCCGACGAGGGCGGCGACACCGACCACGGCGACACCGCCGATCATCACCCGTTTCCTGGTGCGGCGCTTGGCTTCCGCGGCTTCGGCGGCGGCGCGTTCGGCCTGCTCGGCCTGTTTGCGTGCCTTCTCGCGCGCCCGTGCCTCGGCGACCGTCGGCGGGCGGGGCTGGGTGCGGCCCGGTTCCTGCCTGGCCATTCGGCCGGGACGTGGTTGCGGCGGTTGTTGCGGTGGCGGCGGCCAGGTGGGCGGCGTGCCCGCGGGTTGTTCCGGCGGGGTCGGGCCCGCGCCGGAGTCGGGCGGGGTCCAGGGCGATGATCCGCCCGGCTCGTCCGGCTGGTCGGGCGAACCAGGGTTGTGTGTGCTCACTGCCGCCTAACCCCCGAAGTCACTTCTACCGCTCCTCGAATCCGGTCATGTCACCGCGCGCGGGCTCCCAGCTTTCCACAACCAGGTCGACCCGCCCAGGCGCCTTGCCGGACCGTAGCAGTTCCAGCAACTTCTCGCCCGAGCTTCGTTGTCCCTCGGCCACCACGTGGACCCGCCCGTCGGCGTGGTTGCGCGCGTACCCGGTGAGGTCGAGTTCCAGTGCACGCGAGCGTGTCCACCAGCGGAAACCCACACCCTGGACGTACCCGTGGACCCACGCGGACAGTCGGACAGGTTCGGTCACAACGGCTCCTCGAAGTCAGGCGTCGATGTCGAAGTTCAAGGTCACCTTGGTGCCCGCCTTGAGTGTGCGACCGACGGTGCACACCTTGTCGACGGCGCGCTGCACGGTGACCAGCAGTCGTTCGCGGGCCTCTTCGTCGAGTTCGGACAGATCGAGCTCGAACACCTCGTCGAGCTGCGGGTACAGCTCGTTCTCGCGGTCGGCGTCGCCGGAGACGCGGATGGTCGCGTCGAAGTCGTCGCCGAGGCGACGCGAGAGCGGCAGGTCGGAACTGAGCCCGGTGCACGCGGCGAGGGCGATCTTCAGCAGCTCACCGGGGGTGAACGCGCCGGGCACACCCTGCGAGGCGATCAGTACCTCGGCGCCACGGTTACTGCGTCCGGTGTAGGCCCGCGTGCCGGTGCGCTCGACCCATAGTTCGACGGGCGCGGTGGTCACGGGTGCGTTCTGCTCAACTGACATGGGCCTGATCCTGCCATCCTCGTGGGGAACAACTCACGCCTGGGAACGTCGGCGCCTCGATCGTCATTCCGGTGAGTGACGCCGCGCACTACCCCACTGAGGCATGTCCGGTTTCGAAAGGCACAGGTGCGGCCGCGCCCATGCGCTCGGCTCGAGGCCGGACTCCTGCGCCGCGCCTGGGCGAACCGTGTCACTGGTGGAAGCGATAGCCCATCCCCGGCTCGGTGAGCAGGTGGCGGGGGTGGGCGGGATCGTCCTCGAGTTTGCGGCGCAGCTGGGCCAGATAGACCCGCAGATAGTGGGTTTCGGTGGCATACGCCGGGCCCCACACCTCGCGCAGTAATTCCTTGCGGCCCACAAGTTTTCCGCGATGGCGGACCAGCATCTCGAGCATCCCCCATTCGGTGGGGGTCAGGTGGACGGGCGTGCCGTTCTTGGTGACCTGTTTGGTGGCCAGGTCGACGGTGAAGGAATCGGTGACAACCACCGGTTCCGCCTCGTCGGCCGCCCCCGCACCGCGCCGGACCGCCGCCCGCAGCCGGGCCAGCAGTTCGTCCATCCCGAACGGCTTGGTGACGTAGTCGTCTGCGCCCGCGTCGAGCGCCTCCACCTTGTCGGCCGAATCGGTGCGCGCCGAGAGCACGATCACCGGTGCCGAGGTCCACCCGCGCAGCCCGGCGAGCACCTCGATCCCGTCCAGATCGGGCAGGCCCAGGTCCAGGATCACCACGTGCGGCTGCTTCTCCGCGGCCACGCGCAACGCGGCGGCGCCGTTGCCCGCGGTGAACACCTCGTACCCACGCACCGACAGGTTGATCCGCAGCGCGCGCACGATCTGCGGTTCGTCGTCGACCACGAGCACGCGGGTGGCGGGCCCGGCCGTCCGGGAATCGCCGGGCTGTAGCGCGTCCGTCCCCGATGAGTTGCTCATGTCCTCACTTTCCTCGTCGCACGGCGGGGGCGGTCGAAGCAGACGCACCGGCGGGCAGGTCGAGCAGCACTGTCAGTCCGCCGCCTGGCGTGGGTTCGGCGTGGACGGTACCGCCCATGGCCTCGGCGAAACCGCGGACCACCGACAATCCCAAGCCGACGCCGGTGGTGTTGTCGCGGTCCCCGAGTCGTTGGAACGGTTCGAACAGGTGCTCCTCGCTACCCGCGGGCACGCCCGGCCCGGTGTCTACGACCGCGACGACGACCCGGTCGCCGACGCGGTCAGCGGTCACGCGCACGGGCGTGTCGCGTCCGGCGTGGCGCAGGGCGTTGTCCAGCAGGTTCGCCAGTACTCGTTCGAGCAATCCGCTGTCGGCCGACACCGAGATCTCACCGACCTCCACCGTCACCCGGTCCATCGCCGCACGCCGCAGCCCCCTCGTCCCCATACCCACGCTGACCAGTGCCCGATGTACCGCCTCGTCCAGATACACCTGCCGCGTCTGCGGCGTGACCACCCCGACCGCCAGCCGCGACGAATCGAGCAGGTTGCCGACCAGCGCGGTGAGCTGGTCGACGGATTCCTCGATGGCCTCGAGCAGTTCGCCGGTGTCCTCGGGCGAGAACTCCACGTCGTCGCTGCGCAGACTCGACACCGCCGCCTTGGCCCCGGCCAGCGGGGTGCGCAGGTCGTGGCTCACCGCCGACAGCAACGCGCGTCGCAGCCGGTCGGCTTCGAGCAGTGCGGCCGCCGCCCCGGCCTCTTCGGTGAGGCGCTGCTGACGCACCAAGCCGACGGCCTGGTTCGCCACCGCGTTGAGCACGGGCCGCTCCCCCGGATCGAGCGGATGCCCGGCAAGCAGCAGCACGCCGGTCGCGTCGCCCGCTTCGATCGCGGTCGCCGCGTCGGCGACCCGATGCGGCGGGTCGGCTCCGACCGAAGCGATCACTTCGTCACCGCAGCGCAGGCTCACCGCGCGTTGCCCGTAGACCTCGCGCACCTGTTCGAGCAGACGCGGTAGGTCGGCGCCGTGCAGCACCGCCCCGGCGAACAGGGTGAGCAGCTCGGCCTGGCGAGATGCCTTGCGCGCCTGCCTGGTTCGCTTCGCCGCGAGGTCGACGAGCGCCGCCACCGCCACCGCCACGATCAACAGCACGACCACGGTGACGAAGTTGTCCGGTTCGGCGATGGTGAGGCTGTAGCGCGGCGTGGTGAAGAACCAGTTCAGCAGCAGCCCCGACAGCAGGGCCGAGGCGCTCGCGGGCAGCACCCCACCGAGCAGCGCGACCGCGACGACCCCGACGAAGAACATCGCGCTGAGCCCACCGAGTTGCAGATGCCGGTCGAGCACCGCCCAGCAGAGCACGCTCACCAGCGTGGGCACGAGCAGGGCAGCAACCCAGGCGACCACGGGTTGGCGTGTTCGCAGCGGATTGCGCCGGACTCCACGGTTGGCTTCCTCGTGGGTCACCATGTGCACGTCGATCTTGCCCGAGCGTTGCACCACGGTGGAGCCGATGCCCTCGTCCAGCATCCGGGCCCACCGCGAGCGCCGCGAGGTGCCGAGTACCAGCTGCGTGGCGTTGACCTCGCGTGCGAATTCCAGCAGTGCCGTGGGCACGTCGTCGCCGGTGACCGTGTGCAGCGAGGCGCCGAGCGCGGCGGCGAGTTCACGCAGCCGCGCCAGGCGTTGCGTGGACACCCCGGCCAGCCCGTCGCCCCGGACCACGTGCACCACCACGAGTTCCGCGCTGGATTTCGAGGCGATCCGCCCGGCCCGGCGCACCACGGTCTCCGATTCGGGACCACCGGTCACCGCGACGACCACGCGTTCGCGCGCTTCCCACAGCTCGGTGATGTCGTGGTCGGCCCGGTACTTCGCGAGTGCCGCGTCGACCTGGTCGGCCAACCACAGCAGCGCGAGTTCGCGCAGGGCCGTGAGGTTTCCGGGCCGGAAGTAGTTCCGCAACGCCGCGTCGACCTTGTCCGCGGCGTAGACGTTGCCGTGGGAAAGCCTGCGCCGCAGCGCTTCCGGTGTCAGATCGACGAGTTCCACCTGGTCCGCCCCGCGCACCACCGCGTCGGGGACGGTCTCGCGCTGTTCGATGCCGGTGATCTGGGCGACCACATCGTTGAGGCTCTCGAGGTGCTGGACGTTCACCGTGGAGATGACGTCGATCCCCGCTCCAGAATCGCCTCCACGTCCTGCCAGCGTTTCTCGTGCGCACTGCCCGGGGCGTTGGTGTGGGCGAGTTCGTCGACGAGCACCACGGCGGGCTTGCGCGCGAGCACCGCGTCGACGTCGAGCTCGGGCAGTTCGGTGCCTCGGTATGGCACGGCCTTCGGCGGGATCCGCTCGATCCCGTCGAGCAGCTGGGCGGTCTTCGCCCGCCCGTGGGTCTCCACCACGCCCGCGACCACATCGCGGCCACGCTCGAGTCGCCGGTGTGCCTCACCGAGCATGGCGTAGGTCTTGCCGACGCCGGGTGCGGCACCCAGGTAGATGCGTAGTCGACCGCGTTTCACCGGTTCATCATCGCCCGGTGCACCGTCAACAACCCGCAAAGGCGGCGCCGCGGTGCGCTAAGGATCCGTAAGGAATGCCCGCGCCGCCCATCCGAAGGCCTTGACTCGGCTTGGCGCCCCACGGTGGGGCGCGAGGAGGTCGGACATGTCTGTGGTGGTGTTCACGGTGCTCACGGTGGCGGTCTTCGCGCTGCTCGGCCTGATCCAGCGCGGGATGGAGAAGCTGTGATCGCGAATCTGGTCGGTCTGGTGCTCGCCGCGGGTGTCGCCGTCTTCATGGTGGCGGCCCTGCTCTTCCCGGAGAGGTTCTAGTGACCACGACAACAGCGGGGATCGTCTTCCTCGCGGCCCTTGTGCTCGCGCTGGCACTGACGCACGTGCCGCTCGGTGACTACATGTACCGGGTGTACAGCGGCGAGCGGCATTCCCGTGCCGAGCGATTGATCTACCGCGCGATCGGCGCGCACCCCGACGTCGAGCAGACCTGGCCGGTGTACGCCCGCAGCGTGCTGGCCTTCTCGGCCGTCGGCGTGCTCGGCTTGTTCTTCTTCCAGCTGGTCCAGGGGGCGCTGCCGCTGCACTTGAACGATCCGGGCACCGAGATGACGCCGGCGCTGGCGTGGAACACCGCCGCCAGTTTCGTCACCAACACCAACTGGCAGAACTACTCCGGCGAGTCGACCCAGGGTCACCTGGTGCAGATGGCCGGGCTGACCGTGCAGAACTTCGTGTCGGCGGCAGTGGGTATGGCGGTGGCCGTCGCACTGGTCCGTGGTTTCGCCCGCCACCGCACCGGTGAGCTCGGCAATTTCTGGGTCGACCTGGTGCGCGGCACCGTGCGCATCCTGCTGCCGCTCGCGTTCGTCGTCGCGATCGTGCTGGTGGCCGGCGGGGTGATCCAGAACTTCCACCTGCACGACCAGGTGGCGCAGACCCTCGGCGGCGCCGCGCAGACGATCACCGGCGGCCCCGTCGCGAGCCAGGAGGCGATCAAGGAACTCGGCACCAACGGCGGCGGTTTCTACAACGCCAATGCCGCGCACCCGTTCGAGAACCCGACCACGTGGACGAACTTCGTGGAGATCTTCGCCCTGATGCTGATCGCGTTCTCGCTGCCGCGCACCTTCGGGCGCATGGTCGGCAGCACGAAGCAGGGCTACGCGATCGTCGCCGTGATGGGAACCATCGCTCTGGTGAGCGTTTCGTTGCTCAGCGTGTTCCAGTCGCAACACCACGGAACCGTGCCCACCGCCGTCGGTGCGTCGATGGAAGGGGTGGAAACCCGCTTCGGTGTGGCCGATTCGGCCGTGTTCGCCGGGGCGACGACCCTCACCTCGACCGGTGCGGTGAATTCCTTCCACGACTCCTACACCAGCCTCGGTGGCCTGGTGACCATGGTGAACATGCAGCTGGGCGAGGTCGCGCCCGGCGGGGTGGGTTCGGGCCTCTACGGCATGCTGATCCTGGCCGTCGTCACGGTGTTCGTCGCGGGCCTGATGGTCGGGCGCACACCGGAATACCTCGGCAAGAAGATCACGCCGCGCGAAATCAAGCTCGCCGCCACATATTTCCTGGTGAGCCCGCTGATCGTGCTGGTCGGCACCTCGGTCTCGACGGCCCTGCCCGGGCCGCGCGACAGCATGCTCAACAGCGGACCGCACGGCTTGTCGGAAGTGCTGTACGCCTTCACCTCCGCCGCCAACAACAACGGCTCGGCCTTCGCCGGACTGTCCGGCAACACCACCTGGTTCAACACCGCGCTCGGGCTGGCCATGCTGCTCGGCCGGTTCGTCCCGATCATCGTCGTGCTCGCACTGGCCGGTTCGCTGGCCGCGCAGGGCCACACGCCCGCCTCGGTCGGCACCCTGCCCACCCACCGGCCGCAGTTCGTCGGCCTGGTGGTCGGGGTGACGGTGATCCTGGTCGCGCTCACCTTCCTGCCCGCCCTCGCGCTGGGGCCGCTCGCCGAAGGAATCCACTGATATGACCGTCCCCACCCTCACTCCCCCGCGCGCACCGCGCACCGAGCGGGCCGCCCGCGGCGTTCTCGACCCGACGCTGTTGCGCACGGCGCTGCCCGAGGCGATCCGCAAACTCGACCCGCGCACCCTCTGGAAGAACCCGGTCATGCTGATCGTGGAGATCGGCGCGGCCTGGTCGACCGTGCTGGCGATCACCGAACCGTCGTTCTTCGCCTGGGCCGTCGTCGCCTGGCTGTGGCTCACGGTGGTCTTCGCGAATCTGGCCGAGGCCGTGGCCGAGGGGCGCGGCAAGGCGCAGGCCGAGAGCCTGCGAAAAGCCAAGACCGACACCGTCGCCCGCCGGCTCACCGACTGGACGCCGGGCGCCCCGCTCGTCGAACAGCGGGTTGCCGCACCCGAACTGCGTCGCGGCGACTTCGTGGTGGTGGAGGCCGGCCAGGTGATCCCCGGCGACGGCGATGTGGTCGAGGGCATCGCGTCGGTGGACGAATCCGCGATCACCGGTGAATCGGCACCGGTGATCCGCGAATCCGGTGGCGACCGTTCGGCGGTCACCGGTGGCACCACCGTGCTCTCGGACCGCATCGTCGTCCGCATCACCCAGGAGCCAGGCGCGAGTTTCATCGACAAGATGATCGCCCTGGTGGAAGGCGCGAACCGGCAGCGGACGCCCAACGAGATCGCGCTGAACATCCTGCTGGCCGCGCTGACGATCATCTTCGTGTTCGCGGTCGCGACCTTGCAGCCGTTGGCGATCTTCTCGAAGTCGAACAACCCGGGCGTTGCCGACACCCTGGCGCTCGACGGTGACGGCATCACCGGCATCGTGCTGGTGTCGCTGCTGGTCTGCCTGATCCCCACCACCATCGGCGCGCTGCTCTCGGCCATCGGCATCGCCGGGATGGACCGGCTGGTGCAGCGCAATGTGCTCGCCATGTCGGGACGTGCGGTGGAGGCGGCGGGCGATGTGAACACGCTGCTGCTGGACAAGACCGGAACCATCACGCTCGGTAACCGTCAGGCCGCCGAATTCGTCGCCGTGCCAGGGATTCTCGACGACGAGCTGGCCGATGCGGCGCAGTTGTCGAGCCTGGCCGACGAAACCCCGGAGGGCCGCTCGATCGTCGTCCTCGCCAAGGAGGTGTTCAACCTGCGCGAGCGCGGTGCGGGGGAACTGCCGGGCGCCGTCTGGGTGGAGTTCACCGCCCAGACGCGCATGTCCGGTGTCGACCTGGCCGACGGGCGCCGCTTGCGCAAGGGCGCTGCCGGTGCCGTCGCCGACTGGGTTCGCGCGCAGGGCGGTTCGGTACCGGCCGAAGCGTCCGCCCTCGTCGACGGTATTTCCGCGTCCGGCGGAACACCGCTGATGGTCGGTGAGGTCCACGGCGGCACCGCCCGCGTGCTCGGCGTCGTCCATCTCAAAGACGTGGTCAAACAGGGCATGCGGGAACGCTTCGACGAAATGCGGCGGATGGGGATCCGCACGGTGATGATCACCGGCGACAACCCGTTGACCGCCAAGGCGATCGCCGACGAAGCGGGCGTCGACGACTTCCTCGCCGAGGCGACTCCGGAGGACAAACTCGCCCTTATCAAGAAGGAACAGGACGGAGGCCGCCTCGTCGCGATGACCGGCGACGGCACCAACGATGCCCCCGCGCTGGCCCAGGCCGATGTCGGCGTGGCCATGAACACCGGCACCTCGGCGGCCAAAGAGGCGGGCAACATGGTGGATCTGGATTCGGATCCGACCAAGCTGATCGAGATCGTGGAGATCGGCAAACAGCTGCTCATCACTCGTGGGGCGCTCACCACGTTCTCCATCGCCAACGACATCGCCAAGTACTTCGCGATCATCCCGGCCCTGTTCGTGCCGCTGTTCCCCGGCCTGGACGCGCTGAACATCATGCGGTTGGCCAGCCCGCAGTCGGCGATTCTGTCGGCGGTGATCTTCAACGCGGTCGTCATCGTCGCGCTCATCCCGTTGGCTCTGCGCGGCGTCGGCTACCGGCCGAGCAGCGCGTCGGTCCTGTTGCGCCGCAACCTGACCGTCTACGGGCTGGGCGGCATCATCGTGCCGTTCCTCGGCATCAAAGTCATCGATCTGTTCGTCCGACTCCTTCCCGGGATGGCCTGACATGCGTACTTCGACCTGGTTCCGCCAGCACCTTGCCGCCCTGCGTGCTCTGCTGGTGCTCACCGCGGTCACCGGAATCGCCTACCCGCTGGCGGTTTTCACGATCGCCCAGTTGCCCGGTCTGGATCAGCGAGCCGCCGGATCGCTCGTCGAGCGGGACGGGAGGCTGGTTGGCTCGAGCCTGATCGGGCAGTCGTTCACCGCTGCCGACGGCACCGCCCTCGGGCAGTACTTCCAGAGCCGTCCGTCGGCGGCGGGTGAGGGCTACGACCCGCTCGCCACCGCCGCGAGCAATCTCGGCCCGGAGGACATCGTCGACACGGCGGACCGGATCAGCCTGCTCACCGCCGCCTGCGCGCGTTCTGCGGAGGTCGGTGTCCGTGAGGGGGTCGACGGCCGTCGCCAGTTCTGCACGGAAAGTGGTGTGGGCGCGGTGATCTCGGTGCTGGGTCCGCGCGATGCCGACGGAGACGTGTCGCGGCCGGAACGGGTGGTCAGTGTCAACGAGCCATGTCCGACGCGCCCCTTCACCGCCACCTTCCGTGGTGTCGCGGTGGAATGCGCGCGAACCGGCGAGGACTACTCGACGGGCGTGCTCGTTCCGGTCCTCGGCGACGCACCGGCCCACCCGGTGGTGCCCGCAGACGCGGTGACGGCCAGCGGCAGCGGCCTCGACCCGCACATCTCCCCCGAGTACGCCGCCATCCAGGTCGACCGGGTAGGGCGGGCACGCGGCATCTCCCCCGAGCAGGTGCGCACCGTACTCACCGAGCACACCCACGGTCGCACGCTGGGCTTTCTCGGTGAACCGCGCGTGCACGTCCTCGAGCTCAATCTCGCGCTGGACGAACAGTTCCCGCTGTCGCGCTGAACGGCTGCGCCGGGTACCGCGGGGGTTCCCGGCGCATCGCCGCGCTATTCGATCACCAGTTCCCAACCCTCGGGCAGGCTCGCGGTGAGTATCTCGGTGCCGCGCACTTCCATGTCGATCGTGTCGGTGCCGAGCCGGAAATCGGCCAGGCGGACGATGCCCCACGAGGCGGGGACGCGCGGGCGGACCGTCAGGGTCTTGGCGGGGACGTCCGGGTCGATGCCGACGAAGGAGCGGATGAGCAGCAACGGCGCGGCGCTGGCCCAGGCCTGCGGGGAGCAGGAGGTGGGGTAGGGCACGGGTGCGGCGAAGCGTCCCCGGGGGAAACCGCAGAACAGCTCCGGGAGACGGCCGTCGAAAGCCGCTGCCGCGTCGAGCAGCCCGGCCGAGAGCTGGGTGGCCAGTTCGATCGCGCCCGGCACGTGCTGGTACCGCATGAGCCCGGCCACCGCGATGGCCGTGTCGTGCGGCCACACCGAACCGCAGTGGTAGCTCATCGGGTTGTAGGCACCCATGTTGGAAGCCAGTGTGCGCAAACCGAATCCGCAGTCCATCTCCGGCGAGGACAGGTGCCGGATCAGGATCTCGGCGTGCTCGTCGGTGGCGATTCCCGACCACAGGCAGTGCGCCGCGTTGCTGGTGAGCGCGTCGACTTGGCGCTTGTTGCCGTCCAGAGCCACGGCGTACCAACCACACTGAGGTAGCCAGAACTGCTCGGCGAATTTCGTGCGCAAGGCGACGGCGCGTTCGCGCATCTTGCGGGCCAGCGGTTCGTCGTCGAAGGCGTCGGCGAGTTCGGCGCGCGCCAGCAGCGCCGCGTAGACGTACCCCTGCACCTCGCACAGCGCGATCGGGGCCTGCGCGAGCTGGCCGCTGGCGAAATTGATGCCGTCGAAGCTGTCTTTCCAACCCTGGTTGATGAGTCCACGGTCGGTGGCGCGCACGTATTCGACGAACCCGTCGTCGTCGCGGTCACCGAAATCGGTGATCCAGCTGATGGCGGCGTCGGCGGCGGGCAGCAGGGTGGCGATCGACGCGGGATCGGCCCCCCAGCGCAGACATTCGGCGAGCAGCATCACGAACAGCGGGGTGGCGTCGACCGTGCCGTAGTAGATCTGGCCACCGAGGACCTGCCCGACCGCCGGGCCGCGGCGCATCTCGTGCATGATGCGGCCCGGTTCCTCCTCGACCAGCGGATCCACTGTCTCGCCCTGCAATTCGGCCAGCTGCTGCAGCGTGCCGAGGGCGAGGTCGGTTTCCAGCGGCAGCGACATCCAGGCGGTGAGCAAGGAGTCGCGACCGAACAGGGTCATGAACCAGGGCGCGCCCGCCGCGACGAACGGCCGGCCGGTACCGGAATCGCTGTGGATCTGCAGTGCGCCGAGATCGCTTTCGCTGCGCCGCAGTATCCGGTTGAGCATCAGGGAATCGCTGGTGATGTCGGTGGCCGTCGCCCGCCAGGCCTGGATCTTCTTCACCGGTTCGCTCGCCCGGTAGCGTTCGCCCACCGAACCCTGCATCGGCGGGCGCTGGGCCGCGCCTGCGGGCAGGGCCGCGATCTCGGTCTGCCAGCGACCGCCCGCGGGCACGACGATGCGCCAGATCATGGTGCCGGGCAACACCATCGGCTCCACCGTCGAGGTGAGGGCGAGCCCGCGCGCCAGGTCGGCGCGGTCGTGCAGCAGCAGTTCGCCGTCGGCGGTGGTCATCTCCGCGCGGCGCCCACCCGCCCGAC
>NZ_JACBIU010000044.1:0-30484 GCF_013839555.1 Nocardia sp. GTS18 | reverse complement strand
AACCGGGCGGGGGAGACCGCGGATGAGCACCAGGAGCGACGGGTAGGTCGCGGGGCGGGGGCGGTCGGGGTCGGTGAGCCAGCGGCGGATCCAGTGTTCCTGGTCGGCGTCGGTGCCGCCGATGAGCAGGGGTGCGAGGGCGCGGGCCTGGGGTTCGAGGGGGATGGCGGGATCGGTCCAGGCGGTGGCCATGGCGCGGTACTGGGCGGATTCCTCGACTGTGTTGGCGCGGGCTGTGGTCGAGGCGAGGACCAGGGCCCTGGTGCGGTCGGGGTAGCGCAGGGCGAAACGCAGGGCCGTGTAGCCGCCCTGGCTCATGCCGCCGAGGATGACGGGGTCCGTGATGCCCAGATGGTCGAGTACCGAGGCGATGTCGTCGGCCAGGTCCCAGTAGGTGAACGGTTCGTCGGGGTCGCTGACGGTCTCGCCGAAACCGCGCGCGTCGACGGCGATCACCCGCAGTCCCGCGGCGGTGAGTCGCGCGGTGGTGCGGTCGAACATCGTTGCGTCCATGAGGAATCCGTGCGACAGCACGATCGGCTCGCCGCTGCCGGTGTCGGTGAAATGGATGACGGAACTGTCGCGCTGCACGGGCATGAGCACGAGGGTAACCGTGGGTGCGCGCGGCCGGATCCGTCGGCGAATTGTTGCGCGTTCTGTGCACAGCGGCGACCCGACTCGGGCAAACTTTCGGCAGACGTTTGGTGAGAGGACCCCGATGCACCGTGTTCCCCGCTCAATTCGCTGGCTCCTCGGTGTCCTCGGAGTCGTGGTCCTGGTGGTCGCGGCGGGGATGGATGCCAACCGGTCGGGGCACGGTGCCGATGCGCGGGCCAAGCTGACGGTCATCGCGCCCGCCGCCGCGGGCGGTGGCTGGGACCTGGTGGCCCGCGAAGCCCAGCAGGCGCTGCGTGGCGACGGGATCGTCAACAACGTGCAGGTGGTGAACGTGCCCGGCGCGGGCGGCACGATCGGGCTCGGTCAGTTGTCCACGCAGACCGGGGTGGCGACGACGATTATGGTCACGGGCACCGTGATGATGGGTGGCATCGCACGCAACGGCTCGCCCGTGGAGCTCGCCGATATGACGCCGATCGCCCGGCTCGCCGAGGACTTCGAAGTGATCGTCGTCCCCGCCGATTCGCCCTATCGCACCCTCGACGACCTGATCCGCGACTGGCGAGCCAACCCCGCCACCACACCGGTCGGCGGCGGATCGGCCGGCGGGATCGACCACATGCTCGCCGCCCAGCTGGCCGAGGCCGCGGGCATCCCCGCCGCCCAGGTGCGCTACGCCGCGTACGCCGGCGGCGGCGAGCTGACGATCAACCTGCTCTCGACCGCCCCGGGCACCCCTGGCATCGGGATCAGCGGTTTCAACGACTTCCGCGACCTGATCGAAGACGGCAGGTTGCGGCCGCTGGCCGTGGTCGCGCCCGGCCGGCTGCCCGGACTCGAAGCGACCCCGACCATGGCCGAGGCCGGATACCCGCAGGTGGATCTCGTGAACTGGCGCGGGTTCGTGGCCCCACCGGGGTTGAGCGAGCAGGAGCAGAAGGAGCTGATCGACATCGTCACCGAGATGACCCGCACCGAGAGCTGGCGCGACGCCGTCGCCCGCAACCGGTGGCAGGAGACGTTCCTGGCAGGCGAACCGTTCCGACAGTTCCTCGCCGAGGAACAGACGCGGATCACCGAGATCGTCGAAGACCTGGGGCTGTCGTGAGTACCACCGAACCCGAACCGGCGTCGGTGTCACGCTCGTGGTGGCGGCCCGGGTGGAGCGCGCTCATCATGCCGCTGCTGCTGGTCGCGCTGGCGGCGTTCCTGTTCGCCGGTATCGCCGACATGGAGGTGGCGGACGAGAGCGAACTGTTCGGCCCGAAAACGGTGCCGCTGCTTGCCGCGGTGCTGTGCCTGGTCTTCGCGGTGCTGTTGGCGGTGAGCGTGATCCGCAGGCCGGAGATCCCGCTCGACGAGAACGGCCGCCCGATCATCGGCCTGTCCAGCAATTGGCGTGGCACCGGCATCACCTTCGCGTCGCTGGTCATGTTCGCGGTGCTGCTCCTCCCGGCCGGGTGGATCATCGCGGGCGCGGTGACGTTCTGGGGTGTCACCATCGGCCTCGGCAGCAGGCGGTACGGGCTCAATATCCTTGTCGGCCTTGCCCTGTCCTCGACCATCCAGTTGGTTTTCGGCGGTCTGCTCGGTATCAGCTTGCCGCCCGGCGTGATGGGACTGTTCTAGATGAACGAGATCGCAAACCTGTTGGAGGGTTTCGGCAGCGTACTGACCCCGGTGAATCTGCTCTACGTGGTGCTCGGCTGCGTGATCGGCACCGCTGTCGGCGTGCTGCCCGGGCTCGGTTCGGCGATGGCGGTGGCGCTGTTGCTGCCGGTGACGTTCACGCTCGACCCGCTGGCCGCGCTGGTGATGATGGCCGCCATCTACTTCGGTGGTCTGTTCGGTGATTCGATCTCCGGCATCCTGATGAACACACCCGGCAACTCCACCGCAATAGCGACGTCCATCGAGGGCCACCGGATGGCGCTCAACGGCCGCGCCCCACAGGCCTTGGCGGCCGCGGCGGTCGGAGCGTTCTTCGGTGGGCTGATCGCGACCGTGCTCGTGGTGTTCTTCGCGCCGCACCTGGCGAATCTGGCGACCAGGTTCGGTCCGGGAGAGTATTTCGCGCTGGCGGTCTTCGCGTTCGTCGCGATCTCGGTGGTGGTGTCGGATTCGGTGCTCAAAGGCATTGCCGCACTGCTCATCGGCTTGGCGCTGTCTGTGATCGGCACCGATCAGGTGAGCGGGGCGCAGCGGTTCACCTTCGGCAGTGTGGAACTGTTCGACGGGGTGAGCGTCGTGGTGATCACGGTGTCCATGCTCGCCATCGGTGAAGTCCTGTACGTCGCGTCCCGGATCGGGCGACCCGACGACCGCACGCTCATCGCCCCGCAGGGACGGCCCTACCTGACGCGCTCGGAGTTCCGGGAAATGGTGCCGGCGATGGCCCGTGGCACGGCCTTCGGTGTGCCGTTCGGTGTGATTCCCGCAGGCGGCGCGGAGGTGCCGACCTTCCTCGCCTACGGTGCCGAGCAACGATTGGACCGCCGCAGCCGCAAGCCGAAGTTCGGTACGGGCGCGATCCGCGGTGTGGCCGCACCGGAAGCGGCGGGCAACGCCACCGCGGGCACCGCGATGGGCGCGCTGCTCGCGCTCGGCCTGCCGACCTCGGCGACGGCGGCGATGCTGCTCGCCGCGTTCCAGCAGTACGGAATGCAGCCGGGCCCACTGCTTTTCAGCCGCAACGGCGACCTGGTGTGGGCGCTGATGGCGAGCCTGTTCATCGGCATGATCGTGCTGCTGATCCTGAACATGCCCTTCGCCCGGCTCTGGGCGAATCTGCTGAAGATCCCGCGCGAATACCTGTACGCGGGGATCGCCGTGTTCGCGTGTTTCGGTGTGTACGCTGCGGCGGCATCGATCGTCGACGTGGTGTTCATGCTGGTGCTCGGCGCGATCGGTTTCGCGATGCGCCGCTACGACGTGCCGATCGCCCCGGTGCTCATCGCGGTGATCCTCGGGCCACTGGCGGAGACCTCGTTGCGGGCCGCGATGAACAACTCGGGCAACGACCCCCTGACGCTGGTGAGCACCCCGATCACGATCACGCTGTACGTGCTGCTGGCAGGCGTCGTCGCCATCGGTGTGTTCAACAAATTGAAGCTGCGCCGCGGCGTGCGCGCCGACGCGCCGGAATGACCCCGGCGAGGCGGACGACTACCACCCTGGAACTCGTTGGACGTTTGCTGTGCGCCGATCAGTCGGTGACGTAGCCGTTGAGGCTGTTGCGCAGATCTGTGAGCACGGCGCGCGCGGCGGTGAGGCCGGTGGTGTGCCAGATCTTGTCGTCCACGGCGAAGACCCGGCGATCCGTCGCGGCGCCCAGATTCTCGAATTCCTTCGAGCGCAGCACCTTCTTGCCATGTTCCTCGCCGTCGGGGCCGTCGAACATCACGTAGATGATGTCGCCCTCGGCCTTGGTCGAGAAGTCGTCGGGGGTGATGTCGAACGAAGTGCCGCGCTGCGCCTGCGGACGCTGCACACCGGCATCCGAAAGGACCTGGGCGGCAAAGGTTTCCGATCCCTGCACCTGGATCGTGTCGGCGGTGAAACGCAGCACCGAGGCCTGGGACTGGTTCGCGTGCAGCGCGGTGCCGACGTCCTCGGCCTCGGTGAGATAGGACTGCAGGGCACTGTCGGCGGCGGCGGTGCGGCCCATACCGGCGGCATAGGCGACGAAATCGGACTGCCAGCTGCCGCCGCTGCCGACCAGCACGGTCGGGGCGATCGCACGCAGCGCCTCGTAACCGCCTGCGTCAGGGGGGACATCGCCGAGGATGAGGTCGGGCTTCAGTTCGGCGACGCGCGCCGGGTCGGGCGCGCCGATCGGGCCGACACTCGGCACCTTCAGCACGCCGTACCCGAGGTACATCGGCTGCGGACGTTCACCGTCGAGCGTCACCGCGCCCGCGACCCGCTCCCACAGACCGAGCGCACACGCCGCGTCGAGAGCGGAACTGGTGAGCACGACGATGCGCTGCGGGTCGGCAGGCACCTCCGTGACCCCGGCCGAATGCGTGACCGAGCGGGTACCCGACCCCGCGTCGGGTGCGCTCGGCGTCGGACATGCGGTCGCCGTATCGCGGTCGGCGCCGACCACACCGGCACCGGCGATATTGGTCGTGGTGCGGATGATCGTGCTCGCGTCGTCGTGCTTGTCCGCGCAACCCGCGCTCACCACGACGACGCACAGCAACGCGGCGACGACGAGCGCGCCCCGCGAGCGGTCACGACGACCCTGCGTGGCGGTGCGACGGAATCGGGTGCGTTCTCGGGCGCTCACCGGCATGCGCACGAGGGTACTGGGTTGGGTCGGCGGGCCTGCCGGGGGCCGAGGGTCGTTGCGGAACTAATCGTCCGCAGACGTGCGACCACCTATCGCACCTGCTGATGGACCGGTCGAATGCCGCGCGGCTCGGTGGCAGTTCGCGATCAGCCGAAGCCGATGACCTCGGAGTCGTTACTCTGGCGGTCGGTCGAGATCACCAGCAAGGATCCTGAGGTGGTGGCGACCCACGGGTCCGCGTATGGACCGGCGGCCACGAGTACGGCTCGGCTCTCGCGGCCGGTCGACCGGTCCCAGGTCCGCAGCTTGTATCCGTCGTCCCAGTTCAGCATGACGATCTGGTCGGTGAGCAGCGCCGAGCGCTTGTCGTGAAGCACCCGCCGGTCCTGGGGCGTGGACATTTCGAGTTCGGTCGACATGGCGGCGTCGGCTGTCGACTGCGCTGCCCAGAGCTCGCGCAGTCCTTGCCGGTCCGGGTTGTAGCTGACCAGGGCTGCGGTGCTGTCCGCTACGTCCACGTCGCTGTCATCGCGCGTCGACACGACGACGCTCGAAGTCAGCGGCTGGTCCGGTCGCACGAAGATTTCGGTGTCCGCCCCCTCCCGCCAGCGCTTCACCCAGACGACGCCGCTGTCGAAAACGCGGACGTCGATATCGAAATCTTGCTTTGCCCCTGGAGTGGGGAAGCTGCGCTGGTCGCGAACCTCTCCGGACATCGGATCGAACGCGGTGACGACCACCGTCGCATCCCCTCCTGCGTCACACATCACCACACGGTAGATCGCTGTCGTAGTGGTGGCGACATGCGGCGGCCTGGCGGTGCAGGCGTCCGATTCGCCTGGGATGCGCCACATTTCACGCCCGGTCCTGGCGTCGTAGCGGGTCACCCGCCCGAGCGAGTCGGAGGCTGTGGCCAGCAAGTGTCCCTCGGCCACGGAACGAGAATCGCGAGCGAAATCCCCTCCGGTCCAGAGCAGTTCGCCGGTGGCGGCGTCGAATGCCAGCCAGCCGATGTTCGCCCAGTTGGTCAGCACGACGTCCTCGGCGCGCAGGTAGATCGTCTGGTCGTACGCGTGCCACACGCTGTCGGTGCTGATATCGCTGCGCCGGTAGTGCCACCGTTCGGTTCCCGTCGCCCCGTCGTACTGCGTGAGGCCCGCAGGCGTCGCGACGACGAAACCGCTTCGGGTGACGAGGATTCGGTGACCCAGATCGGGTTCGGCAGGGATCTGGAGCCGGAACTTCTCGGACCCGAGTACCGCGGGCGCGGCAGCCTCCGGTGCCGCTGCGGCGGTGACGTGATCGCCGGCGACGCTGTCGTCCCCGAAGCGGACCGCGCCGCCCGCGGCGCCGAGCACCGGGATCACGCCGACGACGAGCGCCGCCACCAGCGCCCACCAACGCGGCGCCGGGCCGGTCGGCTTCACCACGAACACGAAGATCAGCAATGCGCCCGAGATGGCGAGGGCGAGCGATGCGATCGCGGACGATGCCCGGGGTGTCACGACGAAGTCCGAGGTCAGCCGCTGATAGGTCGACGGGATGTCCGCCGCAACCGCGAACCACAGGCCCCCACCGAGGACGAAGAGTATCGCCAGTACACCGCCCGCACCGACACTCGCGGCACGCTCGTCACCGCGACGCCCGAGAGCGAACACCACCGCACCGGTCAGCGCCGCGGCGCCCGCGACGACGAGGGTTCCCCGGATCAGACGGAACGGGAAATCGGCGGTCTCGCTGAAGTCGCCGTTGAACGGCACCGGAATCGGCGCCGCTACGAACTGGCTGTAGAGCGCGAGCGCCACACCCCCGGCGAGGAGTACGGCACCGACCAGACCGGCGAGTATCGGTATCGACCGCAGTGCACGTGCGCGTTCGGTCGGCTGATCCTCGGACATCTTCCCCCACACAAGAACTCGTTCGCTACCGCCCCGCTCGGGCGTCGCGTCGAGACTAGCGCCGGGGGTGGCGACGCGGAAACGTCACCGCCTCGGTCAGCGGGCGGTGCTGCCGATGCTGAAGTGGGCGCCGGTGGGATCGGTGAGACCGACGGTCCTGCCGTAGGGCGTGGTCATCGGCTCGAAGACCAGCTTCGCGCCGAGGGACACGGCGAGCTCGGCCGTCTTGTCGGTGTCGTCGCTGCCGAAATACACCGCCCACGCGCCGGGTACTCCTTCGGGCAGATGGCCTTGCCCGTCCATCACCCCACCCAGCATCGGGGAGGTGGCGTGCAGGGTGGTGTAGCGGAATTCGTCGGTGTCGGCGACGGTGAAGGTGTCGTGCCAGCCGAACACCTCGCGGTAGAAGTCGAGCGACTGGGGGTAGGAGCGTGTCATGAGTTCGAACCAGGACGGCAGGCCTGCCGCGTCCTGCCAGACTCCGTCGGCGACCCGGCCGATCTCGCCGAAACCGGGGAACGGTCCCGGCTGCCACACGCCGACACCCACGCCGCCCACATCGGCCAGCACGGCCATCGTGCCGATACCGGGGATCTCCATCGCCTTCACGAACACGTTGCCACCCGCTTCGGCGGCCTTCTGTTCGGTGGCGGCCGCGTCGTCGGAGTGCAGGTAGACGGTCCAGCGGTCGGGGTACGGATCGCCCTCGTCCTCGATCCGGCTCATGGCACCGGCGACGGCGACGCCGTTCTTGCTGAACGTGGTGTACCCGCCGAACTCCGGCCCGCCGCGTTCGGCGGTCCAGCCGAACAGTTCGCCGTAGAAGGCGATGGCGCGGTCGAGATCGGAGGTGTAGAGGTCGATCCAGGTGGGATCGCCGGGTTGCGGGGTGAACTGCATGCTGACTCCTCGGCTGAAGGGACTTCGCAGACGGTCGCAGGCGAGCACACCGTCTGCAATGAAGACGCGCCGGAGCGTGAAAAATCATCGCCGTCGACCGGCCCGCCATGCGGAGGAGCGTCGGGGTACCTCAGCGGCGGCTGGCCCGTCTGAAGCCGATGGCGGCGGGCACGGCGAACAGCAGGATCGCACCGGCCGACCAGGCGAGGGTGAGCAGTAGTGGGCGGGCGACGGGCCCGTGGTCGGCGAGGCCGCGCATGGCATCGACGGCGACCGACATCGGCTGATTGCGGACGAGCGGCTGGATCCAGGTGGGGAAGGCGACCAGCGGCACGAATCCGGTGCTGAAGAACATCATCAGCGAGGTGAGGATGGTGATCCCCTCCACCAGCGAGGACTTCGCCGTGTAGACGGCCACGGCGGTGACGATGGTGGCGAAGGCCAGCCCGAAAACCACCGGGACCAGCAGGAAGACGAGCGCCGCCAGCGGTCCCTGCTGGAATCGGAAGCCGAGCAGCACCCCGACGATCACGACGGTGACGGTACCGAGCAGGATGCGGCATCCCTCGGCGAGGATGCGGGAGGCCAGGCCGGAGGCCCGGTGCACGGGCAGCACCCAGAAGCGGGCGAGCAGCCCGGCGTCGCGTTCGCGGCCGAGCAGTACTCCGCTCGCCACGGCACCGGAAAGGGCGCCGACGATCGCGACCATCGGGACCGAGCTGGACAGCGCGTTCTCCCCGGTGAACCGCTCGATCTGGCCGCCGACCACGATGTCGAGCATCACGAGCAGCAGACACGGGATGAACAACGCCTCGAGCACGGTGATCGGATTGCGGGCCCAGCGCAGCAGCAGGCGCTGGGTCTGGATCGTCGTCTGCCGGACCAGTGCCACCGGTGAGGTCTCCGACTGCGTTGTCATCACGCCCTCCTCGAACTCAGCCGGATCGCCGCCGGGGTGCAGATCAGCAGGATCGCGGCCAGCCACAACAGCGACGGGCCCATCAGCGACCAGGTCACCGCGCCGGTGTCGGCCTTGGTGTCACCGGCGAGCGCGCGTAGTCCGGTCGCGAACTGCGAGACGGGCTGGTTGCGCACGAACCACTGGACCCAGGTGGGGAACTGGTCGGCCGGTGCCAGACCTGTCGAGAGCATGCCGAAGATCAACGGCGGCAGCATCAGCGCCTGCGAGGTGGTCTCCGGGCTTTTGGACAGCGTGCCGATCACATCGGCGCCCAGGGTGAACGCGATACCGATGAGCAGGGACAGCGCCAGGAACCCGAGGGTGTGCGCGGCGTCGAGCCGGAACCGGAACCCGATCACGTAACCGGACGCGATCGCCGCCGCCAGCGCCAGCAGCAGCCGGAACAGGTTGCCCGACATCCGAGCCGCCACCGGAACCAGTGGCCGCAGTGGCATCGAGGCGAATCGCCGGTCGATCCCGGCGACGGAATCGGTGGCCGATCGGAACGCGGCCGAGATGGCCGTGAACGCCGCCGCCTGCAAGATGACCAGCGGCATCATGTACTGGGCGTAACTGCTGAAACCGTTGCCGGAGAACGACATCACCGTCTTCAACGGAATGTAGAAGCTGGCGGTGAAGGCTGCCGGTGCCAGCAGCGAGGCCAGCACCTCACCGGATTTGACCGACGGCACGATCAGCCGGGTGGTCAGTACCCACCACTGCTGCAGCGTGTTCGGGGCGGCGCGCCAGTGCGTCTGCCAGGTGGCGGCGGTCATGAGATGGCCTGCGGTGCGGCTTCGGTCGAGGCGAGGTGACCGGTGAGCTGGAGGAACACGTCGTCGAGCGAGGGCCGTCGCAGGGCGATGTCGACAAGTTCGAGCCCGGCGTTGTCGAGCCGCCGCAGGGCTTCGGCGAGCGTTTTCGCACCGTCGGGGGCGGGGATGGTGATGCGGTCCGATTCCGGGGTGAGGGCCGCCAGGTGCTCGGCGGGGAGCAAGGTGCCGAGCGCCGCCACGATCGCGGGCAGCTCCTGCAGATCCAGCGGCACGATCTCGCAGTAGCTGCCGCCGGTGCGGTGCTTGAGCTCGTCGGCGGTACCCGAGGCGATCACCACACCGTGGTCGATCACGATGATCCGGTCGCTGAGGGCGTCGGCCTCCTCCAGGTACTGGGTGGTGAGCAGGGTGGTGATGCCCGCGCTCTTGAAGCTGCGCACCAGATCCCAGACGCCCTGTCTGCTGCGCGGGTCGAGACCGGTGGTCGGCTCGTCGAGGAACGCCACGTCGGGCCGAACCACCAGGCCGCAGGCGATATCGATGCGGCGCCGCATACCGCCGGAGTAGGTGCCGACGCGTCGATCGGCGGCCTGGTCGAGGTCGAATTCGGCGATGAGCTCACTGGCCCGGGCGCGGGCGTCCGTTTTGCGCAGACCCATCAGCCTGCCGAACATCACCAGGTTCTCGTAGCCGCTGAGCATGTCGTCGAGCGCGGCGTACTGACCGGTGAGCATGATCCGTTTGCGCACCGCGGCCGGGTCGGCGACGACATCGTGGCCGGCGACCGTCGCCCGGCCACGGTCGGGCATGACGAGGGTGGACAGGACGTTCACCATGGTCGTCTTGCCCGCGCCGTTGGGGCCGAGGATGCCGAGCACCTCGCCGGGCGCGGCCTCGAAGTCGATGCCGCGCAGGGCGCGCACCTCCCCGAAGGATTTCTCGATCCCCTCGACGACGACGCCACCGGTGCCGGTGTGCGCAGGGCTGTGTACGACAGTGTGTTCGACACTCATATCCGGTCTCCTGCTTCCATGTGGTCGTCGAGCACCGGCGAGATCACCGACAGTGCGTAGGGGTTGGTCAGGTCGTCGTGGGACACGTCGACGTCGTGGTCGACGATGTCGCCGGTCACGTAGGGCCGCCAGCCGTCGGGTCCCATCCATTCGGCGGGGTCTACGGTGGCGCTGAAGTAGAGGACATCGCCCTGGTAGACGGGGCGCCGGTAGCCGGTTCTCGTCCCCGCGGAGGCGTTGTAGGAGCCCGCCATCCGCTCGATGGTCGCGGCGTCGATGAGTTCGACGCCGCCGAGCCGGGCGGTGATGAGGTCGGCCGCCTCCTCGGCCGTCGAGGTGGCGGGGACATCGTCGATGCCGAAGATCGCCCCGAAGGTGTTGACGAACGCACCGGGCGAGAGGCGTTCGATGGTGTCACCGTCGATGTCGGCGGTGTCGGTGTCCAGGAGCGCGACCACCCCGACTCGCTCACCCGCCGCGGCCAATTCGACCGCCATGGCGTGGGCGATCAGGCCGCCGAAGGACCAGCCGAGCAGGTGATACGGGCCGGTCGGCTGGACGGCGCGGATCTCGCGCACGTAGCGGTGGGCGAATTCCTCGATGGACCGAGCCGACGGTTCCCGGCCGCTGAGATCGGGCGCTTGCAGCCCGTAGATCGGTCGTCCCGGGCGTAGTTGCTCGGCCAATCCCAGGTAGCTCCAGGACATTCCGGAGGAGGAGTGGACGCAGAACAGGGCGGGGCGGTCGCCGCCGGGCCGGATCGGCAGCAGGACGTCGAGACCGAGGCCTGCAGGTCCTGCTTTGGTGGGTGCGGCGGTGCGGGCTGTCATCGCGGCGGCTTCGTCGGCCGAAGCGGTTCGAGCGGCGGGTGTTTCGGCGAAGCGGGCTGCCGCGCGCATCGCGTCAGTCCACAGGGCGGCGAGCTCGGTGACGTCTTCCTCGGCCAGTAGTTCTGCGGCGTAGCCGAATTCGGCGTGCAGGCGTTCGCCCGTGACCATAGCGTTGATGTCGACGGCCGACATGATCGGCACATCCTGGTGCTCGGGTGCGGCCAGGTCGCCGAGCGCGTCGGTGGGTAGCCAGCCGAGCCCTTCGAGGCCGACGGGGATCTCGACGGAGGTGTGCCTGCCGAGGTAGTTCAGGCAGATCTGGCCGGGTAGCCGAGCCGGAAGCTGTTGTGCGGTCGTGTGATTCAGGTAGCGCAACATCCCGAAGCCGATGCCCTTGTCCGGCACCGACAGCAGGTCGTGCTTCACCGCCCGGATGGCCGCACCCATCGCGGTCCCGCCCGTGAACGCCTCGTCGACATCGACGCCGTCGAGATCGAGCCGGACCGGGTACAGGGTGGTGAACCAGCCGATGGTTCGTGACAGGTCGGCGCCCGGCACGATCTCCTCCTGCCTGCCGTGGCCTTCCAGCCGCAGCAGCGCCGAACGCTCGCTGACGCCGCGGCGCAGCCGCCATCGGACCAGGGCCAGGGCGAGGGTGGCCAGCAGCGCGTCGGTGACCGTCCCCTGGAACAGCCGGGGCAGGGTGGTGAGCAGCGCCGCAGTGGTGCCCTCGTCGACCTCGATGCCGAAACGGCGCACCGTGTGTGCCTGATCGATCGCCGGATCGAGGTGCCGCGTGCCGAGCAGCGGGTCGGGACCGTTCACCACCTGCTGCCAGTAGCCGAGTTCGGATTCGCGCCGTTCGGAGTTCGTCTGTTCGGTGAGGGCGTGCGACCAGCGCCGCATCGAGGTGCCGATCTCGGGCAGCACCGGTGTGGTGCCCGCGGCGACCTGAGCCCAGGCGGCGATCAAGTCCTGCACCAGGATTCGCCACGACACGCTGTCGATCGCGAGATGGTGGGCCACCACGATCAGCCGACCGGGCCGGGTGTGCGAACCGGCATCACCGACCGGGTCGAGCCACACGAATTGCAGCACGACACCATCGGCGGGACGCAGCCGGTTCATCGCGGTGTCGAGTTCGGTCTGCGCGAATTCCCGCAGGTCGACCGGGTCGGCGGCGGAGTCGAACGCGGTGCGGTGCACCAGGGCGTCGACGTTCACCGACCCCGGCTCGGCGACCCGCAGCCGCCAGCCGTCCGCGCTCGCCCACAGCCGCGATCGGAGCATGTCGTGCCGGTCGATCACGGCCGTGAGCGTGGCGACGAGCGCGGCCCGGTCGATGCCCACGGGCAGTTCGAGGACTGCCGTCTGGGCGAACCGGTCGAAGTCCCCGCCGCGTTCGACCATGTACCGCACGATCGGGGTCAGCTGGAGGTCTCCGGTGCCACCGCCGGGCAGTTCGGCGAGCGCTTCGACGGTGTCGGCGGCGTCGATCGCGGCGCCGAGCGCGGCCACGGTGCGGTGTTCGAACACCTGCAGGGGCGTGCAGTGCACACCGCGCAGCTTGGCCTGAGTCACCAGCTGGATCGCGAGGATGCTGTCGCCGCCGAGCGCGAAGAAGGAATCATCGATGCCCACCTGATCGCGGCCGAGCAGCTCGGCGTACACCTCGGCCAGCATCTTCTCGGTCGGAGTCTGCGGTGCTCGATAAGGCGCCTCGTCGGTGACGAATACCGGTGCGGGCAGCGCCTTTCGGTCCAGTTTGCCGACCGCGTTCACCGGGATCTCGTCCAGGACGACGAAGGCCGCGGGCACCATGTACGCGGGCAGGCTGTCGGCCGCCAGGGCGCGGACGCGGTCGATATCCAGTTCGGCCCCGGGCACGCGCACCAGGTAGGCGGCGAGCGCGGTGGCTCCGGTCGGGCCGGGAACACCAAGTGTCACAGCCACTTCCACTCCATCGATGCCGCTGAGGACCGCGTCGATCTCGCCGAGCTCGATGCGCTGACCACGCACCTTCACCTGGAAATCGGTGCGGCCCAGATATTCCAGGGCGAGCCCGGACACACCACGGGACCAGCGCACTAGATCGCCGGTGCGATAGAGGAGGTCACCGGGGGCGCCGAACGGGTCGGCGACGAACCTGGCCGCCGTGAGCCCCGGCCGGGCGTGGTAACCACGCGCCAAGGCGGTGCCTGCGAGGTAGAGCTCACCCGCGACGCCGACCGGTACCGGGCTCAGCCGGTCGTCGAGCACGAGTGCCGCGGCACCACGCAACGGAGTGCCGATCGTGACCGGCTCCGTCGCCGACAGCGGCCCGGAACCTGTTGCCCAGATGGTGTATTCGGTGGGGCCGTACAGGTTGACCATCGTCCGCCCGTCGGTGCCACCGCACCACCGCGCGACCAGGTCGGGACCGACCGCTTCGCCTGCCACCGCGAGAACCCGCACACTCGACACCTCGGCGGGATCGATGGTGGACAGTGCCGAGGGGGTGATCACCATGTGGGTCACCCCCTCGGCCGCGATGAGTTCGGCCAGGGGTGCCCCACCGAACACGTCCGGCGGAGCGATGACGGCGGCGGCGCCACAGCCGAAGGCCATCAGCGCCTCGAAGATCGAGGCGTCGAAACTCGGTGAGGCGACCTGCAAGACGCGGGCGTGCACGTCCGAACGCAGATCGGCGCGCTGGGCGGCGACCAGATCGGCCAGGCCATGGTGGGTGACGGTGACGCCCTTCGGGATACCGGTCGACCCGGAGGTGTAGATCATCCAGGCCGGGTTCTCGACCCTGATCGGTGCCGGGAGGTCTTCGAGCGCGCTGTCGTCGGCGGCGTCCAGGCGCGCGGCGAAGTCCGGGTCGTCGAGGATCAGCCAGCGGGTGGCGTCCGACAGCGCGGGTCGGTATTCGGCGAGGGTGATCCCCACGCGCGCACCGGAATCGGTGAGCATGTGCTCGATGCGGTCGGCCGGATGCTTCGGATCGACCGGCAGGAACGCCGCGCCTGCCTTCGCCGCGGCCCAGATGCCGAGGTGCAGCTCGGGGCAACGAGGAAGGCCCAGGGCGACAACGGTTTCCGTGCGCGCGCCCGCCGCGATGAGCAGCCGGGCCAGCTGGTTGGAGCGGGCATCGAGGGCGCGGTAGGTCGTCGTGCCGATGGTGCCGGCGACCAAGGCGGGACGGTCGGGGTAGGTGGTCGCTGTGGTGGTGAGCAGCTGGGCAAGGGTGGTTGTTCCGGCGGTGGCGGGCCCGCGCACCGGAACCAGTTCGGCGCGTTCGGCTTCCGCGAGGATGTCGATGTCGGACAGCCGGGTGTCGGGGGCGGTGAGGACGGTGGTGAGTACCTGCTTCCAGCGGTCGGCGAAAGAGACGACGGTGGCCGGGTCGAACAGGTCCGTCGCGTAGGTGAGGACGCCGTCGATACCTGCCGCACCGGAATCGGTGAAGCGTTCGCGCAGGTCGAGGGTGAGGTCGAAGGCCGAGGAGCGCCGGTCGAAATCCTCGACCTCGAAACGCAGCCCGGCTAGCTCGAGGACCGGTTCGACGAAGTTCTGCAGCGACAACGACACCTGGAACAGCGGGTGATGCGCGGTGGACCGGGTGGGGTCCAGGGCTTGGACGAGTTGTTCGAACGGCACGTCGGCATGGGCGAACGCGTCGAGGTCGGTGGCGCGGACGGCGGCGAGCAGTTGCCGGAAATCGGTGCCGGGGTCGACCGCGGTGCGCAGGGCGAGGGTGTTCACGAACATCCCGACCAGGTCGTCGAGGGCCGCATCGCCCCGGCCGGCGATCGGCGTGCCGATGACGACGTCGTCGCTGCCGCCGAGCCGGGCGAGCAGGACCGCCAGCGCCGCGTGCACCACCATGAAGACGCTCACCTGGTTGGCGGCGGCGAAGTCGATCAGTGCCCGGTGCGTCTGCTCGTCGATGCCGAAGTCCACGTCGTCGCTGCGCATCGTCTGCACGGCGGGGCGTGGCCGGTCCGAGGGCAGTTCCAATGCGTCCGGCGCGCCGGCGAGCGTTTCACGCCAGTACGCAACCTGCTGGGCGGCAAGAGATTCCGGCTCCGAGGGGGAGCCGAGCAGTTCGCGATGCCACAGCGCGAAGTCCGCGTACTGCACTGCGAGCGGCGGCCGCGAGGGTGCCTCGCCCGCGACCCGCGCCGAATACGCGGCGACCAGATCGGCGGCCAAGGGCGCCATCGACGCACCGTCGGCGCTGATGTGGTGCACCACGAGAACCAGGACGTGCTCGGTCACACCATCAGCGGTTTCGTTGCCCGATGGCCGGGCAGACCGGTCGGCTCCAGCGCGCTGCGTGTGCGCAGAAGGGCGCTGTGGCATGGCCGGAGACGAGTCCGACAGCGCGCTGTCGACTGGTTCGGTGTCCCGATCTCGGCTCACGGCGGCGGGACGAACCGCGAACAGTCCGATGCGCAGGGGTGCCTCGCGGGTGAGGTCGAACCCGGTGCCCGCCAGCTCGTTGATCCGAGCACGCAGTGCGGCACCGTCTTCGGTTTCGATCAGCGGCATCACCGGCGTGGCGGTGTCGATACCGACGACGACCTGACGTGGGCCCTCGGCGTCGGCGGGGTAGCGGGTGCGCAGGCTTTCCTGGCGGTCGATCACGTCGATGAGCGCCCCGCGCATGGCCTCGACATCCAGGGTTCCGGTGAGGCGCAGCGCGATCGCGATGTTGTAGGCCGACGAGGCGGGATCCAGCTGGTTGAGCACCCACATGCGCTGCTGGGCCGGGGACAGCGGAATGCGGTCCGGGCGCACCCGGGGCGCGAGCGCGGGCCGTCCGGGACTGCCCTCCGCGGCGGGTATCACCCGTGCCGACAGTTGCGCCACCGTCGGCGCGTCGAACAGGTCGCGCAGGGCGATGGTCGAGCCGAGCGCCGCATTGACCCGCGCCACCACTTTGGTCGCGCTCAGCGAATTGCCGCCCAGTTCGAAGAACGACTGGTCGACGCTCACCCGCTCGCTGCCGAGCACCTCGGCGAAGACCTCGGCAACGGATTGTTCTACGGGCGTGCGCGGTGCCAGATACGCCAGCCGGGCCGCCGAGAAGTCCGGTACCGGAAGGGCTTTGCGGTCCAGCTTGCCGACCGGTGTGAGCGGGATGTCGTCGAGCACGACGACATACGCGGGCACCATGTAACCGGGCAGTTCGGCCGCGACCCGCGCCCGCAACCGCTCGGTGTCGAGTTCGACGTGCGGGACCGGCAGCACATAGGACACGAGCACGGTAGCGCCCGCCGGCCCTCCGCGCCCGATGGTGACCGCGTAGTCGACCTCCTCGTCGCGCGAGAGCACCGCGTCGATCTCACCGAGCTCGATGCGCAGACCACGGATCTTCACCTGGAAGTCGCTGCGGCCCAGGTACTCCAAGCTGAGCTGGGCGTCCGCGTCGGTCACCCAGCGCACCATGTCGCCGGTCCGGTACATGCGCTCGCCGGGCGCGCCGAACGGATCGGCGACGAAGCGACCGGCGGTCATCTCGAAGCGGTTGAAGTAACCGCGGGCCAGCGCGGGACCCGACAGGTACAGCTCACCGGCGATACCGACCGGGACCGGTCGCAACCAGCTGTCGAGCACCACCACCGCCGCACCGCGAATCGGCCCACCGATGGTGACCGGCGCACCGGCCACGAGTTCGGCAGGACCGGTCGCCCAGATACTGAACTCGGTCGGCCCGTACAGGTTCACCATGCGCCTGCCCGCGGCCCACTTCTCGATGAGCTCGGGGGTGGCCGCCTCGCCCGCCACCGCGAGTACCCGCAGGTCGGTGAGGTCTGTGGGTTCCATCGTGGCCAGAGCCGACGGCGTGATGACCGCGTGGGTGACGCGTTCGGTGCGCAGCAACGTCTCCAGCTCGCTGCCGCCGTACACCTCCGGTGGGGACACCACGAGCCGGCCACCCGCCGCGTGCGCGGTGAGCATTTCGAAGACCGACGCGTCGAAGCTGGGGGAGGCCACCTGCAACGCACTCGCCGACGGATCGAGAGCGAGCGTTTCGCGCTGGGCGGCAACGAGATTGGCGAGGCCGCGATGACTGAGCAGGACCGCCTTCGGTTTGCCGGTCGATCCGGAGGTGTAGATCAGGTAGGCGGTGTGGTCGATGTCGAGGGGTCCGCCGCGTTCGGCATCGGTGATCGGCGCGTCCGACACCAGCATGACCCGGCGCAGAGTGTTCAGGTCGTCCAGCAGCAGCCAGTCGATGGATCCGGGCAGGGTCTCGCCGGTCTCGGTGACGGTGACACCGATGGGCGCCTTGGAATCGGCGAGCATGTGCTCGATCCGCTCCACCGGGTAGCTGGGGTCCAGCGGCACGAACGCCGCGCCCGTCTTGGCCAGCGCCCACACCGCCACCACCGACTCCAGGGATCGGGTCAGGGCGAGCACGACGAACACCTCGGGCCCGATGCCCCGGCCCAGCAGGACCCGCGCGAACCGGTTCGACCAGGCGTCGAGTTCGCCGTAGGTCATGCGCAGGTCGCCCGAACTGACCGCGATCGCGGTGGGGTCGATGCGGGCGCCCGCCGTCAGTACGTCGGGCAGGGTGCGCATCGGCAGCGCCGGGGCACCGTATACCGGTGCCAGCGAGGCCCTTTCGTCGTCGTCGCAATGTTGCAGACGGGCCACCGGGATGCCCGGATTCTCGGCGAGCTCACCGAGGAGTCGGACGAACCGGTCCAGAAGGGACTGTGCCGCAGTGTGTTCGAGCTGATCGGCCATGAATTTGACGGTGATGCGCAAGGTGTCGCCCGCGTCGTCCTCGCCGCGCAGCGGAATCACCATGAGGTTCAACGGATAGGGCGTGGCGTCGGTGCCCTCCACGTCCAGTACGCGCATCCCGGCGATGTCGAGGGCCTGTGACAGCGCCGCCCGGTCGATCGGATAGGACTCGAAAACGGTGAGTGTGTCGAACAATTCGGCCAGCCCGACAGCGTGATGGATCGCCGCAAGCCCTACATGCTGGTGGTCCATCAGCCGCGCCTGCTCGGCCTGGACCCGGGCCAGCAGGTCGGTGACCCGCTCGCCGGGGTCGAGCGTCACCCGCACGGGCAGCGTGTTGATGAACAGCCCGACCATCTCCTCGACGCCGGGCAGCTCCGGCGGCCGACCCGACACGGTGCTGCCGAACACCACATCGGTGCGGCCGGTGAGCATGGTGAGCACCAGCGCCCAACCCGCCTGCACGAGGGTGTTCACCGTGGCACCGGCGGCGCGGGCGGCGGATTCGAGAGTGGCGACGGTGGTGCGTGGCAGATCGCGCGAGATCATCGCCGTCTCGGTCGACTCGATCCCGGCCAGGGTGGGGACCGCGCGGGTCGGGGTGTCGATCCCGGCCAGCGACCGCGTCCACGCGTCCAGCGATTCCTGGGCGTCCTGCTCCGCGAGCCAGGACAGGAATTCGCGGTAGGACCGAGGCGGCGGCAGCGGTGCGGTGTCGCCCGCGGTGACGTAGAGGGCGAGCAGTTCACGGACCAGCAGGGGCGTCGACCAGCCGTCGAGTACCAGGTGGTGGTTGGTCATCACGAGGCGGTACGTGTCGGGCGCCGTCGTGATCAGGGTGAACCGCAGCAGCGGGGGACGGGTGAGGTCGAAGCGGGTGAGCGCGTCCAGTTCGACAACGCGGTCGAGCTCGAGCTCCCGCTGTTCCTCGGCGATATCGGTGAGATCGATCTCGTTCCACTGGATCTCGGCCTCGGCGAGGACGAGTTGGCGTGGTCCGTCGGCGGTTTCGACGAACGCCGCCCGCAGGTTCTCGTGCCGGTCGACCACGGCCTGGGCCGCGCGGCGCAGGCGGGTGCTGTCGACGGTGCCCGCCAGGGTGAGCAGGGACTGGACGGTGTAGCCGTCGGCGGTGTCGGAGTCGTAGAGCGCGTGGAACAGCAGTCCGTACTGCAGCGGCGAGAGCGGCCACACATCGGCGAGGTTCGGATAGGTCGACTCCCAGTTGTCGATCTGGGACTGATCGACCGTGACGAGAGCGAAGTCCGAGGGTGTGCGCCCACCTGCCCTGTCGGTGCGCGCATGGTCGGCCAGTGCGTCGAGTGCCTGTGACCACAGCTCGCTCAGCTCTCGCACGTCGGCTTCGCCGAGCAGCCTGCCCGCGTACGCCCAGGTGACCTCCAGCCCCGCCTCGGTGAGCACGGCGTTGACGTCGACGACGGCGGCCAGGGGCGCGCGGTCGTCGTTGGTCGCGGCGAAGCGGCGCGGCAGCCAGGGGTCCTCGCCGGTGACCGCCCGGCCCAGATAGTTGAAGCTGAGCTGGGGCATCGGCGCGTCCGCCAGGGCCGGTGCCGTCTCACTGTTCAGGTACCGCAGGAGTCCGTAGCCGACGCCCCGATCGGGGACGGCGCGCAACTGCTCCTTGGTCGCCTTGACGACCGAGCCCGCCGAGTCGCCGCCTGCGAACGCATCGTCCAAGTCGATGCCCGCCAGGTCGATCGCGACGGGGTAGACGGTGGTGAACCAGCCGACGGTGCGGCCGATATCGGCACCGGGCAGCAGGGATTCGCTGCGGCCGTGACCTTCCAGGGTCAGCAGGGTGCCCGTGCGCGCGCGCCAGCGGCACACCGCCATGGTGAGCGCGGCGAGCAGTACATCGTCCGCGCCGCAATGGAATCGCTCGGGAACGGCGGTGAGCACCGCATGCGCGACCTCGGTGGGGACGGTCGATCGCAGCTGCGCCATGGTGGCGACCACATCGCGGGACGGATCGAAGGTGTCGCGGCCGAACGCCGGGTCGGGGGTGGCCGCGATCCGCTGCCAGACGGGCAGCTCGCCGGCACGCAGCGCTGCCTGTTCCGCCTGAGCGTGTGCCCACCGCCGGAACGAGGTCCCGACCGGAGCGGGCGTGCCACCGAAGGCGGCTATTGCCAAGTCGGGCAGCAGGATTCGCCAGGACACACCGTCGGTGACGAGGTGGTGCAGCACGAGCCAGCACAGCGGAGCGGCATCCGTGCGTTCGATCAGCACGCATCGCACCACGACGCCTGCGGCGGGATCGAGCAGGTCCGCCGCGTCCTGCAATGCGCGGTCGACATCGTCGTCGGAATCCGACCGCATCACCTCGACGAGACTGTCGGCGTCGATCGAACCGGGCTCGGCGACAACCCATTCCCCGGTGTCGCGCAGCGAGCTGCGCAGCAGATCGTGATGATCGAGCAGCACTCCGAGCGCCGCGGCGAGGGTCTCGCGGCGGGTGCCGTCGGGCAGCCCGATCAGGACGGCTTGACCGTAGCGACCCCACGGCTCACCGTGCTCGATCATGGCGTGCACGATGGGCGTGAGTTCCACCGCGCCGACACCGCCGCCGGGCAACTCGTGCACCACGGTGGCCTCGGCGTCGCCCGCGATCGCGGCCAGCGCGGCCACGGTCTTGCGTTCGAACACATCGCGCGCGCTGAACGCGATCCCCGCCGCCTTCGCCCGCGAGACCAGCTGAATGGACACGATGCTGTCACCGCCGAGGGCGAAGAAACTGTCGTCCACCCCCACCGTGTCCACCCCGAGCACCTCGGCGAACAGGGCGGCCAGGGCTTCCTCGCGCGGTGTGGACGGCGCCCTGCTTGCCACGGCTCGGGCGCCGAAATCCGGTGCGGGCAGGGCCTTGCGGTCCACCTTGCCGAGCGGAGTGAGCGGAACCCGGTCGAGCACGATCACCGAGGCGGGCACCATATACGCCGGAAGGGTCTCGCCGACAGCGGCTTTCACCGCCTCCGGATGTGCATCGGCACCCGGCTCGACGGTGATGTAGGCGGCGAGAGCGGTCGCGCCGGACGGTGTCTCGACACCGAGGGTGATGGCGAAGTCGACGGCGGGCAGCCGTTGCAGCGCGGCATCGATCTCGCCGAGTTCGATCCGGTATCCGCGCACCTTCACCTGGAAGTCGCTGCGGCCCTGGTATTCCAGCGTGAACCGGCCGTCGTCGGCGGTCCAGCGCACCAGGTCGCCCGTGCGGTACATGCGCGCTCCCGGCGCGTACGGGTCGGCGACGAAGCGGCTCGCGGTCAGACCGCCGCGCCGGTGGTAACCACGCGCCACCCCGGGGCCCGACAGGTACAGCTCACCCACCGTGCCCGGCGCGACCGGCCGCAACCACGGATCGAGCACCAGCCCGTTCACCCCACGGGCGAGCCCACCGATGGTGACCGGGCCGCCCGGAGTCAGCGGTTCGCTCAGCGTGGCGGTGACCGTGGTCTCGGTGGGGCCGTACCCGTTGAGCAGCCTGCGCCCGACCCACTTCGACACGAGCTCGGGCGGGCAGGCGTCGCCACCGACCACGATGGTGGACAGGTCGGGCAGGGTCGCCGGATCGAGCGAGCCGACGACCGCCGGGGTCACGTTCAGATGGGTCACGCGGTGCGCGCGCAAGACCTGCGCCATGTCCTCGCCCGCGTAGGCCGACGGCGGCACGACAGCGAGGGTGGCCCCGGCCGCAAGCGTCACCAGGATTTCCTCCACGGAGATGTCGAAGCTCGGGGAAACAGCGTGCGCGACAACAGAACCCGGATCGACACCGAAACCCGCACCCGAACCGGCGGCGAGATTCGCCAGTCCGCGATGCGACACGAGCACGCCCTTGGGCAATCCGGTCGAGCCCGAGGTGTAGATGACGTAGGCGACCTGATCGGGGTGGATCGAGGCGGTCCGGTCGGCGTCGGTGATCGGTGTGGCCTGCTGCGCGGTGACGCGGCCGACGGTGACTTCGTCGTCGAGGCAGAGCCAGTCGACCTTGTCGGACAACGATTTCCGTGCCTGGGTCACCGTCAGGCCGGTCACCACCGCGCTGTCGTCGATCATGTGCTCGATCCGGTCGTCCGGATAGGTCGGATCGATCGGGACGAAGGGCGCACCCGACTTGGCGACCGCGATCGTGGCGAGCGTCGATTCGGCCGAGCGCGGAATCGACAGCGCCACACCGTGTTCCGGTCCGGCACCGGTTGCGATGAGCACGCGGGCCAGGCGATTCGTGTAGTCGTCGACCTCGCGGTAGGTCATCGTGTCGTCCACGCCCCAGCGCAGGGCCACCGCGTCGGGATCGATCGCGGCGCCCGCGGCGAGGATCTCGGGCAGGGTGCGCTGCGCGATCCCGGCCGCGCCGCGCGCGGGCACCGAGACGGCTTGCTCGGCATCGGCGAGCACGTGGACCGACGACAGCGGCGCCTCGGGGCCCGCGGCGAGGAAACGATGCAGGAACCGCAGGAAACGGTCGTGATGCGCGGCCAGCTCCGCGGGACTGTAGAGGTTGCCGTTGCCCTGGAGATCGATATGGGTGCTCTCGCCACCCATCCCCGGATACAGGTTGACGAACAGATCGTCGATCAGGCCGGAGGTGAGCACATGCAGGCGGCCGACGACCGGGCCGAGCGCGATCTTGGTGTCCACCATCATCAGGTTCACCGCCGGCCCGAACGACACCGCCTCGTCCATCGACCAGCCCAGATCGCGGATGATGTCCTCCTGGCGGTACCGCTGCCGTCGCAGCGCCCCCGTGAGCTCGCTCTGCACGGCGAGGATCGCCGCACCCACCGTGGTGGTCGGTTCGAGACGGACCCGCAGCGGGACGACATTGGCCAGCATGCCGCCCGAGCGGCGCAGCGTCGCGGAGGTCCGCGCCGACACCGGCAGGCTCAGCACGACTTCGGGCGCACCGGTCATCGCGGCGAGATAGGCGCCGAAGGCGGCCACCACGGTCGGTGCGACCCCCGAATTGATCTCGGCGGCAACCGAATCCAGCAGTGCGCTCGTCTCGGCGGGCAGCGCGCCTGCCACCCGGGTGGGATGACTGTCGACCTCGGCGGCACGACCGGCGAGGGTGACCGGGTCGGGCAGGTCGGCCAGATGGGTGCGCCAGTACTCACGGTCGGCCGCGAAACGGTCCGAGCTGCGGTAGGCCAGGTCGGCCTCGACGATGCGCTGCAACGGCTCGGCCTTGGCCGGTGGGGGCTCGCGGCCCTCGAAGGCGGCGTTGTACAGCTCGCCGGTGCGCTGGACCAGCGCCAGCGCACCCATCCCGTCGAGCACGATGTGATGCATCCGCGAATACCAGAACCAGCGATCCTCGGCGATCCGCAGCATCGCCAGGCGGACCAGACGGTCACGCGTCATGTCCAGCGGCGCGGAGTACTCGGCGCGCATCCAGGCGTGCGCGGCCACTTCCGGATCGGGTTCGCCGCGCAGATCAAGCTCGGCGATGTCGGCGTCCAGGGTCGGGTCGACGAGTTGATGCGGTTGCCCGTCGATATCGACCAGGCGCACGAATCCGGTGCCGAACTCGCGACCGGTGCGCCGCACGGCCGCGGTCAGCAGCGCGTGGTCGATCGCGCCGCTGAGTTCGACGTACTGGGCGATGGACAGGGGAGTATCGCCCGCGATGTGCTGGGCGAACCAGATGCCCCGCTGGGCGGCGGACAGGGGGAAAGGATCTTCGGGCGCGGTGTCGGACGCTCGCGAAGAAGGCTGGATCATGAGCTGACCTGCGTTTTCATTTCTGGAGCCCGGTGTCCCCGACCGCTTGGTACTGCGCTCAGGCTCCATTCTGGACCTGTGGGGAGCAGACCGGAATGGGTTCAGGAGACCGCGCGCAGATCGATGCCGGACAGCGGGGCGTCCGAGCTCACCAGATAGCGCCGCAGGGTCGACCGATCGTCGAGGACCAGCCAGTCGACGGTGTCGCAGAGTTCGCCGCGCCGAGACCTCGTGGTGATCCCGAAACGGGTGCCGGACTGTTCCTCGGCACTCACCGGGACGGCGCCGATCTTGCGCACCGCGGCCTCGGCGACGACGGCCTCCACCCGGGGATCGACCGCGAGGGCGATCCGGTCGCCCGCGCCCGCGCCACGGCCGAGCAGCAGCCGGGCCAGGCGGTTCGCCCAGCGGTCCAGGTCGGCGTCGGCGAGCCGGCCGTCGGCGATCGGTGCGCCCGAGCGGCGCGGCAGCTGGATGACGTTGTCGGCGGGTGCGGTGACCAGGGTGCTCATCGTGTTCCCCTCGAGGGCTTGACAGCGGTGTTTTCGGTACACCTCTAATCTCGTCGCCCAGGGGCCTCGCCGACAGCGACCCCAGCGGTGGGGCACGCACTCCGAGGGGGACCGAATACCACCCCAAGGTGGGTGAACCGGATCGACCGCGGAGCAGACGCGCCGGAACCCGAAAGGTTGTCCCCGCCAACCGTTGCACCCGCGCGACCTGCGGAGGAAGATGGCGATCGGCGTCTACGGCGCGCCGAATACGACACAGAGTAGGACCCGCGCGGAATGCTGCGGCCGCACGGTTTACGATTCACTTCAACGCATGTCTGCTGCCCTTGTACGAGGCGCGGTCGGCTCTGCGAGTGACGTACAGGCATCTTCAGGAGGATCAGTGACTGCGGTAGAGCCCAGGCCAGTCCCTCAGTTGGAAGCGACTCGACCGTATCCGGCTCGGACCGGGCCGAAGGGCTCGTTCCTCTACAAGGCGGTCACCACCACCGACCCCAAGGTGCTCGGCACCATGTACCTGGTGACGGCGATCAGCTTCTTCATGATCGGCGGCCTCATGGCGCTGCTCATGCGTGGCGAGCTCGCCCGTCCGGGTCTGCAGTTCCTGTCGCCGGAGCAGTTCAACCAGCTGTTCACCATGCACGGCACGATCATGCTGCTGTTCTACGCGACCGCGATCGTGTTCGGCTTCGCCAACATCATCCTGCCGCTGCAGATCGGCGCCCCCGACGTCGCCTTCCCGCGTCTGAACGCGTTCAGCTACTGGCTGTACCTGTTCGGCGCCTCGATGGCGACCGCGGGCTTCGTAACCCCCGGTGGCGCCGCGGACTTCGGCTGGACGGCGTACGTGCCGCTCACCGACATCCTGCACTCGCCCGGTGTCGGCACCGACCTGTGGATCCTTGGTCTTGCCGTGTCCGGTCTGGGCACCATCCTCGGTGGCGTCAACATGCTCACCACCGTGGTCTGCCTGCGCGCACCCGGTATGACCATGTTCCGCATGCCGATCTTCACCTGGAACATCGCGGTCACCTCGGTCCTCGTGCTGCTCGCGTTCCCGCTGCTCACCGCGGCCCTGTTCGGCCTGGCCTACGACCGCCACCTCGGCGGCCACATCTACGACCCGGCCACCGGCGGCATCCTGCTCTACCAGCACCTGTTCTGGTTCTTCGGCCACCCCGAGGTGTACATCATCGCGCTGCCGTTCTTCGGCATCGTCTCCGAGATCTTCCCGGTGTTCAGCCGTAAGCCGATCTTCGGTTACACCACGCTGGTCTACGCGACCCTCGGTATCGCCGCGCTGTCCATCGCCGTGTGGGCGCACCACATGTACGCCACCGGCGCCGTGCTGCTGCCGTACTTCTCGTTCATGACCTTCCTCATCGCGGTCCCGACCGGTGTGAAGTTCTTCAACTGGATCGGCACCATGTGGCGTGGTCAGCTGACGTTCGAATCACCGATGCTGTGGTCGATCGGCTTCCTGGTGACCTTCCTCTTCGGTGGTCTGTCGGGTGTCATCCTGGCCTCGCCGCCGCTGGACTTCCACGTCACCGACTCGTACTTCGTCGTCGCGCACTTCCACTACGTGCTCTTCGGCACCATCGTGTTCGCCACCTTCGCCGGTATCTACTTCTGGTTCCCGAAGATGACCGGCCGCATGATGGACGAGCGTCTGGCCAAGTGGCACTTCTGGGCCACCTTCATCGGCTTCCACACCACCTTCCTGGTGCAGCACTGGCTGGGCGCCGAGGGCATGCCGCGTCGCTACGCCGACTACCTGCCCAGCGACGGCTTCACCACGCTGAACACCATCTCCACCATCGGCGCGTTCATCCTCGGCGCTTCGATGCTGCCGTTCGTGTGGAACACCTTCAAGAGCTACCGCTACGGTGAGGTCGTCACCGTGGACGACCCGTGGGGTTACGGCAACTCGCTCGAGTGGGCCACCACCTGCCCGCCGCCGCGCCACAACTTCTACGAGCTGCCGCGCATCCGCTCGGAGCGTCCGGCGTTCGAGCTGCACTACCCGCACATGATCGAGCGCATGAAGCGCGAGGCGCACGTGGGCTGGGGCTCGGGCAAGCACAACGCCCACGCCGACGAACCCGTGCTGACGAAGTAGCAAGGAACCACCGAACGACCAGGGTGTGCACCTGCTGGGTGACCAGCGGGTGCACACTCTTTTTGTGGGTAAACGAACGGAGCAGATCGACTTGGCCGACACCACAGTTCTCGTGACCGTCACCGGCCCCGACCGACCCGGCGTCACCTCGGTGCTGCTGGCGGCGTTGTCGCGGCATCAGGTGAGCCTGCTGGACGTGGAGCAGGTGGTCATCCGGGGCAGGCTCACCCTCGGTGTGCTGGTCTCGTGCCCGAACGACCCCGAGGCGCTGCAGGACGAGCTCGAAGAGGCGATGAACACCGTCGGCATGCAGGTCGACGTGTCGGTCGACGCGCAGATCGGCAAGCCGCCGATGTCGACCCACGCCGTGGTCGTGCTCGGCTCGCCGGTCACCGCGCACGCCTTCAGCGCGATCTCGCGGCTGCTCGCCGGCCTCGGCGCCAATATCGACACCATCCGCGGCATCGCCGACTACCCGGTGACCGGCATGGAGCTCATGGTGTCGGCGGCTGACTCCGGTGCCGACACCGATGCGCGACTGCGCACGGCGCTGGCCGATGTGGCCGTCGCCGAACAGGTCGACATCGCGGTGGAACGCGCGGGCCTGGCGCGGCGTGCCAAGCGGCTCATCGTGTTCGATGTGGACTCCACCCTCATCCAGGGTGAGGTCATCGAGATGCTCGCCGCGCACGCGGGCGTCGAGGAGCAGGTTCGCGAGGTCACCGAGGCCGCGATGCGCGGTGAACTCGACTTCGCCGAGTCGCTGCGCCAGCGCGTGGCCACGCTCGAGGGGCTCGACGAATCGGTGATCGAGGAGGTCGCCGACCGCATCGAACTCACCCCGGGCGCGCGCACCACGATCCGCACGCTGCGCAGGCTCGGGTTCCGCTGTGGTGTGGTCTCCGGCGGGTTCCGGCAGGTCATCGAACCGCTCGCACACGAGCTGGAACTCGACTTCGTGCAGGCCAACACGCTCGAGATCATCGACGGCAAACTCACCGGGCGGGTCACCGGCGAGATCGTCGACCGGGCGTTCAAGGCGACCGCGCTGCGCAAGTTCGCCGCCGACGCGGGCGTGCCGATGGAGCAGACCGTCGCCGTGGGTGACGGCGCCAACGACATCGACATGCTCAACGCGGCCGGGCTCGGTGTGGCGTTCAACGCCAAGCCCGCGCTGCGTGAGGTGGCCGATACGGCGCTGTCGCACCCCTACCTGGACGCGGTGCTGTTCATCCTCGGTGTGACGCGTGACGAGGTGGAGGCGGCCGACGCCCGCGACGGCGGGGTCCGTCGAGTTCCGCTGCTCGGCCGTTAGTTCCGGGCACGGCGGGTAATCCCAGCGCAGAAAGACCTTCGGCGTTGGGAGAGTCCGTGCGCAAATTCCTGCTCGTTCCGCTCGTCGTGGCCGGTCTGCTCGCAGGCTGCGGTGACGACGAACCGATCCCCGACAGCATCGGATCGACGACGCTCACCCTGCCGAGCACCGCTCCGGCGGTCGCGAAACCCGCGGTCACCGTCGACCAGTCGGCCGCCGGTCGCACGGTGACCCTCGATGTGGGTCAGGAACTGCGGGTGCGGCTGCCTCAGTCGGCCGACTCGGAGCAGGAATGGGAGCCGGTGAACATCGACGAGGGCATCCTGGTCGCGGAGGAACCCGTGGCCGAGGGCCAGACGACGGTGTGGCCGTTGCGCGCGGTCGCCAAGGGGACGACGACAGTCGAGTTCACCCACGGGCAGCTCGAGGAACCGCCGGTCCGACCCGAGGGCACCTTCCTGGTGACGGTCGAGGTCTCCTAGCGCGCACGGCTCGCTACGCTGGTTCGCACGTGTGGTGTCGATCGAATCGGGTGTGGTGTGGGTAGCGCGGAACTGAGCGGTGGGGAAACCGAGGTGGAGGTCCGCGACGAAGCGGCCGAATTCGCTGTGCGGCACGCCGAATTGGCGCACGGCTACGGCGGCAACGGCGATTCCGACGACCCGGCCATGGTGCAGGCGATGCAGATGGTGCTGCACATCCCGAAGGCCGAACCACCCGCGCGCAGTGCGCTACTGGCCGCTGCGGCCGCCGCCGCGGTCGCGGTGTGCCTCGACCCGCGTTCCGGGCCCGGCGGCGAATGGGAAGCGCGGTATCTGGCGTGGAAGCGCTCACGGATCAGGAAGGTGGCCCGCCGGGCGCGCGGTGCGCAGTGGGTGGCGGCCAACGACGTCGAGGGGGTGACCGTCGACATCGACGGTGCGCAGGCACGGGCCTTCGTCCCCGGCCCGGTCGGCGGAATCGACCCGCGCATCCGCAAACTCCAGATCGGCGGAACCGACCTCGAACACGACGAACCGGGCCCGCCCGACCCCGACCTACCGGTGCTGTGGGTGAACAGCGGACTGGAGATGTCGGTGGGCAAGGCGGCCGCGCAGGTGGGGCACGCGAGCATGCTGCTGGCCGGCGCCATGCCGGTCGAAGCGGCCGCCGCCTGGGCCGAACGCGAATTCCGTTGCGCGGTGCGCGATGCCGACCCGCGACAGTGGTCCGAACTCGTCGCGCAGGTATCGGCGGGACGTGCTGTCGCCGTACGGGACGCAGGCTTCACCGAGGTGGCCCCGGGCTCGATGACGGTGATCGCCGTGCCGTGAGACGGCCGACACGCGCGAGCGGATCGGTCGGCTGTCGTTGCGGTTCGCGCGCGTCGTCGCGATGTTCGGGTGTACCGACGGCATCGTGTGGGTAAGACCTATCGGATACCCGTCCGCAGCGAGAGACACACGGAGGTTCCGCCATGATGACGACAATCGCCGTGATCCTGATCGTATGGGTCGCACTCGCGGTGCCGGTGTCGTTCCTCGCCGCCCGGATGCTGCGCAGCGACCTCGGCGCGTCGCGCGAAGCGGTGCGGCACCGAACCGACGAATCCCACCCGGGCCGGTCGTTCCGCTGAGGGCTCCCGTGGGCCAAGATGGAGCGCGTGTCGCAACCCGATCCAGATCTGCTCATCGACTTCTCCGACGTCACCATCCGCCGCTCGGGCCGAACGCTCGTCGGCCCGGTCACCTGGCAGGTCGAACTCGACGAACGCTGGGTGGTCCTCGGCCCCAACGGTGCCGGTAAGACCTCACTGCTGAGAATGGCTGCCGCCGAGGTCCATCCGACCTCCGGGACGGCGAACCTGTTGGGCGAGACCCTCGGTCGCGTCGACGTCACCGAATTACGCCCACGCATCGGCCTGTCCTCGGCGGCGGTGGCCAGCCGCATCCCCGTCGACGAGAAGGTCAGCGACCTGGTGGTGTCGGCCGGGTACGCGGTGCTCGGCCGCTGGCGCGAACGCTACGACGACATCGACACCGAACGCGCCGTCGACATGCTGGAAACCCTTGGCGCCGAACACCTTTCCGACCGCACCTACGGCACCCTCTCCGAGGGCGAACGCAAGCGGGTGCTCATCGCGCGTGCCCTGATGACCGACCCGGAACTGCTCCTGCTCGACGAACCGGCCGCGGGTCTGGACCTCGGCGGACGTGAGGAACTCGTCGAACGCCTCGGCGATTTGGCTGCGGATCCGGACGCGCCGGCCATGGTTCTGGTGACCCATCACGTGGAGGAGATCCCGCCTGGGTTCACTCATGCGCTGCTGCTCAAGGAGGGTGAGGTGGTCGGGCAGGGGCTGCTCGAGGACGTGCTCACCGCAGACAATCTGAGCAAGGCGTTCAGCCAGGCCATCGCGCTCGACCGGGTTGACGGGCGGTGGTTCGCTCGGCGGGCGCGTCGGTCGGGTGGGCATCGTAGGCGGAACTGACCGGCTGTCGCGCCAGGATCTTTTGGTATTGCGCCCATAGAGGTACTGGCTGTGTTTGTTGGAGCGCTGGCGCGCTCGAGCGCGGCCCCTGAGGGGCCGCGCGAACAGCGCTCGAGACTCGCGCTTCGCGCATGCGCTTCGAGCGCTGTTCGCGCGGCCGGGCCGCTGCGCCGCTTCGCGGCGGACCCTCCTCGAGGTCGGGTCGTGCGGGGCTGGGAGTGCGGTCATGGCGGACTTGAGTGGTGCCGTGTGGCTGGGTGTGCGGTAGGTGGCGGACTCGGGTGGT
>NZ_JACBIU010000043.1:0-32724 GCF_013839555.1 Nocardia sp. GTS18 | reverse complement strand
GCGGCCCCTCAGGGGCCGCGCTCGAGCGCGCCAGCGCTCCAAAAACACAGCCCAATACCTCCGTGGGCGCAATCCAAAAAGAGCCGGGCACGCTACAAAGCAGCACCCCCGCCCTACAGCACCTCACCCCAGTCGACGCTGCCGAGCGATATCAGCCAACACCACACCAGCAGCCACCGAAGCGTTCAACGACTCGACCGGCCCCGCCATCGGAATACTCAAAATCGAGTCACAGGTCTCCCGGACCAGCCGCGAAAGTCCCTTACCCTCGGACCCGACAACAACCACCGTCGGCACACTGCCGTCGAAATCGTCGAGTGCCGTATCACCATCGGCGTCGAGCCCGACGATCTGGATACCCTGAGACGCCCAGTCCTTCAACGTGCGCGTCAGGTTGGTCGCGCGCGCAACGGGCAGACGCGCCGCCGCACCCGCACTTGTCCGCCACGCCACCGCAGTGACGGCCGCGCTGCGACGCTGCGGGATCACCACACCCTGACCACCGAACGCGGCGACCGAGCGGATGACCGCGCCGAGGTTGCGCGGGTCGGTGATGTTGTCGAGGGCGACGAGCAACGCGGGTTCGGCGGTCGACTTCACCCGGTCCATCAGGTCGTCAGGATGGGCGTACCGGTACGGCGGCACCTGCAGGGCCACACCCTGGTGCAATCCGTTGGCGCTCAACCGGTCCAGGTCGGTGCGTGGCACCTCGAGGATGGAGATGCCGAGGTCGGCGGCGCGCTGCACGCTCTCGGTGAGGCGGTCGTCGTTCTCGGTGCCGACCGCCACGTAGAGCGCGGTCGCGGGCACATCCGCGCGCAGGCACTCGAGCACCGGATTGCGGCCGAGGACCAACTCGGGACCGTCGTCGGACTTGCGGCCGGCGCGCGGTACGCCGGACTTGCCGGTCGGACGACCCTGTGCCGCTTTGGCTTTGGCCGCGGCGGCCGCGCGTTTGGCGGCGGGATGCTTGGTGCGTTCGACCGCGGGCGGGGTCGCGCCGCGCCCTTCGAGGCCGCGACGACGCCTGCCGCCGGAACCGACGACAGCACCCTTCTTGGTGCCGCCCTTCCGAATCGCTCCGCGTCGCTGTGAATTGCCTGCCATCAGTTCGCCTTTCCGCTAGCTGCGCCCAGCGACCATTCCGGCCCCTGCGGGGTATCGGTGACTTCGATACCCGCCGCGATGAGCCGATCCCGTGCGGCATCGGCTTCTGCCCAGTTCTTGTCGGCTCGCGCGCTCGCCCGGCGGTCCAGCTCCGAGCGGACCAGCACGTCGAGCGCGTCGAGCGCCGCCGAATTGTCGGCGGGGGTGTACCAGTGTTCGTCGAACGGGTCGACGCCGAGGATGCCGAGCATCGCCCGCACCTGCCCGGCCAGTTCGGCCGCCGTGTCGAGTGCGCCCGATTCCATGGCGCGATTGCCCTCGTGCACCACGTGGTGGATCTCGGCGAGCGCCTTGGGGATCGCCAGATCGTCGTCGAGCGCGGCGGCGAACGCGTCGGTCCATTTGCCGACCGGCACCGCACCGGCCCGATCGTGCACCCGCCGCACGAAAGCCTCGATGCGCTGATAGGAAGCGACCGCGTCGTCGAGTGCCTTGTCGGAGTATTCGAGCATCGAACGGTAATGCGCGCTGCCGAGATAGAAACGCAATTCCACCGGCCGTACGCGGGTGAGCACATTCGGCACCGAGAGAACATTGCCGAGCGACTTCGACATTTTCTCCCCGCCCATCGTCACCCAGCCGTTGTGCAGCCAGTAACGCGCGAAACCGTCGCCTGCCGCCTTCGACTGGGCGATCTCGTTCTCGTGGTGCGGGAAGATCAAATCCATTCCGCCGCAATGAATATCGAATTCGGGGCCGAGATAGAACTCGGCCATCGCGGAGCATTCCAGGTGCCAGCCGGGTCGACCGGGGCCCCACGGCGAAGGCCAGCTCGGCTCGCCCGGTTTGGCGGCTTTCCAGAGGGTGAAATCGCGGGGGTCGCGTTTGCCGCGGGTGGGGGTTTCGCCCTGGTGCACGTCGTCGAGTTTGTGGCCGGAGAGTTCACCGTAATTCGGCCAGCTCACCACATCGAAATACACATCGCCCTCGGCGGCGTAGGCATGCCCGCGCTCGATCAGCCGCTCCATCAGGGCGACCATCTGGGTGATGTGCCCGGTGGCGCGCGGTTCGGCCGACGGTGGAAGCACACCTAGGGTTTCGTAGGCGGAATCGAACGCGCGCTCGTGCGTGGCCGCCCATTCCCACCACGGCCTGCCCGCCTCGGCGGCTTTGTTCAGGATCTTGTCGTCGATATCGGTGACATTGCGGATGAACCGCACGTCGTAGTCGTGTGCCAGCAGCCAGCGGCGCAGCACGTCGAACGCGACGCCGCTGCGCACATGCCCGATATGGGGCTGACCCTGCACGGTGGCACCACACAGATACACCGAGGCACGGCCGGGGACCAGCGGGGTGAATTCCCGCATGGTCCGCGTGTCGGTGTCAAAAAGGCGCAAGGTCACGGCATTCGATCCTAGTCGGTGGGATGAGAGTGGGGTTGACCGGCCGGTTCGTGGCTCGCCGCGTTTCCTGGCGGCGACGGTGGGGCGGTCGGGTGGGATGGCCCGTCAGGGCTGCGAACACTCCAGCAGACAGGTCGCGATGGCGGCCACACCCTCACCGCGCCCGGTCAATCCGAGCCCGTCGGTGGTGGTTCCGGATACCGAAACCGGTGCGTCGAGTAATTCGCCGAGTACTTTTTGCGCTTCGGCGCGGCGCGGGCCGATCTTCGGGCGATTGCCGATGACCTGCACGGCGGCGTTGACGACGGAGTAACCGTCGTCGGTGAGGAGTCTGCGGACTTCGGTGAGCATGGCGGCACCGGTCACACCGGCCCATTCGGGGCGGCCGACGCCGAAGACGGCGCCCACGTCGCCCAGACCGGCGGCGGAGAGCAGTGCGTCGCACAGCGCGTGCACGGCGACATCACCGTCGGAGTGGCCCGCGCAGCCGTCGGCGTCGGGAAACAGCAGACCGGCCATCCAGCAGGGACGACCTGGTTCGATGGGGTGCACGTCGCTCCCGATGCCGACTCTCATCGAGCGACCTCGGTCCGGACGGCAGAGTGACCGAGCTGCGCGGCGCCGCCGACGGGTGCGGACTCGGCAGCGGGCGTGGACCTCGGCTCGACCTGCGAGGCAGTGGCGTCGGCCGAGGTGACATCGCGTCGTCGGGCGAGGACGGCGTCGGCGAGGGTCAGGTCGAGTGGCGTGGTGATCTTGAAGGCCAGTGGGTCGCCTGCGACGGTGTGCACGGCGACGCCGAGGCGTTCGACCAGGCCCGCGTCGTCGGTCGCGCCGACGTCGGTGGCGTAGGCGCGGCGCAGCAATTCGGCGTCGAAGCCCTGGGGAGTCTGGATGGCGCGCAGGTCGGCGCGGTCGGGTGTGCCGGTGACGACGCCCGCGTCGTCGACCGATTTCACGGTGTCGACGACGGGCAGGGCGGGCACGACGGCCGGGCTGCCTGCCTGTAGTTCGGTGGCGACGCGCGCGATGAGTTCGGGCGGGGTGAGCGCGCGGGCGGCGTCGTGCACGAGGTAGTACCCGGCGTCGGGTGCGGCCGCGATGCCCGCGCGCACCGAATCCGTGCGCTCGGCGCCGCCGACGACGACCTGCACCGGCACAGGGGGCATCGAACCGCCGGTCAGCGAAGTGGTGGACAGCAAGGCAGACGCGGCGTCGACCAGTTCGGCGGGTACGACCACGACCACCCGGTGCACAGCACCGGACGCGATCAGCCCATCGACGGCCAGCCGGACCATAGGTGTACCGCCGACCGGGACGAACGCCTTCGGGGTGGGTTCACCCAGGCGCACGCCACGACCGGCGGCAGGAACCAGTGCTACGACAGGTCGCACACTACGAGGCCGCGGCGAGGACCTCGTCGAGCAGCGATTCGGCCTTGCCGTCGTCGGTGCCCTCGGCGAGCGCGAGCTCACCGACGAGGATCTGACGCGCCTTGGCCAGCATCCGCTTCTCACCGGCGGACAGGCCGCGATCCTGCTCACGACGCCACAGGTCGCGGACGACCTCGGCCACCTTGTTCACATCGCCGGAGGCGAGCTTCTCGAGGTTGGCCTTGTAACGGCGGGACCAGTTGGTCGGCTCCTCCGTGTGTGGCGCGCGTAGCACCTGGAAGACGCGGTCGAGACCTTCCTGGCCGACGACGTCGCGCACGCCGACGTATTCGGCGTTTTCTGCGGGAACGCGAACGGTCAGGTCGCCTTGCGCGACCTTCAGGACCAGATACTCTTTCTGCACACCCTTGATGGTGCGGGTCTCGATTGCTTCGATCAGCGCCGCTCCGTGGTGGGGGTAAACGACGGTGTCTCCGACCTTAAAAATCATGTGTCCCGTGCCCCTTTCGATGTTCACAGTTTAACATGCGACTCGGTAACGGCGCGATCAACTGTGCAGGTCAGGGCCACAACGAGGACATCCCAGGGGTTGACAATCAAGAATTGTTGTGCATTGTGTTGCGCCAGAACAGGTTAACCACCAGCACAACGACCGGTATTCGCACTTCGGCCGTCCGGCATCGACGTGGCAACCACGTCCGGGACACCGAACTGTTACTTCCGTACCCGCGCGTCGCGAGCCCCGACGCCACGCGCGCGAAGCGAACTACTACGCTGCCTAGTTACTACCCTCCGGTCCCCGTGTGGAACGGAGTGAGCCCGGTCGACATGGAGGACAAACCGTGACTGCCCTGAAAGCTGTGACCGCCCCGTCGGCGCGACGTCGCATGGTGACGGTTGCCGCGCTCGCCGCTGCCGCGGGCATCGCCCTGACCGGCTGCAGTGCCGGCCAGCACACCCAGACCTCGTCGCAGGCCGCCGCCATCAACGGCAACCACGCCGATGTCGGCGACATCTCCCTGCGCAACGTGCACATCGTGTACCCCGAGGCGGCGTCGGCGCACCAGAAGGGCGGCAAGGCCGTCCTCGCCCTGTCGATCATCAACGGCAGCGAGACCGTCACCGACGAGCTCACCAGCGTGAGCACCGACCTCGGCCCGATCAAGATCACCGGCCCGGCCGGTGGCAAGTTCGAGCTGAAGCCGCAGGAGACCGTGCTGGTCGGCCCGCCGAGCGTCACCGCCGCGGCCGAGACCGGCGATCACCACGGCACCACCACGGCCGCACCGACCACCACCGCGGCACCGACCACGGCTCCTGGTGGCGGTAACTCGAGCGCCAGCGACGCCGCCGCCGAGCCGGCGAGCATCGAGATCACCGGCCTCACGGAGAACATCACCCCCGGCCTGACCTACACGGTCACCTTCAACTTCAAGGACGCGGGCACCGTGCAGGTGGCCGTTCCGGTCGACGCCGCCACTTCCGAGCGCGTCGAGAACGAGAAGTCCGGCCCGGCGCCCGAGGGCGCGGGCGGCGGTCACTGAGACCAGCTGTCGAGAAAAGCCGTCGCGAACTTCGCGGCGGCTTTTCTTGTTGTCGGACCCGATCCGTAGGGTGCGCGTGTGGCCAAGACCAAAGCTGTTTTCCGTTGCACCTCGTGTTCGCACGAGGTGTCGAAATGGGTTGGCAAATGCCCTGATTGCGGTGCGTGGGGCACCGTGAACGAGGTGGCGGTCTCGGCCTCTGCGGCGGCGCCGGGGCGCCGGGCCATGCTGCCGAGCACGGCGGCGGCGCCGCTGTCGCAGATCGACGCGAAGGTCACCCAGGCCAGGTCGACGGGGGTGAGCGAGCTGGACCGGGTTCTCGGCGGTGGGGTGGTGCCGGGATCGGTGGTGCTGCTGTCGGGTGAACCGGGCGTCGGCAAGTCGACCCTGCTGCTCGAGGTCGCGTTCCGGTGGGCCGCCCAGCGCGACGAGACCGCGCTGTATGTGACGGCGGAGGAGTCGGCGGGTCAGGTGCGCCTGCGTGCCGACCGGACCGGGGCCGTGCACGACCGGGTGTATCTCGCGGCGGAATCGGATCTGTCGATCGTGCTCGGGCACGTCGAGCAGGTGCGTCCGACGCTCCTGGTCGTCGACTCGGTGCAGACGATGCTCGCCCCCGAGGTCGACGGCGTGATCGGCGGTGTCACCCAGGTACGCGCGGTGACGGCGGCGCTCACCTCACTGGCCAAGGCGAGCGGGATCGCGGTGCTGCTGGTCGGGCATGTCACCAAGGACGGCAATGTGGCCGGTCCGCGCACGCTCGAGCACCTGGTGGACGTGGTGCTGCAGTTCGAGGGCGACAAGAACTCCTCGCTGCGCATGGTGCGCGGCATCAAGAACCGCTTCGGCAGCGCCGACGAAGTGGGCTGTTTCGAGCTCCACGAGGACGGCATCGCCTGCGTCGACGATCCGTCCGGATTGTTCCTGCATCACCGCACCGATGCCGTACCCGGCACAGCGGTGACGGTCGCGATGGACGGTAAACGTCCGCTGGTCGCGGAGGTGCAGGGGCTCACGGTGAAGACCGAGATCCCCCAGCCGCGTCGCGCGGTGAGCGGCCTGGACTACAACCGGGTGGCCATGGTGCTCGCGGTCCTGCAGAGCCGTGGACGGGTGTTCCTCGGCAAGCACGACGTGTACGCGGCGACCGTCGGCGGCATGCGCCTGGTCGAGCCGACCGCCGACCTCGCCATCGCCCTGGCCATCGCCAGCGCCGAGGCCGATATCGCCCTGCCCGCGGGCTGGGTGATCCTCGGTGAGGTCGGCCTGGCGGGTGAGGTCCGCAAGATCACCGGGCTCGGCCGGCGCCTGGCCGAGGCCGAGCGATTGGGCTTCACCACCGCCCTGGTACCGCCGGGTTCGGAGAAGTCCAAGAGCGGTTCGATGCGCATCCACGAGGTCGGCGACCTGCGTTCGGCGCTGCGATTGGCCGAACTCCGCAAATCCCGGGCACCCCGCGAGCCTGCGGCCGTGGAATAACTCCGGCAAACCGCGCTTTCCGGTCGAATTCGGCATTTCGGCGGTAACAGCCGTTGACACGGCCGCCCGTCCTGCGAATTCTGCAAATCAGCCGTCTTGGACATGTGATTTACAGCGCATCCGCATAATGCCCGGTCGGACGGTATTCAGTCGGCCAGGTTGAACGGTTCGGCCGCGCTGCGGATGGAACCGAGCTGTGCGACAACCATGTACGCACCCGCCGGGACCGGCAACCGCTCCCCCGCGCATTGTGGCTGGGACGTGGTGCCGAACCAGGTGCCCTTGTACGACAGCTGTTCGCCCGCCTTCAGGGTCTTCACCTCAGGCGGCCCGTCCGGGGTGCAGTCGTTGCTCGCCCACAGCCTGCGCTGCCCGTCGAGGGTGAAGACGAGGAACTGCGGGCCCGCGCCGAGATCGCGCGAGCACGCGGCCGTGGAGATGTTGGTGATGACGGTGCCGAAGCCCGGCTGATCACCCACCCGGTAGGTCGGCTGGTTGACCGTCACCTTCAGCGCCAGCGACTGATCGCTACACGGCTGGGCCGCGGGCTCCGGGGCGGCGGACGTGGTCGACGACGGTGCCGCCGACGTGCTGGTCACCGAACTGCTTGCCGTCGCACTACTGGTCGCACTGCTGGTCTGGGACGTGCTCGCGACCGTCGTCGAGGACGCGGCCGCGCCCGAACCGGACGAATCACCACCGCGCGCCACCATCGTGACCAGCCAGACCACGATCGCGAGCGCGACGACGATGACGCCGATGGCCAGCGCGCGACGACGCCAGTAGATCTCCGGTGGCAGCGGTCCATTCGGTTCCAGCACGCTTCAAAGGTAAGCGCAGCGCGCGAGGGCGCGCTCGATGACCTCGGCGTGTCGGGCGCTTACCGCCCGATTCAGACCGTCTCGCCGATATTGCCGACCACCCGGCGCAGATGCGCGCGACCGTCGGACAACTGGTAGGTGACGCTCGCGATCGCGCACTGACCAGTGGCGACGCGCTGGGAGATGATCATCGAGCGTTCCATGAGCAGCTTGCTGGTCTCCACCACGTGCCGGGCCTCGAGGTCGTCGACCGTCGTGAGCCCTTCGCGGCGGCCGAGCAGGATCGAGGGGGTCACCTTCTCGACCACGCTGCGAATGAAGCCGCCGGGGACGGCGCCGCCGTCGAGCGCGTCGATCGTGGCCTTCACCGCGCCGCAGCTGTCGTGGCCGAGGACCACGATCAGCGGCACGTTGAGCACCTCGACGCCGTATTCGATCGAGCCGAGCACCGAGGAGTCGACGACGTGGCCTGCGGTACGCACCACGAACATGTCGCCGAGACCCTGGTCGAAGATCAGTTCGGCGGCTACGCGCGAATCGCCGCAGCCGAAGAGGATGGCGTGCGGTCGCTGTCCGTTCACGAGCTTGGCCCGGTCTGCTGCGCCCTGGCTAGGATGCAGCAGAGTGTCGTTGACGAAGCGCTCGTTGCCCTCGCGCAGCGACTTCCAGGCACTTATCGGATTAGAACCAGGCATACCGACCATTGTGCACACGCTATCGGTTACCAGCGAGTCTGCGCTGTTACGCCTCGGCAAAGTCGGCCTGGCAGAGATGGAACGGGAACAGTGAGTATCGACGCCGAGGTCCTGCTGGATTGGTTCACCGAGCGGGCGCGTGACCTGCCGTGGCGGCGGCCGGAGGCGACCGCCTGGCACATCCTGATGAGCGAGATCATGCTGCAGCAGACACCCGTGGTGCGGGTGGAGCCGATCTGGCGTGAGTGGGTGGCGCGCTGGCCGGTGCCCTCGGCGATGGCGGCGTCGTCACAGGCCGAGGTGCTGCGGGCGTGGGGCAAGCTCGGTTATCCGCGCCGGGCACTGCGGTTGCACGAGTGCGCGCGGGTGCTGGCCGCCGAGCACGGCGACGTGGTTCCGGCCGATGTCGACGTCCTGCTGAGCCTGCCGGGTATCGGCGCCTACACCGCGCGCGCGGTGGCGTGTTTCGCGTACGGGCAGCGAGTTCCGGTGGTGGACACCAATGTTCGCCGCGTGGTGGCGCGGGCGGTGCACGGCCGTGAACCCGGTAATCCGTCCTCGCGCGATCTCGCCGAAACCGAGGCGCTGCTGCCCACCTCGGTGCCGCGGGCCGCGAAGTTCTCGGCGGCGCTGATGGAACTGGGCGCGCTGGTCTGCACGGCCCGCAACCCCGACTGCGGCAACTGCCCGCTGCCGCGCTGCGCCTGGGTCGACGCGGGCAGGCCGGCCGCCGAGGTGGTGCGCAAGGTGCAGAAGTACGAGGGCACCGATCGGCAGGCGCGCGGCAGGCTGCTCGATGTGCTGCGTGATGCGTCGGGGCCGGTCGAGCGGGTGCGGCTGGACATGGCCTGGACGCGCGACCCGGGTCAGCGAGCTCGGGCGCTGGATTCGCTGCTGGTCGACGGGCTCATCGAGCAGACCGAGGACGGTTTGTTCGCCCTGGCCGGCGAGGGCGCCTGATATCCGCCGGTACCGTTCGACCTGCTTGCAGGCCAGGGGCAGGGTGCGGCGTGGGGACTTCCTCGAGGGTAGACACCCAGCCCCGCACCAGAAGCCGTCCGACCAGGCTGCGGCTCAGACCCGCGCCAGAAACCGTTCGACGTGCGCGCGGTATTCCTCGGGCCGCTCATCGTGAATCAGGTGCCCCGCCCCGGGAACTCGCACGTACTCCGCGTCCGGATGCACCTCGGCCATCGTCCGCATCTGCCCAGCCGGGGTGATGGTGTGCTCGCCCTCGATGAGCAAGGCGGGAACGCGCAGCGACTTCCATTCGTCCCAGAAGTCGCGCGTTCCCCATTCCTCGGAGATCGCGCGGAAGGTGTCGACCTCGCCGTGGAGCCGGTAGCCGCTCGATTCGGTGAACGCCCGCAGGAAGTACCGCCCGGCCACCGGCCCGAAATAGTCGATCACGGCCTGCTCGTCGGGGAAGGGTTGCGGCCAGGAGTGGATGAGTTCGGCCCAGTGGGCGGCGGTGCGGCCGGTGAAATCCGGGGCGATGTCCTCGACGACGATCGCGCGGACCCGCTCGGGATGGGTCGCCGCGAACACCCACCCGTGCAGCGCACCCATCGAATGCCCGATCACGATCATCGGTTCGGTGATCGCCGACGTGTGCGCGGCGAGGTCGGCGACGAACGCCTCGGTGCTGAGCTCGGCGGGCGGAACACGACCGTGACCCGCGGCGTCGAAGGTATAGACATGACCGAACTCGCGCAGCCACGGCACCTGATCCGACCAGGTACGCGCGCTTCCCATCAGACCGTGTAGCAGCAGAATCGGCACCCCGACCCCGCCTTCGTCGTACAGCACGCACCCGATTCTGCCCCGTATACAGTCGACTCATGGCTGTTGTGAAGATCAATGCGATCGAGATTCCCGAGGGCGCGGGCCCGGAGCTGGAGAAGCGGTTCGCCGCGCGGGCCCACGCGGTGGAGAACTCGCCCGGGTTCCTCGGCTTCCAGTTGCTGCGCCCGGTGGCCGGTGACAACCGGTATTTCGTGGTGACGCAGTGGGATTCGGAGGAGTCCTTCGCCGCGTGGCGCGACGGGCCGGCCCGCGCGGCGCACGCCGGTCACGGTGCCGACGGTGAGCGGCCCAAGCCGGTGTCGACCGGTGCGTCGCTGCTCGAGTTCGAGGTCGTGCTGGACGTGCCCGCGAAGTCCTGATCCGGGCGTTTCCCCTGGATGTATTGACGCGCCCTGGCGGCGGCTGTCACAGTTCGAGGGAAATTACGCGAGGGTGCGCGGTAATCCGGTGAGATTCCGGAGCGGTCGCGCCACTGTATTCCGTGCCGGATTCCGGTGCGGACAGCCAGACATCGGCATCCTCGCCTATCGCTTCGATCGCGGGACGCGCATCCCGGAGGAGGACCCGAATGGCTATCGCGCATTCACCCAGCCGGTCTACCGGCCTCAACACCCTGGCAACCGTGCTGGTCACGGTCGGTGTCGTTCTTCTTGCACTGCTCACGCTGTACCTGGTCGGTTTCGATCAGGGGGCCGTCTCGCGTAGCGGGATGTTCCTGCACGAGCTGATGCACGACGGACGTCACCTGCTCGGTGTCCCGTGCCACTGACCGGATCCTTCAAAACCCTGCTGCTACGTGGTCTGCTGGCCGGTCTGATCGCCGGTCTGCTGGCCGCGACAGTGGGCTATTTCATCGGCGAACCGCACATCGAGGCGGCGATCGCCATCGAGGAAGCCGGATCCGGCGGGCATTCGCACGGGACCGTCGAGGACCAGCCGCACGATGAAGAACCGCTGGTCAGCCGATCGGGGCAGCAGGCGGGTCAGTTCCTCGCGCTCGCCTTGGCCGGTATGGCGTTCGGGGCGATCTTCGCCGCCGTGGTGAACGTGGCTCGCCGTTTCACCACGCTGAGCGGGCCCCGATTGTCGCTGACCGCAGCGGGATTCGCGTGGGTGGCGATCGTCGCGGTGCCGTTCTTCAAGTACCCGGCCAATCCACCGGCGGTCGGCGACCCGGAAACCATCGACCAGCGCACCTGGCTGTGGGTGGCCGTCGTCGTGCTCGGCCTGCTCGCGGTCGCGGCGGCCGTCGCGGCCTATCGCGCGCCGGCCGGTCAGCTCGACTCGTTCCGGATCGTTGCCGCGGTAGCCGCGTTCGTGCTGGTCACCACGGTCGGTTACGTGCTGCTGCCGGGGGTGAACGAGGTGTCCGACGATTTCCCGGCGACGCTGCTGTGGCAGTTCCGGGTGGCCTCGCTGGCCGAAACCGCCACCCTGTGGGCGGCTTTGGGACTGGTGTTCGCCGCGCTCACCGAATGGTCGAGCGCGCGTAGCACTCCGGTAGCACGCGAGGTCGCTACCTCGGGGTGATCCTCGTGAGTACCGCGGGAGGGCAGTGTCGGCATCATGACCGACACTGCCTTCTCTGTTTCCGTCGCCCGTCCGGGCGCGGTGCGCGTGGCCTTCGCCGGGCTGGTCACCGCGCTGGCCGCCGGAGTCGCCGAAGGACTGCTGCGTGCCGTGCGCGGTGGGACCGAATTGGGCGCCACCGCGACGGGTCTGCTGCCCCGGCTGGCCATCTACCTGGTGGTGCTCGGGGTCGCGATGCACATGGCCAACGGCAGCCGGGTGTCGCGGGCCCTGCTCACCGTCGGTATCGGGATGATCGGATTGGTCTCGCTCATCATCGAACCGCTGGCTGTGCTGCTTTCCACCGACGACTTCGGCGCCCTGTTCGGTGGGCTCGCGCCCGATTCAGCTGTCCTCGTCGCCTGCCGGGCGGTGCACATCCTCGCGGTGGTGATCGCGATTCCGGCGATGTACACCCCGGCGGCGCACCGCTGGTTCACCCAGCGGTGAGTGTTCAGATGAGTTCGGCGTCCAGTTCCACCTCGGCGACACCGGCGAGCGCCTTGCTCACCGGGCAGCCGTTCTTGGCCGCGGTCGCCGCGGTGTAGAAGCCCTCGGCGTCGATCCCCGAGGCGACGGCGCGCACGGTGAGCTTGATCTTGCTGATCCGGAACCCGCCCGCCGGGTCGGGGCCGAGGGTCACGTCGGCGGTGACGTCGAGGCTCTCCGTGGTACCGCCCACGTTGGCGAGCTCGGCCGAGAGCGCCATCGAGTAGCACGACGAATGCGCGGCCGCGATCAGCTCTTCGGGGCTGGTGCCCTCGGCGGTGTCGGCCGTGCGCCGGGGCCAGGACACGTCGAATTTGCCGAGACCGGAGCTGACCAGCTCGACCTGCCCGGAGCCGTCCTGCAGCCCGCCTGCCCAGAGTGTGCGTGCGCTACGAATCGCCATCACGTTCCTTTCGCCTCAGTCGAGAAATGTGTGTGCGATACCGAACCTACGTGAGCTCAGACCGGGATACTCGTCACTTCGTCGAGGCGTTCCAGCTTCTCCGGCCACACCTGCTGATGCAGGTCACGGATGGCGGCGGTGGGGAAACCGGAGTGCCGCAGCCGCAACCTGATGCCGCGTGGTTGTTTCAGGAACTCGGCGGCGACCACGGTCTCCACCCCTTCGGTCGCGGCGGTGACCCAGGTGAACTCGATCCGGCGGTTGGCTTCGAGCGTGAGGACGCGGCCGTAGTGCGGGTTGCGCTTCTCGGCCGAGCCGGTGTCGAAATAGAGGGGCTCGTTCACGGCGGGTCGCATCAGAACCGATCCGGGGACGGCCAGCCACAGGTCGAGGCCTTGGGTCCAAGCCGCGTACAGCAGGCTCGGCTGGGCCTTCATGACTCGCTCGACGGTGAGCTCGTGGGGCCGAGTGGACAGGTCCGGGGGGCGAACTGGCTGGTCCATCAGCCGACCCTACCGGTCAAGTGCCCGCCGAGCCCGCATCGGGTGTGCCACAGCGTCACTCGGGGTTGGTGACGCGCGCGAGCACGATGCCACCGAGAATCAGCGACAGGGCGAAGACCCGGCCCGCGCTGAGCGGGTCCTTGTGCACGAGCACGCCGAGACCGATCGCTCCGAGTGCACCGATCCCGGTGAACACCGCGTACGCCGTGCCGACCGGAAGGGTCTGCATGGCGCGCGAGAGCAGGTAGACCGCCAGCGAGCCGAGCGCGATGCACAGCAGGGTCGGGCCGAGTCTGGTGAAGTTCTCGGTGGGTTTGATGGTCTGCGACCAGGCGATTTCGACCAGGCCGGCCACGCCGAGCAGGATCCAGTTCATCGCGTGTAATCCTTTGCGAGCAGGCGTACTTCGGCGATGGCGGCTTCGAGTGAGGCGTCGTGCTCGGTACGCAGGTGGGCAAGGTTGGGGTCCGAGACAGCGTTGGCCAGTTCGGCATTGACGAAAACGGTGTCGGTGACGGCGTAATGGCCTGCGAAGAAGTCGCGCAGGTAGCGCTCCTGATAGTCGAACGCGGCTTTCGGCGCACCGGGCGAGTAGGCGCCGCCGCGGGCGGACACGACGACGAAGCGCCTGTGCCCCAGCGACATACGCGGAAAGGTCACCTGATCGAGCCAGGCCTTGAGCGTGGCCGGGATCGAGTAGTTGTACATCGGGGTGCCGATGAGGATGACGTCGGCGGCCAGCAATTGCGCGAGCAGGGGTTCGACGATGCGCCATGCGGCGCGGGCGGCGGGCGTGACGGCGAGGTCCGGCAGGCGATCGAGATCGGTACTCCCCGCCGCGAGGACGGCATCGCACAGCTCGGTCCACCCTTCGTCGATGAACGGAGCGGGGTCGGTGGCGAGGTCGCGGTAGGTGTAGTCGCCCTCGGGCTCCGCTTCGCGCCAGGCCCGCACGAATTCCGCGCCGAGCCTGCGGCTGAGGGAATTGGTCCTGGCGCTGGCGTCGAGGTGCAGCAGGTGGGTCATGTCGAGCCTTTCGATAACCGGACGTTGTGTCCGCTTGGTTCGACGATAGAACACAAGTGGACACCTTGTCCACATTTGTGTTTCTCGGTTAGAGTCGACCCCATGGAGCCTCGATCCGACCTGCTCACCGGCACGGCACCACCACCCGAACGCACCGATGCCGCCCGCAACCGCGCCAAAGTGCTCGCCGCGGCGGCCGATCTCTTTGCTACCCGCGACCCGCGCACCGTCACCATGGACGACATCGCCAAGGCCGCGGGCGTCGGCCGGGGCACCCTCTACCGCCGCTACCCCGACCGCAACGCCATCGCCGTCGCCCTGCTCGACGAACACGAACGCGCCGTCCAGGAGCAACTCCTGCGCGGCGAACCCCCACTCGGGCCGGGCGCGCCCCCCGCCGAGCGCCTCGCCGCGTTCTATGCCGCGATGATCGAATTGCTCAGCGCCCACGCGCATCTGGTGCTCGGCGCAGAGACCGGCGGGGCCCGCTTCGCCACCGGCGCCTACGGGTTCTGGGCACTGCACGTGCGGGCCCTGCTCGTCGAAGCCGGTATCCCCCAGCCTGATTCGCTGATCGATACCGTCCTGGCCCCCTTGGCGGCCGAGGTCTACCTTCAGCAGCGCGAACGCGGCTTGTCCCCGGAGCAGATCACGGCAGGTTTATCGGTCCTCGCTCACCGGTTGCTAGGGGCCGGGTAGGCGCGATGTGTCGGTGGCTACGGCTACCGTCGCGCGGGTGAGGACACTTCCTACCGACGCCGAAGTCGACCGCTTCTGGGCCATGATCGAATCCGCCTGGGGTGCCTGCGGCGCGCCACGAACCGAGGAGCGGCTCGAGGAGTTCCTCGCCGAATTACGCGCGCTCAGTGCTGATTTCACCAGCGCGGAGCTCACTGCGCTGGACCGGGTGGCCGAGCGCGCGCTCTACGACATCGACCGTGCCGATATCCACGCGGTGATCGGCGGGTCCGACGACGGGTTCCTCTATCGCCGCGGCTTCATCGTCGCGCTGGGTCGCGACTACTACCGCGCGGTTGTGGCCGATCCGGCGGCCGTGCGATCCCACGGGGAATGTGGGCAGATGGGTTATTTCTTCGCCCACCTGCACAACGACCGGTTCGGGACCTTCCCCGACCGGAATTCGGGAATCTCCAGGGAGACGGCGTCGAACCCGGCCGGGTGGTCGTAATCGGGGTCAGGTGAGGTCGCGGCGGGAGGTGAGCCAGATGGTTCCCGCCACGAAGATCGTCACGTAGACCGCGAGGACGACGAGGGACTCGCCGCGGGTCAGGATGTCGAGAACACCCGGCGTGGCCGGACCGTCCTCCGTGCGCATCGCCCCGGCCAGTGAACCTGCGGCGGTACCGGGAAGCAGATCGGTGACCGCTTCGACGTGGCCGAGGATTCCCGCGACCCCGCGCAGCAGGTTCTCGACGACGAGAACCCAGATCAGGCCGAGCCCGACAGCGAGAGCGGGGCCACGGGCCACGGCGCCGATGAAGGCGCCCGCTGCGGTCCACATACTCAAAATGGCTGTGCCGGTGAGGAGTCCGAGAAGGGATCGGTCGAGCGCGGGCAGCGTGACCGCCTGACCTTCCGTCACCGCGATGAGCGACGCGACACCGAGGTCGACGACGAACGCGGCACACACCAGGACGACCACCGTCACCAGCAGGCCGAGCAGCAGCCCACCGACCGCGTTCGCGCGGCCCGGCCCCTGGGTGAACACGGTCTTCCACGTCCCCCAGCCGTACCCGCTACCCACCGCCAGCGCACCGAGGACGAGCATCAGCGCACCGCCGAACATGGCCATACCCTGGGTGAACACCTCGGGGACGGCGGCGGGCACGAGCCGGCCGAGCAGCACGTCGCGCGGCAATCCGTCGGACATGGAACCACTCTCACCGGAGCGGTAGGCCAGATAGTTGAACAGGTAGGCGAAGGTCAGATTCAGCACGATCCATGTGCCGAGCACGATCCAGAAGGTCGGCCACCGCCGAAGACGCAGCGACTCGGCTCTGATACTTGCCGTGAGATCTCTTGTAGTGCTGGTCATTTCGCGACCTCCGTCAGCTCGAAGAAGACTTCTTCCAGGGATTTCTCGTCGACGCGCAGCTCGAGCAGGTCCACACCCGCCTGCACGACAGCTCGCGCCACAGCAGGCGCCATCGCCGTCGTGGTCGCTATCCGAATGCCCTCGGCGCTCACACGCACCGGCGCGTCGGACACCGCGCGGACCGCCTCGACGGCCACGTCGACCGGTTCGGCACGCACGAGCAGCGATGCGGTGCCGCGCAATTCGGCGACCGTCGACTCGGCGAGCAGACGTCCACCGGAGATCACCCCGACCCGGTGGCAGATTTCCTGCACCTCGGCGAGCTGATGACTCGACAGCAGCACGGTGTGACCTTCTGCCGCGAGATCGACGATGAGCGAACGCATTTCGGCCAGTCCGGCCGGGTCGAGACCGTTGGTCGGCTCGTCGAGGACGAGCAGATCGGGATCGCCGAGCAGGGCCGCACCGACTCCGAGGCGCTGCTTCATGCCGAGGGAATAGGTGCGGAAGCGGTCGTCGGCGCGGGTGGTGAGGTCGACGCGGGCCAGCGCCTGGGTGACCTCGCGGTCGCCGAGTCCGCGGTAGCGGGCGAGAACGCGCAGGTTGTCGCGACCCGACAGGTACGGGTAGAAGCCCGGGCCCTCGATCAACACCCCGACCCGGCGCAGCACCTCCGGGTCGCCGGGGGCGCTGCCGTGGACCGTCGCGGTGCCCGCGCTCGGCCGGACGAGGCCGGCCAACATCCGCAGCGTCGTCGTCTTGCCCGCGCCGTTGGGACCGAGGAAACCGTAGATCTCCCCGGTCCCGACCCGCATACTCACCGCGTCCACCGCGAGGTGTTCGCCATAGCGTTTGGTCAACCCGGTGGTGACCACGATTGATTCGTTCATGCGATAGACGATCCGCGCCGAAGGGGTGTCCGCACATCCGTCGCGCGGCTCGTTCGGGCCTACGTCGCGCGATGTACGCGGGGGTCCGGGAAAAATACGTGCGTAGGCCGACGCTTCTGCCCGGGTGACGCAATAGGGTTGCGTGGGTGGGAGCGAAGTGGGAGCGTGACGCGGCCGTCCGGGACTGGGGGCTGGCGGTGGTGGTCGCGATAGTGCAGCTGGCAGGCAGTTCCGGGGCGAACGCGCAGCAGACCGGGGTGCGATCGCTCGACGCGTTCGCGTATCTGTTGCTGCTGGCCGGGCCGATCGCGCTCGGCTTCCGGCGGTTGCTCCCCGAGCCGGTGCTGGTGGTGGCCTTGCTCGCCGCCGTGTCCTACGTGCTGCGCGACTACGGGTACGGGCCGATCTTCCTTTCCCTCATCATCGCGTTCCTCACGGCTGCGGTACACGGATCACGCTGGCGCACTTACCCTTTGGTCGTCGTCGGCTACCTGACGATGGTGTGGCCGCTGCCCGCCCTGCTCGGCCGCGACACCAACGGCTGGCAGGTTTTCGGCCTGCTGGCCTGGCTCAGTGTGCTGGTCGGAATCGCCGAGGGAATACGTCAGCGGCGCACGGTGGTGCTCGCGCGCCGAGAGCGGGCCGAGGCGGCGCAACGCGACGAACAGGCCCAGCAGGCGCGGGCCGCGTCCGAGGAACGGCTCGCCATCGCCCGCGAGCTGCATGACGTCCTGGCACACAGCCTTTCGCTGATCAATGTGCAATCCTCGGTGGCGCTGGAACTGTTCGACCGCAAACCACAGCAGGCCGCCGCCGCGCTGGCCACGATCAAAACCACCTCCAAAGAAGCGCTGACCGAGGTGCACACGCTGCTGCACGCGATCCGCAGCGGCGCACCCGTCGCCCCCGAATACCCCGAAACCCCTGCGGCCGAGCCGGTTCCGGCACCCGCACCGCGTGCCCCGGCACCGACCCTCGACGACCTCGACACCCTGCTGCAACGGACCAGGGCGACCGGCCTGCCCGTCGACACCAAGGTCATCGGCACACCCAAGAAGCTGCCGAGCGTGATCGACGTGGCCGCCGCCAGGATCATCCAGGAATCGCTGACCAATGTGGTGCGCCACGCACCGGGGTCCACGGCGATGATCACCCTGCGCTACACGCCCGAAACGGTCGACATCACCGTCGACAACACCCGCCCTACCGGTACCGCCGTGCGCACCGGGATCGGCGGAAACGGGATCATCGGCATGCGGGAACGGGCGCATGCGCTCGGCGGGGCGCTCACCGCCGGACCCCGGCCGTCCGGTGGGTTCCGGGTGGCCGCGCGGTTGCCCTCCCGGCCGGCCGGGGCAGAGACATGATCCGGGTGCTTGTCGCCGACGATCAGGCGCTGGTGCGCGGTGGTTTCGTCGCACTGCTCGACGCCCAGGACGATATCGAGGTGGTCGGCGAGGCCGAGAACGGCGAGCAGGCCGTGCGGATGACACGCACGCTGGAGCCCTCGGTGGTGCTGATGGACATCCGCATGCCCGTCCTCGACGGGCTGGCCGCCACCCGCATGATCGCCGACGACGCGCAGCTAGCCGACGTGCGCGTCGTCGTGCTCACCACCTTCGAACTCGACGAGTACGTCTTCGAGGCGATCCGCGCCGGTGCCACGGGTTTCCTGGTGAAACACACCGAACCCGCCGACCTGCTCCGCGCCGTCCGGGTCGTCGCGGCGGGCGACGCCCTCCTGTCCCCCGGCGTCACCCGCCGCCTGCTCACCGAATTCGCCACCCACGCCAAACAACCACCCCCACCCGCCCTCGCCGACCTCACCGACCGCGAACGCGAGGTCCTCACCCTGGTGGCCGAGGGCCTTACCAACGCCGAAATCGCCGCCCGCCTCTACCTCAGCCCCGCCACCGCCCGCACCCACGTCAGCCGCATCCTCACCAAACTAGCCGCCCGCGACCGCACCCAACTCGTAGTCCTCGCCTACGAATCCGGCCTCGTCCGCCCCGGCTGGCAGTAGTGTCTTCGGGTCAGCTGTCCGTACCCGCTCGGCGGCGTTCGTCCTCGGAGAAGCGGGCGCGGCGGGCCATTCCGGCGGGGGCGGCTTGGGCGCGGGCCGAGTAGGCCGAGAGGGCGTCGAAGGCGCCGCGGACGCCACCTGCGACGGGGGCGTAGGTGATGGAGGAGCCGGGGTCGAAGCCCAGGTTGGAACCTACTTCGACGGCGTCCATGTTGGCGCCGAGGAAGACGAAGGTCCAGTTGTAGACCTCCTGTTGCTGGGTGATGAGGGACTTGACCGCCGCGTGGGTCCATTCGCGGCTGGAGTTCTCGTGGCCGTCGGTGAGGACGACGACGATGACCGTGCCGGGGCGCTCGTGCTCGGGGCGGGCCGCGAGCTCCTCGCCGACGCTGGTGACGAGTTTGCCGACGGCGTCGTACAGCGCGGTCCCGCCACGTGGCAGCAGATTCGGCGGGGGCACCTGATCCAGCGGCACATTCGAATAGACCACCTCGTAGGTGGTGTCGAATTGCGCCAAGGTCACCTCGATCCGCTTCGGCACCTCCCGCTGCTGCTCGAAATACGCGGCCAACCCACCTTCGGTATCAGCCTTGATCGTCTGCATCGAACCGGAACGGTCGAGCAGAACAGCGATGAGCGTGCGATCGGAATCAGTCATGTGCGTGAACACCCCCGTGTCGTGTGGCCTGGCCCAACCAACGGTACGCCGCGAATTCACCTGCCGGAGGCCGTGAAAAGCGGCTCGAAAGGTATCTCCAAGTTCGCATTCCTACCTTCGCTCCCATGGGCCCAGTTCTCGCATTCCACCGAATTTCCGACGCCGACGCCGCCCGCATCACCGCCGATGCCGAAGCCGCCCTCGACCTGATCGACCAGCTCGACCACCCCGGCGAACCGGCCGGCGACATCGACAAGGCCTGGGACGGCCTGCGCTACCTGCTCGAGGCCGCGAATATCGACCTCGACCTCTTCGGCGACCTCGATCCCTGGGCGGGCGACGGCGCAACCAAGATATGGACAGCCGCCGAGATCACCACCGCCGCCCACACCCTCACAGCCACGCCCTACAGCGTCCTCGAACGACATTTCGACCCGACAGCCATGGACGACAACGACGTCTACCCCGAAATCTGGGACACCGATTTCTGCCGAGAATTCCTCCGCGAAAACTACGAAGCACTCCGCACCTTCTTCATCTTCGCCGCCGAACAGAACTCTCAAGCCGTCGCGCTGTTCCAATGACCGCTCGGCAACGAAAAAGCCCACCTTCCGAGTTCAGAAGGTGGGCTTTTCGTTCAGCTGGTTACTCGCCGGAGGCGGCGGTGTCGGGGGCGGTGCCCTCGGCTGCTCCGGTGAGGACGACCTCGGGCTTGTCGTCGCCCGTGGGTGCCTTGGTCAGCTTCGTCTTGCCGGTGAAGGTGAACTTGGCGTCTTCGCCCTGGCCTTCGCCGTCCCAGTTCTCGACGCCGACCGTGATGGTCTGGCCCGCGCCGATCTCGCCGAAGAGGATCTTCTCCGACAGCTGGTCCTCGATCTCGCGCTGGATCGTGCGACGCAGCGGACGCGCACCCAGGACCGGGTCGAAACCGCGCTTGGCGAGCAGGCTCTTGGCCTGATCGGTCAGCTCGATCGCCATGTCCTTGTTCTTCAGCGCCTTGGCGACACGGTTGATCATCAGGTCCACCATCTGCACGATCTGCTCGCTGGTGAGCTGGTGGAAGACGATCACGTCGTCGATGCGGTTGAGGAACTCGGGGCGGAAGTGCTTCTTCAGCTCGTCGTTGACCTTGAGCTTCATCCGCTCGTAGTTCGAGCCCTCGGCGTTGGACTGGGTGAAGCCCAGGCCGACAGCCTTGGAGATGTCGGAGGTGCCCAGGTTCGAGGTGAAGATCAGCACGGTGTTCTTGAAGTCGACCGTGCGACCCTGACCGTCGGTGAGACGGCCGTCCTCGAGCACCTGCAGGAGGGTGTTGTAGATCTCCTGGTGCGCCTTCTCGATCTCGTCGAACAGCACCACCGAGAACGGCTTGCGCCGCACCTTCTCGGTGAGTTGGCCGCCCTCCTCGTAACCCACGTACCCGGGAGGGGCACCGAACAGACGAGAAGCGGTGAAGCGGTCGTGGAACTCGCCCATGTCGATCTGGATGAGCGCGTCGTCGTCGCCGAACAGGAAGTTCGCCAGCGCCTTGGACAGCTCGGTCTTACCGACACCGGACGGACCGGCGAAGATGAACGAACCGGACGGACGCTTCGGATCCTTCAGGCCGGCGCGAGTGCGGCGGATCGCCTTGGAGACGGCCTTGACGGCATCCTCCTGGCCGATGATCCGCTTGTGCAGCTCGTCCTCCATGCGGAGCAGACGAGTGGTCTCCTCCTCGGTGAGCTTGAAGACGGGGATACCGGTCCAGTTGGCCAGCACCTCCGCGATCTGCTCGTCGTCGACCTCGGCCACGACGTCCAGGTCACCCGAACGCCACTGCTTCTCCCGCTCGGCGCGCTTGGCGACGAGCTGCTTCTCCTTGTCGCGCAGGCGCGCGGCCTTCTCGAAGTCCTGCGCGTCGATCGCGCTTTCCTTCTCGCGACGGGCGTCGGCGATCTTGTCGTCGAACTCGCGCAGGTCCGGCGGCGCGGTCATCCGGCGGATGCGCATGCGCGCGCCCGCCTCGTCGATGAGGTCGATCGCCTTGTCCGGCAGGAACCGGTCGTTGATGTAGCGGTCGGCCAGCGTCGCGGCGGCCACGAGAGCGCCATCGGTGATGGAGACCCGGTGGTGCGCCTCGTAGCGGTCGCGCAGACCCTTGAGGATGTTGATGGTGTGCTCGACGGTCGGCTCGCCCACCTGCACCGGCTGGAAACGGCGTTCCAGGGCAGCGTCCTTCTCGATGTACTTGCGGTACTCGTCGAGGGTGGTGGCACCGATGGTCTGCAGCTCGCCACGGGCCAGCTTCGGCTTCAGGATCGAGGCCGCGTCGATGGCGCCTTCGGCAGCACCCGCGCCGACGAGCGTGTGCAGCTCGTCGATGAACAGGATGATGTCGCCGCGGGTGTTGATCTCCTTGAGCACCTTCTTGAGGCGCTCTTCGAAGTCACCGCGGTAGCGGCTGCCCGCGACCAGGGAACCCAGGTCGAGGGTGTAGAGCTGCTTGTCCTTGAGGGTCTCGGGGACCTCACCGTTGACGATGGCCTGTGCCAGGCCCTCGACGACGGCGGTCTTACCGACACCGGGCTCACCGATCAGCACCGGGTTGTTCTTGGTGCGGCGGCTCAGCACCTGCATGACGCGCTCGATTTCCTTCGAGCGGCCGATGACGGGGTCGAGCTTGCCTTCCAGCGCCGCCTGCGTGAGGTTGCGACCGAACTGGTCGAGCACCAGCGAGGTGGACGGCGTACCCGCCTCACCGCGCGAGCCGGTGCCCTCGACGGGCTCCTTGCCCTGGTACCCGGACAGCAGCTGGATGACCTGCTGACGGACCCGGTTCAGGTCGGCGCCGAGCTTGACGAGCACCTGGGCCGCGACGCCCTCACCCTCACGGATGAGGCCGAGCAGGATGTGCTCGGTGCCGATGTAGTTGTGACCGAGCTGCAGCGCCTCGCGCAGACTCAGTTCCAGCACCTTTTTCGCACGCGGGGTGAAGGGGATGTGACCGGACGGCGCCTGCTGGCCCTGCCCGATGATCTCCTCGACCTGGCTGCGCACACCCTCCAGCGAGATGCCAAGGGACTCCAGCGACTTCGCCGCCACGCCCTCGCCCTCGTGGATCAACCCAAGCAGGATGTGCTCGGTGCCGATGTAGTTGTGGTTGAGCATCCGGGCCTCTTCTTGGGCCAGGACAACGACACGCCTCGCGCGGTCGGTGAACCTCTCGAACATCGCTCCCTCACTCTCCTGCTCCGACATTCTGGCAACAGACGCCGCTGTGTGCTCGGTACAACCTTGGGCGCCGGAGGCGACAACTGTCGCCGTCAGCCTGCCATGAAGCCCGGGGGTTGCGGCCCCCGCCATCCACTCTAGTTGGCAGGGGATTCCGCCGTCGCCGCTCCACCCTATTGGGGACCGGTGACAACTTGGTCATTCACTCACAACGCGCACGTCGCGGCATTCGTTTCCGTTCCAGTTTTGCCTACAGCGAAATCGCCGTCAGCCGGTGAACGGGGGCACGAACTCGCACGGCACGGGCGCCTGCCTGGCCGGATCGAGGGCGTTGAGGGCGTGACCGGCGGCACGCGGACTGCCCGCGATGGCCATGTGCTCGGACCAGTCCTGCGCGCAACCGTCCTGCACGACGACCGAGGTGGCGTTGGGACCGGGCACCAGGCCGGAAGTGTGCGGCACGACGAGCTCGTCGAGGACCGTGACGATATTGACGTAGGTGACGCGCGGGTCGTACACCCCGTCGGCATTGAGCGCGGTCATGAACGGCGAACCGCTGAACATCTGCGCGCAGGCCTGGCACAGCGAGCCGGTGGCGGCGTCGAAGACCGGTCCCGCGCCGAGGGCCCGGCTGAAGTGGGCGATATCGCCCGCGCCGAACGCGTTGGTGCCGAGCCAGGGCGGCGCGATCCCGACCAGCGTGCCGACCTTCTCCCCGCCGCCGAGTCGCTTGAGGTAGTAGTTGCCGACGATATTGCCCTGCGAGTGGGCGACGAGGTCGACCCGTGCGGCACCGGTGCGCGCGAGGACACCGTCGACGAAGGCCGACACCTCCGCCGCACTCTGCTCGATGGGACGCATTCCGCCGATGGCCGAGACGGGCCAGGGCAGCGCGTACGCGCCGTAGGTGAGGGTGAACACACAGTAGCCCTCGTTGGCCAGCAGCGGGGCGTACACGCCCCAATTCGTCTGCGCCCCACCGCCGGTGCCGTGCAGCAGGACGACCGGGTTCGGATGTTCCGGTGTGGGAACACAATTCGGGTCGTTCGCCCCGGGCAGCGCACCGCCCGGGTTCGTCAGCTCGGGCGCGATGCCCGCGAAGAAGTTGTAGTCGACCGGGTGGGGGCCGGCGGCCGCACCACCTGCCCCCACGAGACCGAGCAGTATGGCGACGGCTAGAACGAGCATCGACTTACTTCGCATGGAACCACCCCTGACTAGAACGTGTTCCAGTCATCATGGAACACGTTCCAGCCTTCGCGTGGCACTACGGAGCGATTCAGCGCACCAGCGCGTGGGAGACGCTCTGTCCCGGGAACGGGGCGGCGGCGTTCGACTTGCCCTGCTGCACACCCGCGGCGAACAGCGCACCGCACAGCACCAGGAACGCCGCCGTGTGCAGCACCGCCCGCAGGATGTTCCAGCGCACCCACGCCGCTTCGAAATCCGCGCGCACCGAGGCGGTGTCGGCCAGCGTCGCCGGGTCACCCGCCGCGGCCAGGGCATCGTTGAGCGGCACGTTCTGCCCGGCGGTGACCGCGAAGGCGATCACGTTGAGCACCAATGCGATTCCGATCCAGATCAGCGTGGCGCGATGATCGCCGCCCAGGTGCAGCGCGGCCGCGAGGGCGGTGAAGCCGACCGTACCGAGGAAGCCGAACATGAACCACGGGTTGATGATCACCACGTTGATCTTCTGCATGACCTCGATCAGCGTGCGATCTCCCGTGCGCGCCAGGGCGGGCATCACCGAGATCGCGTAGGCGTAGAACACACCGGCGACGAGGCCGGTGCTGAGCATCGCGAGAACCAGCGAGGACAAACGAATGGCCGACATGGGAACCAACTCCTGACTCGAATCCGGAGTCGCACTCCGGTGACAGGACTCAGTCAACCGCAGGACGGCCGTCGCCGACATCGTTCAGACGCTCGGCCACCTAAGCGAGGCGCGCACCGCCGACCGCGAGGCTCACAACTCGTGGTCGGAGATCATTCCGCTCTGCATCGCGAGGGCGGCGAGCCGGGTGCGCTTCTGGTTCTGCGGCAGATTCTCCACCCCGAACTTCGCGAAAAGGGCACGCAGGTGGGTTTTGATCGCGTCGATCGACAGGAAGAGTTCCTCGGCGATCTGCTGGTTCGACGCGGGCGTCGCGAATCCGGTGCCGTGCTTGTACGGACGGCACAGGGCGATCAGCACCGCGCGCTGGGTTTCGGTCAGCGAACGCATGGTGGGGATGGAACCGGAGGCGGTATGCGTGGCGTCGTCGACGACACCACCGAAATCGAAGAAATGCACCAGCGTGGTGCCGACACGAATGCGGTCACCCGGGCTCAGCCTGCGCCTGCCGACCAACCGCTCACCGTTGACGAACGTCCCGTTGCGCGACAGCCCGTCGTCGATAATGGTCCAGTGCGCGCCGAGGTGTTCGACAGCGGCGTGCAACCGGGAGACCTCGGCATCCCAGCCGAGCACGAGATCGGCCTGGACATTGCGCCCGATGGTGATCCGCTGCTGCTCGGGGTCCAGCGGCAGTTCATGCTGGCGCCCGGTGTTGTCCGTGTACCGGAGGAACGAACTCACCGAGAGACCACCCCTCGAAACACCTTGCGCACGACCATCAGTCTATCTTTCCCGACGCCGTGGGTGACCGATCGGGCGGGGCCGCGGTCGACGCGGCCCCACTCCGCCGTCTACTAACTTTTGCCGACCTCTTTGTTGTAGGCCTCGGTGATGTCGGCCGAGATACGGCCGCGTGCGGAGACCTTGTGGCCCTTACGACGGGCCCATTCACGAATTGCGGCGCTCTGTTCGCGGTCCATGGAAACGCGGCTCTTGCCCTGCGGCGCCGGCGCACCGGCGGCCTTGGTCCGGCGACGGCCACTCACGCGACGCGCGTTGGCGACCCACTCGTCCAGGCCTTCGCGCAGGCGCGCCGCATTTGCCTCCGACAGATCGATCTCGTACGACACCCCATCGATAGCGAACTCGATGGTTTCGTCCGCGATGGACTCACCGTCGACATCGTCGATCAGGCTAACGGTGACCTTCTTTGCCATGAGATGAACGTCCTCTCGAAATCGTCAAGCCTGCCTCCAGGCCGAATACCCGAGGCAAGAATACCCCGAAATGCGAAATTTCCAACACGAGGCCTTCGCCCCGCGAATTCACAGGTCAGCGACTACTCGGGCGCACAATGGGGAACAGGATCGTTTCCCGGATTCCCAAACCCGTGAGTGCCATCAACAAGCGATCGATTCCCATACCCGTTCCGGTGGTCGGCGGCATACCGTGTTCCATCGCGGTGAGGAAGTCTTCGTCGAGCACCATCGCCTCGTCATCGCCCGCCGCGCCGAGGCGCGCCTGGTCGACGAACCGTTCCCGCTGGATGACGGGATCGACCAACTCCGAATAGCCCGTGGCCAACTCGAAGCCGCGAACATAGAGATCCCACTTCTCCGTAACGCCTGCCTTGCTGCGATGCTGACGGGTCAGCGGTGAGGTCTCCACGGGGAAGTCACGAACGAAAGTCGGCGCGTAGAGCTTGTCGCCATAGACGTGTTCCCAGAGTTCTTCGACCAGTTTCCCATGGCCGTAGCCCTTGCCCGACGGAATTTCCAGACCGACCCGTTCGGCGAGTGCCAGCAATTCCTCGACAGTCGTTTCCGGAGTGACCTCCACACCGATCGACTCCGACAGCGACGGATACATCTCGACCGTCGTCCACTCGCCACTCAGATCATATTCAGTACCGTCGGCAAGAGTCACCACGAGGGTGCCGAATGCCTCTTGTGCGACTTCCTGGACCAATTCCCGGATCATCGTCGCCGAGTCGTCGTAGGTGCCGTAGGCCTCGTACGTTTCCAGCATCGCGAACTCGGGCGAATGGGTGGAGTCGGCGCCTTCGTTGCGGAAGTTCCGGTTGATCTCGAAGACCTTCTCCAGGCCGCCGACCACGCAGCGCTTGAGGAACAGTTCCGGCGCGATACGCAGGAACAGGTCCATGTCGAGGGCATTGGAATGGGTGACGAACGGGCGCGCGGCGGCACCGCCGTGGATGGTCTGCAACATCGGGGTCTCGACCTCGAGGAAGCCGCGGCGCTCGAGCGCGGTGCGCAGCGCGCGGACCACGTTCACGCGGGTACGGGCCATTTCCCTGGCCTCGGGGCGCACGATGAGGTCGACGTAGCGCTGACGGACGCGCGATTCCTCGTTCATTTCCTTGTGCGCCACCGGCAACGGGCGAAGCGACTTGGCCGCCATCGACCACGAGTCGGCCATCACGCTCAATTCGCCCGTGCGCGAGGAGATGACCTCACCGTGCACGAACACGAAATCGCCGAGGTCGACATCGGACTTCCAAGCCGCGAGCGCGTCCGCGCCCACGCCGTTGAGGCTGATCATCGCCTGCAGTTTGGTTCCGTCGCCCTCCTGCAGGGTGGCAAAGCACAGCTTGCCGGTATTGCGGACGAAAATGACGCGGCCGGCGACACCGACCTGCAGACCGGTTTGCGTATCGGGTTCGAGATCCGGGTAGGCGGAACGGATTTCGGCCAGCGTGTGCGTGCGTGGCACGACCACCGGATAGGCGTCACCACCGCCGGCGAGCAGCCGTTCACGCTTGTCCCGGCGAATCCGCATCTGCTCGGGGACATCGCTGTCCACGGCGGAACTGACGGCGCGGCCGGTCTCGGCGGAGTTAGGGGTGCTCACATTCGATAACAGTAGCGTGCACCGGAAAGGACCAGTGCGCCGCCCGTTACAACGAAGCCAGCGACTCCACTTCCCGGGCGAAGTGCGGCACCCCGACGCCCACGGTGAGCATGCCCGCCGACTTCAGCGCCTGATAACCGCCGATCAGATCGGTCGCGCGGTGCAATCCGAGTTCCTGAAGCGAGGCCGCGGCCAAACTGGAGGTATAGCCCTCCGAGCAGAAAATGATCCACTCCACATCGTGGTCGCGCGCGAGCGACAACCGCGCCGACGACGTGGGATCCAGCCGCCATTCCAGCACATTGCGCTCGATCACCAGCGCGCCCGGCAGCGAGCCCTCCCGAACACGCTGCGCGGCCGGGCGGATGTCGACCAGAACGGCGCCTCGGGCCAGCGCGGCGGGGACGTCGTACACATACAGCCTGCGCAGCTTGGCGCGCGCGTTGTCGAGCATCTGGTCAATCGACAAACGGCTCATCACAGATCACCTTCGGGCTGGTCGGTGAGGACGGTTTGGGTGCGTCGCAGGGTGCCGTGGCCGGTCACCTCGTAATACGACATGGCGGTCAGCGGCGGCGAATACGCGTGCACGCTGAGGGTGGGATCGAGCGGGCCTGCCGTCGCGTCGGCGGCGCGGACCACATCGTGGACCCAGCCGATCGGAAACGACGCCTGATCGCCCGCGGCGAGGGTGCGCTCGCGTAACTCGGTGCCATTCCAGCGGAATTCCGACAGCGCGCCGCTGAGCACGGTGAGCGCGCCGAGCGAACCGGCGTGGTCGTGCAATTCGGTGGATTTCCCGGGCGTCCAGCTGATGAGCCAGACATCGACCTCGTCGTCGGCGATCAGGCGGGTGGCCCAGCGCTGTTCGGTCGGCCAGAGCCCGTCGGCGGGCAGCAGATGGTCGTAGCGACCGGCCAGGACATCCTCGGCGCCCTCGTCGGTGAGACGCAGCAGGTCGGCGGGGCGCAGCCGGGTGGGCAGGGCCGAGGCGACCGCGCGGTCGAGCGGCGGGGTCGCGGAGTATTCGTCACGGGCCGACGCCAGGGAAAGAACAGAAGAACGCATGAGCGCATCTCCAAGGAGTGAGAATCGGTCGAGGGGAAAACGTCAGCCTCGAACGGTCGAGGCAGGTCAGCCTCGACAACACTCCTGGGTGCTCACACGGAAAGACACGGGAGCGAGCTTAGCAGGCTCCCGTGTGGACGGGCCAATGACCTGGATCACTTCTTGTTGCGCTCGTAGACGTGGCGCAGGCCGGTGAGGGTGAGATGCGGTTCGTGCTGGTCGATCGTTTCCGATTCCGGCACGATCAGCGGCGCGCCCGTTCCGGTGGCGACGACGGTGACATCGGTACCGGCGAACGCGTCGAATTCGTCGCGAATGCGGTCGATCAATCCGTCGACCAGGCCGGCGAAACCGAAAATGGCACCGGATTGAATGCACTCCATCGTGTTCTTGCCGAGCACCGAGCGGGGCCTGGCCAGTTCGACGCGGCGCAAGGCACTGCGTTCGACCAGTGCCTCCGTCGACACCTCGACGCCCGGCGCGATCACGCCACCGAGGAACTCGCCCTTGGCCGAGACCAGGTCGACACAGGTGGCGGTACCGAAGTCGACGACGATCGCCGGGCCGCCGAACCGGCGGAACGCGGCGAGGCAGTTGACGATGCGGTCGGCGCCGACCTCCTTGGGATTGTCGACCAGCAGCGGAATACCGGTCCGCACACCGGGTTCCACGACCACATTCGGCACATGCGACCAATAGCGGGCGAGCATGATGCGCAGTTCCCGCAGCACCGGCGGCACCGTCGACAACGCCGAGACACCGACCACCTGGTCGAGATCGGCACCGACCAGACCGCGCACCTGCATCGCGAACTCGTCGGCGGTGAGCAGCGGATTCGTGTGAATACGCCAGTGCCGCACCAGTTTCGAGTGCTCGCCGAGACCGGAGAACAGGCCGAGTTCGATGGCGGTGTTGCGGACGTCGATCGTCAGCAGCATGTCCGACCCCCGCCGCGATCAGGCGATCGACAGGGAACGCGGCGAGGTGAGCCCGGAACCCTCGGGCGCGTGGGCGGGATCGGCGCCGAGCTCGACGGGCCGGTTGCGGTCGTCGACGAAGACCACCTTCGGCGCGTACTCGCGCAGCTCGGCCTCGTCGAGCTGGCCGTAGGCGATGAGGATGACCAAGTCACCTGGGTGCACGAGATGTGCGGCGGCGCCGTTGATCCCGATCACACCCGAACCGCGTTCGCCCGCGATCACATAGGTCTCGAGGCGGGCGCCGTTGTCGATGTCGACAATGCACACCTGCTCACCCTCGAGCAGGCCCGCGGCGTCGAGCAGATCCTGGTCGACGGTCACCGAACCCACGTAGTGCAGGTCGGCGTGGGTCACGGTGGCACGGTGGATCTTCGAGGTCATCATGGTGCGCAGCATCGGCTTCGCCTTTCTCAGTGCGCCTGCGGAGCAGGCAGGGAGTTCGCGTCGGGGTGCCCGTCGATCTGGGCGCCGAGAACAAGGGGTGCGTTGTCGATCAGGCGGGTGCTGCCGACCTTGGCCGCGACGAGCAGGCGCGCGTTGCCCGCTTCCGGGGCGGGGCCGAGGGTGGAGTCGCGCAGTTCGAGGTAGTCGACCTCGACACCGTCGGCCGAGTCGAGGACGGCGCGGGCGGCGGCGAGGACACCCTCGGGGCCGAGGCCCGCGGCGTGCCTGCCCGCGGCCAGTGCGGCCGACAGGGCGAGCGCCGATTCCCGTTGCGCCGCATCGAGATAGCGGTTGCGCGAGGACAGGGCGAGACCGTCGGGTTCGCGGACCGTCGGGTAGGCGACGATCTTCACGTCGAAGTTCAGGTCACGGACCATCTGGCGGATCAAGGTGAGCTGCTGGTAGTCCTTCTCCCCGAAGTACGCCTCCGAGGCGTGGGTGAGCTGCAGCAGTTTCGCGACGACGGTGAGCATGCCCGCGAAATGCGTCGGCCTGCTGCCGCCTTCGAGCTCGGCGCCGAGCGGGCCCGGCTGCACGGTGGTGCGCGGGCCGTCGGGGTACATCTCGTTGGCCGACGGCGCGAACACCAGATCGACGCCCTCGGCCGCGAGCAGCTCGAGGTCGGCGTCGAGGGTGCGCGGGTAGGCGTCGAGATCCTCGCCCGCACCGAACTGCAGCGGGTTGACGAAGATCGACACGATCACGATCTGATTGGTGAGCCGCGCCTGACGCACCAGCTGCAGGTGGCCCTCGTGCAGCGCGCCCATGGTCGGCACGAAACCGATGCTGCGACCCGCGCCGCGCAACGCCTTGGCCACCGTCGACAGCACCTCGGGGCTGTGGTGCACGGTGAGCGCGCCGGGCTTGAACGCGCCGGTCGCCCGCGCGCCGCCCTGGTGGTGATGCACTTCTCGGGGTTCCATCAGTGGCCTTTCTCGGCGAGCAGCGCGAGCAGAGCGGGATTGGTCCTTGCGAGTTCGGCCGTGCGCAACGACATGGCGCGATACGACGCGGCCAGCCTTTCGTCGAACGACTCGACGGCATTCAGGTGTGCGGCGACCGCGTCCACGTCGCCCCGGGCGACCGGGCCGGTGAGCGCGGCCTGACCACGGCGCAGCGCGTTGTCGAGGGCGGCGGAGACCAGCGGGCCGATGAGGCGTTCGGGCAGACCGCCCGGTTGCTCGTCGACCACCGGCTGGCCGAGCAGACCCGGGCCCGACATCGCTTCACGCAGCGCCGAAACCGCATCGACGATGAGCGTGACCAGGTGATTGCTGCCGTGCGCGAGGGCCGCGTGATACAGCGTGCGCTGGTCCTCATCGATCCGCACCGGCTCGCCACCCATCTCGATCACCAGCGCCTGGGCGATGGCGTAGCCGACCTCGTCGGCGGCGGTGATGCCGAAGCAGGCATTGGCGAGGCGGGCGATGTCCTCGTCGTGACCGGTGAAGGTCATCGCCGGATGGATCGCCAGGCCCAAGGCGCCCTGCTCGGTGAGCGGGGCGAGCACGCCGACACCGTTGGCGCCGGAGGTGTGCGCGACGATCGTGCCCGGCCGGACCACACCGGCCGAGGCCAGACCACGAACCAACCCGGCCAGCTCGGCATCGGGCACGGCGAGCAGCAACAACTCGCTGCGCTGGGCCACCTGCTCGACCGGCAGGATCTGCGAATCGGGCAGCCGGGTGCGCGCCCGGTGCACGGAGGCATCGGAGATCGCGGCGACACCGAACACCACATGCCCGGCGCGCTCGAGCGCCACACCGAGCGCCGAACCCACCCGTCCCGCCGAGACGATTCCCACCGTCAGCCGTGCGGGCGCTGGATCGACACCTGAGTTCGCGCCATCAGAATCGACACTTCTCGAGGTCAACATTGTCCTCTCGATTGCGTTCCAGTCCCGCTGTGCGGGTACCAGACGTACGGGTCGAGAATAACGGGCCCTACGCCCGCCCCGCCACGCCCCCTGTCGTGATCTAGCACACCCGCATCTCCGGGAATTCAGGCCAGACTCAGGGGCGGGGTGACGTGCGTCGGCGGCCAGACCATGTGCGCGGTTGCGGTTGCCCGTCCCCGGTGAGTTACCCATGTCCTCACTGACCCGCCTCCCCGAGAATTCAGGCCAGGCTTATGCGCGGAGAGACTTGCGTCGGCGGCCAGACCATGTGCGCGGTTGCGGTTGCCCGTCCCCGGTGAGTTACCCATGTCCTCACCGAAGTGGGCGGGTGCGTGGCGGATTCAGCGGTGTGGTTCGGGTGGGTGGCCCGCTGGACGGTGATCTTGGTGCGGCTATGTGCGGGTGGACTCCGATTGGAGGTTGGCCATGATGTCGGCTACCGAGAGGCGGGTGCCTTCGGATTCGGCGCGACGGCGGCGGCGGGAGCTGGTGCCGACGGTGGGGGTGGCTGGCTATTATCCCCATCTGTCGCTGCCGACGCATAA
>NZ_JACBIU010000042.1:0-33369 GCF_013839555.1 Nocardia sp. GTS18 | reverse complement strand
GGAAGGTGACGGTGTAGCGCTTGACGTTGGGGTCGTTGGGGTAGACGTCTTCGGCGAGGCGGAGGGTGTAGTTGTCGCCGTCGCGGCGGAAGAGGAAGGCGTCGGGGGCGCGCCAGGGGGCGGCCGACATGGCGTCGAGGAGGGCTTGGGGGGAGTCGAGTTCGCTCCAGGCGGCGATGGTGTCGGCGCGGGCCTTGAAGTCGGCGAGGGGGTTCGCGTAGTGCGAGGTGAGGGCCTGGAAACCGAAGTAGGGGTAGAAGGACAGGAAGCTGGTGTCGGCCGTGAGGACGACGGATTCGTCACGGGGACGGCCGGTTTGCGCCAGTAGAGCCTCGTCGACGGCGTGGTAGTAGGCCACCGCGGAGGGGCGGCGCTTGTCGCCGCGTTCACCGAAAGTGCCGTAGGTGTCGGGTGTTTCGGTGGGCACCGTGTCGGTGTAGGCGGTGTCGATCTCGTGGACCAGAACGGTGGGGATCGTCTGGGCGAAGGCCATCGCACCGAGCACCGCGAGCGCGGCAGCCGCGGTACGCACCGGCGCGGGTTCGTTCAGCGCCTGATACACCGCGCGACCACCCTCGACGAAGCCGAAAACGCCTGCGGCGGCGAGCAAAGCGAGCAGCACCGGTTCCAGCCGGAACGACAGCAGGGTGGTGCCCGCCGCCGTCGCGGCCATCGACAGCAATGTCCACAGGTAGATCGCCACCACGCCGATGCCGAGCGCCTGCGCCCGCCGCGACGATCCCGCCCGCACGACCAGCCACAGCAACCCGAGCAGACACAGCGCCCCACGCAGAGAGAACTCGAGCATCGGGAACGCCAGCTGCGCACCCGACTCGGGCAGATAGTGGAAAGCATTGCCGGAGGGCAACTTCGCACCCGACAGCATCTTCAGCAGATACGGCGTCCACACCACCAGCGATACCGCGAGCGCGAGCACGCCGATCGCCGCCAGCCGTGTGAACGGCACGACAACCACCCGCCACGCGGGCTCGGTGGTGACCGCAGCGTCGCGCCTGCCGATCGCCCGCCCGCTCGCTCGCCGCGCATACAGCGCGCACGCGGCGGCGACCACCGCCATCAGCACAACGGTGAACGCCGCGATCGCCAGGTACAACGTGTAGAAACACGCCGCGACCCCGAGGAACAACCCGGTCCCGAGGACCGCGCCCCACCCGCCCGAGCGGCGGTGCAGCGCACCCCACGCCAGCACGAGCACCGGCGGAACGAACACGACCAACACAGCCCCGTACGCCTCGGGCGAGGCATAGGCCAAGGTCATCGCGGTCACCGCGGCCGCGGCGCCGACGGCCGTGTCGGCGCGCACCAGCTGCGCCCACAGCACGAGCGCCACCGTGGCGGCCACGGCGAGCAGCCCGATCGAGTAGGGCTTGAACGCCTCCCAGCCGTCCATGCCGAGCAGGTTCGCGACCCGCCCACCGATCCAGAACCACCCGGCCGGATAGAACGGCGGCAGATCCACGTAGGTCATGTCCCGCAGTGCCGCACTGTCGGTGAGCCGCGTCAGATACTCGGTGCGGAATTCCTGGTCGACCGAAACACCGAACAGGTACAGCTTCGTCGCCGCCAACGGCATCCCGAGGGTCACCGTGACGAATCCCGAAATGCCCACCCAGGAGGCGAGTTTCGCGACCACAGGCCACTTCCGCAGCCGGATCAGCAACACCGAGACCACCAGCAGCCCCACCGAGACGACCTGCCCGACGGTGGTCAGCGCCCGAGTCACGTTGGAGGAGTTGAACGCAGGCCACTGCACCGCCGAGAACGCGAACAACCCGACCACCGCCACGACCAGCGCGACGAGCGCCGCCGCGGCACCTTCGGCGAGACCGGTCGCGCTCGCGCGCCCCGCCCGCACGTTGTCATCGGTAGTCATCGGCGCGCATTCCTCCGGGTCCACTCTGCTCGACGGTCCGGGTCAGCCTAGTGGAGGGCTCGGGCTCCGTCGGCTCGCGCCGATGCCCCCGGCACAAAGAAACTGCCGCACCGCCGGAGTGGCGGTGCGGCAGTCGCGGTGGCTCTCGATCAGATGGGGAGCTTGCGGAAGATCGGGCGCGGCACGTGGCGCAGAGCCGACATCACGAAGCGGGCCTCGTTGGGGGTCCACACGATTTCGGTGCCCTTCTCCGAGGCGGCGACGGCCTGGCGGGCGACGTCTTCCGGGTCGACCGTGAGGGGTGCTTCCTTGGAGCCGGTCGCTTCCCAGTGGGCCTTGGTCGCGGAGGTACGCACCTGCATCGGCCGGACGACGGTGACGCGCGGGCCGTACGGGCGAAGCGCTTCGCCGAGACCCAGGTAGAAGCCGTCGAGGCCGGCCTTGGTCGAGCCGTACACGAAGTTCGAGCGACGCACCCGCTCGCCGGCCACCGACGACATCACGATGAACCGGCCGTGACCCTGCGCCTTGAACTTGTCGCCGACCAGCACACCCACCGACACGCCGGCGGTGTAGTTGATGCCGACGGTCATCACCGCCTTGCGCTGGTCCTGCCACAGCTGCTCGGCGTCGCCGAGCACGCCGAACGCCACGATCGCGACATCCACGTCACCACCGGCGAACGCGGCGTCGACGACCTTCGGGTGCGAGTCGGTGTCGAGCGCGTCGAAGTCGATGACCTCGACGGCCGTGGCACCGGCCCCCTTCAGCTTGGCGACGGCGTCGTCGAGCAGCGGGTCGCCGGGCAGGTTCGCCAGGATGATCCGCGCGGGGCTCTTGCGCAGGTACTCCGCGCAGATCGCGAGACCGATCTCGGAGGTGCCGCCGAACAGCAGGATGGTCTGCGGGTTGCCAACTGCGTTGATCACTGGAGCTCCAGCCTCCTGGCCATATCGGACATGAACACGCCGTTCGGGTCGACGCTGCGGCGGACCTTGATCCACTCGTCGATCCGGGGGTACATCTTGTGGAAGGTCTCGGCGCTGGTGCGCGAGTCCTTCGCGGTGTAGAGACGGCCGCCGAATTCCATCACGCGGCGATCCAGCTCGGTGACCAGCTCGTTGAGGCCGCGACGGATCGGGAAGTCGACGCAGATGTTCCAGCCGGGCATCGGGAAACTCAGCGGTGCCGCGTTGCCCTCTCCGAACAGCTTGAACACATTCAGCGCCGAGATGTGCCCGGACGCTTGGATGTCGATGATGATCCGCTTGAACTCTTCAACAGCCTCGGTCGGCACTACGAACTGGTACTGCAGGAAACCAGCAGGTCCGTAGGCGCGGTTCCACTCGGCGATCATGTCGAGCGGGTGATAGAACTGCGTCAGGTTCTGGATCTTGCCGGTGTAGGTGCCGCCCATGGCGTAGTACGCCTCGCCGACCGCGCCGAGCGAGAGACGGTTGGCCGACCAGCTCGGGAAGATGTTCGGCACCGTCAGCAGCTGCGGTGCGTCGAACTTCAGCGGGTTCTTGCGCAGCTTCTTGGGCAGCTCGTCGACCTTGGCCAGGCGGCCGCGGGTCAGGCAAGCGCGACCCAGCTTGGGCAGCGGGTTCATCACGTCGAACCACGCGCTCGAGTAGGTGTAGTTCGCCTCGGAACCATCGCTGTGCACAGCGACGGTCTCGTCGAGGGTGGACGTCTTCACACCGTCGTTGAGGAAGTAGGCCGTCTCCGTCGGCGCCATCTCGATGGTCGCGCGCAGGATGATGCCGGTGAGCCCGTTGCCACCGACCGTCGCCCAGAACAGCTCGGCGTCGTTGTTCGGTGACACCGTGCGCACCGAACCGTCCGCGACGAGCAGGTCGATCGAGCGGACGTGGTTGCCGAAGCTGCCCTCGCTGTGGTGGTTCTTGCCGTGGATATCGGAGGCGATGGCGCCGCCGATGGTCACCTGGCGGGTGCCGGGTAGCACGGGAACCCACAGCCCGAACGGGAGCGCGGCCTTCATCAGCTGGTCCAGGCTCACGCCGCCGTCCACGTCGACCAGGCGGGTGTCGCGGTCGATGCGGTGGATGCGGTTGAGCGCGGGCATGTCGATGACGAGGCCGCCCGCGTTCTGGGCGTGGTCGCCGTAGGAGCGGCCGAGGCCACGGGCGATCACGCCGCGTCGCAGATGCGCCGGCTTGCTGTCGTTGTCCTCGGCGACCATGCGCACGGCCTCGGCGATCAGCTCGGGATCGCCGGTCGAGAGCACTTCGGCGGAGGTGGGTGCGGTGCGACCCCAACCGGTGAGCCTGCGCGTGCGCGTAGGAAGCACGAACGGCCCGTCGTTGGTGGTCGAAATGTTCTCAGACATCGGCTTAGAGGCTACAGGCATGGCACAACCTGTGACCGGTCTCGTACCCTTCCTCACGTGCAAGCACAGCCGCATCTGCCCCTGCCCCCCGAAATTCCGCTGGTCGACGAGCCGGGGGGTACCGATGTCGATCTGAAGACGCAGATTGTCCGGTTCACCCTCACCGGCGGTTTCTCGGCGATCGTCGACTTCGGCTTGCTGCTGTTGCTGTCGAACGTGCTCGGGGTGCCTGAGGTGCTCGCCAAGGCGATCAGCTTCATCGCCGGTACGACGACGGCGTATCTGATCAATCGTCGCTGGACGTTCCAGGCCGAGCCGAGCCGCAAGCGGTTCGTGGCGGTCGTCGCGCTGTACGCGGTGACGTTCGCCGTGCAGCTCGGTATGTATGCCGCGTTCGCGTTCGCGCTGCCCGACCAGTGGTGGCGTCAGGCGGTGGCGTTCGTCGTGGCGCAGGGCACGGCGACGGTGATCAACTTCGTCGTACAGCGTGTGGTGATCTTCAAGATCAAGTAGGTCAGCCCGCTTTGACTTCGGCGTGCTGACGGCCCGCCTTCACGCCGAAGTAGTCGCCGCCCTTGGCGCGGACGTTGTCGGTACCCCATTCGCGGCGGTCGCGGGAGACGGGGATCATCTGCGGAATGTGCTTGCGGCAGTGGATGTATGCCTCTTCCACGTCGACGACCACCCACACCTGCGCCGCTTTGCCCCGTTCGGCGGGTGGCAGATCGGTGACGGTCTCGCGTAGTTCGCTGTCGGCGACCATGCGGGCCTTCCCGTTCACGTGCAGGCCGATGAGGTCGTGGACGAAGTCGATCATCAGGATGCCGACGTGCGGGTTCTCGAGGATATTGCCGAGGCTGGCCATCACCCCGTTACCTCGGTATTCGGGGTACGCAATCGTGCGATCGTCGATCACGTGCAGGAAACCAGGGGTTCCCGCACGGAAGCTGGCGTCGCATTCGCCGTGCGCGTCGGCGGTGGAGATGAACGCCATGTCCATCCGGGTGACGAATTCCATCATCATCGGGTTCAGATAGTCGATGACCTGGTCGTCGTAGAACCGTTCGGCGCGTTCGGTGGTGCCCAACGTTTCCTGAAGTTCGTGCTCTCCGTCGCTGCCGACCTGTGTTCCAGGCATCGGGGCCCCTCTGCTGCCGAAGTGCTGTGACCACAATCTCATTGGAGTCTAGGGGAGTTCGGCGTGCGGCGTGGCGAGTCCAGTATTGCGAAGGACCGTAACGGGCGGTTTGCTTCAGGTTTCCTGGGCGACGACCGATCAGGCCGGACCGACCGTCACCGGCACTCCGTTGAAGACGGCGGTTCCGGTGATCGCGTCGACGATCGAATTGTCGGTCAGCGCATTGGCATTCACGCCGGCATGCGCGCGGGCCACCGACTGGGTGGTGCTCGCGGCGTGTCCCCACCCGTGCGGCAGGCTCACCACCCCGGGCATGATCGCCGCTGTCAGCTCCACTTGCACGGTCAGTGATCCGGCGGCCGAGGTGATCTCGGCCGCCTCGCCGATGCCGAGGCGGTCGGCGTCGTCGGGGTGGATGTGCAGGGTGCAGTGGTTGGATCCGCCGACGAGGGCCTCGATGTTGTGCATCCAGCTGTTGTTGGAACGCAGCTGTCTGCGCCCGATCAGCACCATGGGCGGCGCACTCGCCGCGAGGCCTTTCCGTAGCCGCGACACATCGGCGAGCAAGGGCTGCGGTGCCAGGTCGACGCGTCCCGATGCGGTCCGCAGCACCCCCGGCAGACGTGACTGCAGCGCGCCGAGGTCGATGCCGTGCGGGTTGTCGAGAAGGGTGCGCAGGCCGAGGTCGCCGCCGTTCCACGCGCCGTAGGGGCCGAGTTTGAGCATCAGGTCGACGCGCTGTTCGGTGGTGTCGGCGCCCTCGAGCTCGTCGCGCCGGTCACTCATGCCCGCCTTGTGCAGCATGCCCGCGATGACCAGCTCGTCGATCATCGCGACGGCTTCGTCGCTGTGATGCGGCTGCCCGCTCACGGCCGCGGCGAGCCGGGCGAGTACCGCCGATTCCGACGGTCTGCCGTCGAGTGGCACCAGCGGGCGCGAGTAACGCGCGTAGTTGCGCACCGCGAAGTGCAGCAGTGCGAAGTCGTAGTGCGGTGACTGGATCGAACGAGGCGGCGGCAGAATCACATTCGCGTGCCGGGTCGTCTCGTTGACGTACCGGTCGACGCTCACCATGAAGTCGAGCCCGGCCAGCCCCACGTCCAGCCGCGCACCGCTCGGCGCGGAGAGCACCGGGTTGCCCGCCACCGTCACCAGCGCGCGGATCTGCCCTTCACCAGGGGTTTCGAGTTCGTCGGCGAGGGTGGCGACGGGGAGTTCGCCCATGGTTTCGGGCAATTCGCGCACCCGGCTGGTCCAACGGCCCGGCCGGAACGGCTTTGTCCGGGTGATGCCGAGTGCCGCGGGGGTGGCGAACATGGCGCCGCCGGGGGAATCGAGGTTGCCGGTGAGGACGTTGATCGCGTCGACAAGCCACTGGGTGAGCGTGCCGAATTCGGTGGTGCACGTGCCGATCCGGGCGTAGACGGCGGCCGTCGGGGCGGCGGCCAGTTCGCGGGCGATGCGGCGGATGGTCTCGGCCGGAATTCCGGTGCGTTCCGTCGCGATCTCGGGAGTGAAATCCGCTGCAGCCGCGCGGAGTTCGTCCAGGCCGTCGGCTTCCACGCGCACGTCGAGCAGGTTTTCGGCGAACAATGTGTGCAACACCGCGAACAGCAGATACGCATCGGTGCCGGGTCGGATGAAGAGGTGTTCGTCGGCCAGTTCCGCCGTGCGCGTCGCACGGGGATCCACCACGACGAGCCTGCCGCCGCGCGCCCGCAACGCCTTCAACCGGCCGGGGAAGTTGGGCGCCGTGCACAGCGAACCGTTCGATTCCAGCGGGTTGGCACCGAGCATCAGCAGGTAGTCGGTGCGGTCGAGGTCGGGAACGGGGACGGTCATCGGGTCGCCGAACATCAGCCCGGCGGCCACCTGCTTGGGCATCTGATCGGCGGTGCTCGCCGAGTACACGTGCCGGGTGCTCAGCGCGCGGACCAGCGCGGGCGCGTAGAGGGCGCCCGCGATCGTGTGGGCATTGGGGTTGCCGAGATAGATGCCGGTGGCGCCGGTGCCGTGCGCTGCGCGGACGGCAGCGAAACGCTCGGCGATCAGGTCGAACGCCTCGTCCCAGCTGGCCGGGCGGAAGTCGGCGCCGTCGCGGATGAGCGGGGTGGTGACCAGGTCGGGGTCGTCGTCGAGCTTGCCGAAACCGGCGCCCTTCGGGCAGATGAAGCCCTTGCTGAACGGGTCGTCGCGGTCGCCGCGCACCGAGAGCACCCGATCGTTGTCGTCGAGGGTGATGCTCAGGCCGCAGACGGCCTCACAGAGCGGACAGGTGCGAAGCAACGAACGCGGAGCCATGGTTCATGCCTACTCCACCCCGGCCGCTCGGCACCGGGAAACGCAGAAAACCCGCGAGGCGACGTGGGGATCCGTCGCGGTCGCGGGTCGGCTGTGAAAAGCTGCCTTAGCAGGCCACGGTCAGGGTGGCGCGCTTGCGGGTGGCGGCGGCGCGCACGGCGGCACCGAGGGCGACGACCGGCGGGATCCAGCGGGCCTCGGACGGGGCGACGCCCCACGACGCCGAACCGGCGGCCAGCTGGGTGGGCGGCAGCGGGATGCTTGCACCGTCGGTGTGCACCAGCACACCGGCCTCGCGCATCGCGGCGATGGCCATGGTGGCCTTGGCGACGCCGGTCACCAGGTGGATCTCGCGACGCTCGGCGCCGGGGATCTCGATCACGGGGCCGGACAGGTTGTTGGCGCGCAGGAAGCGGCGAACCTCGCCTGCCATCTCGCCGGTGATCTCGATGGCCGAAACGTTCTCGTCGGTCACCAGGCACAGGCCGTTGGTGGTTTCGGCGACGTTCCAACCCCGCGCGGCGTAGTCCAGCGCGGCGGCACCCTTGTCGGCGGCCATAGTGTTGGTCGGAAACGTCGTGCGCACTGTGTTCTCCATTCCCCGAAGAGCTCTGTTCCTGCGTTCATGGGCGTATCGGCGCAAGGTGGCCGAGTTGTTACGCGGATTCCGAAAAATAATCGAGAGTGTCTGCTTCGTCTCATTCGACGAACCTTCGCTATCGCAGGTTCGGTCCCCGTGGTGTTGGCGTGTCGTCGGAAAGCGGGCAGGATTCGAACCATGACCGACGTGCCGAACACCACCCCGGCCGGTGAGCCGGAGGCTGAGGAGTTCGAGGCCGAATCTCGCTGGCTCTCTTGGAAAGAGGCCGACGTGAAGCGTACGGCGTCGCGTTCGCGGGAGCAGGTCGAGGACTCCGAAGAGGCCGAGCAGATGCGGCTCGCGCGCGACGCGGGCTTCGACGATCCGTTCCGCAGCACCCGCTCGGCCACCCAGTGGGGCGCCGAGGCGCTGCGCTCCCTGCTCGACGTGCAATTCCGCAGGCCCGCGACCCGCACGCTGCTGCCGCTGGCCTACATCCTGTGCGTGATCTCCTTCGCGATCGGCCTGCCGATCGCGCTGACGGTGCTGATGTGGAAGGCCTCGGCGGTGCTCGGCGTGCTCGCCGCCCTCGTGGCCGTTCCGCTCGGGCTCACCATCGCCGCGTCGGTGCGGTTGATGCTCGAATTCGCCGACAACGCAGCCCGGCTCGCGGGCCGGGTCGAGCACATCAGCGAACTCGCCGACGGACTGTTCCAAGCACTGTCCGATGTGGCCGAACCGGTGAATCAGCTGTCCGAAGATGTTCGCGCCGTTCAGTTCTGGCGGTTCCGGAAGAAGAAGTAGGTCTTGCGCGGTGTCCGATTCGTTGTGAAACAATCCGTCCGCAGATCTGATGATGCGTCAGCTGCGAACGGCGGCCTCCAGAGAACAAGGGGGAGGCCGGATTTGGATACAGGGGGGAAGTATGGCTTCACCGCAGGGCGTCACCGGTTCGACCATGCCGCGCAGGCAGCTGGGCAGGCACTTACGTGACCTGCGCAACCGTGCGCGGATGACCACCAGAACCGCGGCGGCGCAACTCGAGTGGTCGGAAGCGAAGATCTGGCGGATCGAGACGGGGCAGACATCGCTGCGCAGCCTCGATGTCGAGGCCATGTGCAAGGTGTACGGAGCGCCCGCCGATCAGGTGGAACCGCTGGCGGCACTTGCTCGCGAAACCAAGGCGCGGGGGTGGTGGACGAGTTACGGCGACGTCATTCCGGAGGGCTTCGAGGTCTACATCGGCCTCGAGGAGGCGGCGGCCGAGCTGTCGATCTACGAGGACGGCCTGGTCCCGGCGCTGTTGCAGACCGAGGACTACACCAGGGCGCTGCTCGAACGGACCATTCCCGAACTCACCGACGCCGACCTGGAACGGCGGCTGCGGGTGAGCGCGGCCAGGCAGGCGTTGCTCACCAGGGCCGGCTCGCCGTTGCGGCTGCGGGTGGTGCTCGCCGCGGCGGTGCTGTCGCGCCGCATCGGTGACGACCGGGTGCTCGCCGGTCAGCGTGCGCGGCTGCGCGAGCTGGCCGAACGCGACACCGTCGACATCCGGGTGATCCCGGACGACTCCGGTTACCACGCCGGGCTCGAGTCGGGCCGGTTCACCGTGCTCGATTTCGACGGCGACAACGCGGTCGACAAGCAGGAACCGCCGGTGGTCTACGTGGAGACCTTCGCCGGTTCGGTCTATCTCGACAAGCCGGCCGAATTCGACCGCTACCGAAGCGCTTTCACCGACATCACCGCCGCGGCGAGCGCGACGGTGTAACTCCTACCAGGAGTCGGTGAGTACCGAACGGTGCGTGGGCAGGGCCTGGTCGTAGACCGCCCTGCCCTTTTCCGTGAGCTTGACGAAACACGCCCGCCGGTCGCCGTCGCAGGTGCTGCGTTCGACCAGATCGTCGCGTTCGAGCCGTGCCACGGCGCGCGAGAGCGCGCTCTGACTCAGGTAGATGTCGCCGGACAGGTCGGTCATGCGGTACTTCTCGCAGGCCGCGTCGACGAGACGGTCGAGGATCTCGAACTCGCTGAGTCCGATCCGGTGTTCGTTCTGAAGCGCCTTCTCCAGTGCGCAGCTCACGGCGGCGTGCCGGTCGAGCAATGCGCGCCACTGGCCGACCAGCTCGGTGGGCGCTTCGTTGCGCCGAGCTGTGTTGGCCGGGTTCGACATGCGGCCATCTTAGTGCGCCCGACGGATCTATGCAACTGCATTAAATGTGTTGGCATTAAATGCGCATGCATGTAATGTCCTCCGCATGACTTCGCCAGCAACGCTCTCGGCCGCCGAGGCGACCGACCCGACCCGGTGGTCCGCTCGCCTCTGGGGCCTGCTGATCACCCTGTGCATTGTTCTGTTCCTCGACGGTCTCGATGTTTCGATGATCGGTGTCGCCCTGCCGTCCATCGGCGCCGAACTCGATATGTCCACCTCCACCCTGCAGTGGCTCGTGGGCGGTTACGTCCTCGGCTACGGCGGTCTGCTGCTGCTCGGTGGTCGCACGGCCGATCTGCTCGGGCGTCGCAAGGTGTTCCTCATCGCCCTGGCCGTCTTCGCGGTCGCGTCCCTGATCGGCGGCCTGGTCAGCGACCCGACGCTGCTGATCGTCACCCGGTTCATCAAGGGTCTGGCCGCCGCGTTCACCGCGCCGACCGGCCTGTCGATCATCGCCACCACCTTCGCCGAAGGAAAAGCGCGCAACAAGGCGCTGTCCATCTACACCGTGTTCGGCGCGGGTGGTTACTCCATGGGCCTGCTCTTCGGCGGCCTGATGACCGGTGTCGGCTGGCGCTGGACGTTCCTGCTGCCCGTCCCGATCGCCGTCGCCGCCCTGATCTCGGCGTTCGTGCTGATCCCCAAGGACGGTAAGGCCGAGGAAGGCGGCCACGATCTGCTCGGCGCGCTGCTGTCCACCTCGGGCATGCTGCTGCTGGTCTACACCGTGGTCACCGCGCCCGAGGTCGGCTGGGCCTCGGCCCGGACCGTCATCTCGTTCATCGCCGTGGTCGCCCTGTTCGCCGCGTTCGTCGTCACCGAGCAGCGCGTCGCCCACCCGCTGGTCCGGCTCGGGATCCTGCGCAAGGTGTCGCTGGTGCGGGCCAGCCTGGCCATCATCGCGGTCGCCGGCTCGTACTTCAGCTGGCAGTTCATCGTCACGCTGTACCTGCAGGACACCCTCGGCTGGTCGCCGCTGAAGCTTGCCATGGCGCTGCTTCCGGTCGGCATCCTTGTCGTCGCCTCGGCATTCTTCTCCGACAAGCTGATCGACCGCTTCGGCACCGGGCCGGTGATCGCGGTGACCATGTCGGTGATGGCCGTCGGCTACCTGCTGTTCCTGCGGATCGACACCGCGCCCGACTACCTGACCGTGCTGCTGCCCGCGGTCCTGCTGATCGGCATCGGCTGGGTGGGTTTCCCCGCCATCAACGTGCAGGCCACCAGCGGTATCGACGACGAGGAGCAGGGTCTCGCGGCGGGCGTGCTGCAGACCTCGATGCAGGTCGGTGCGGCCGTGGTGCTCGCGGTGACCACCGCCATCGTCACCTCCGGCACCGCGCACGGCACCTCGCCGCAGCAGATGCTCGACACCTACCGCCCCGGCCTCGAGTTCGCCGCCGGTGTCACGGTGCTCGGCGCACTGGTCGCGCTCACGGTCTTCTGGCCGCGCAAGCGGGTCACCGACGCGCCGGTGGTCGAGGAGAAGGTGCTCCAGACGGTCTGATCCGAAGCGCTGAAGGCACCACCATGTCGCGGTGGTGCCTTTCGGCGTATCAGGCGAACCGCGGCGCTGCCTCGTCCTTGGCGGAGCGGATGAAGGTGAGCGGGCGGCCGTCGCGGCCCTCGGTCGGCCAGTCGATGGCCAGCCGGGGGTCGAAAGCGTCCAGGTCACGGTCGAATTCGGGGGTGTACTCGAGCGAGCACAGGTAGGTCACCGTCGAGTAGTTCTCCAGCGACAGGATGGCGTGGCCGAGCCCCTCGGACAGGAACACCGAGCGGCGGTCCACGTCGTCGAGCAGCACGCTGTCCCAGCGGCCGTAGGTGGGCGAACCCGGTCGCAGGTCGACGACCACGTCGAGAAAGGCGCCGCGCACACATGTCACGTACTTGGCCTGGCCCGGCGGGTCCTCGGTGTAGTGGATGCCGCGCAACACTCCCGCCGCCGACACCGAGGTGTTCACCTGGTGCAGGTCGAAGGGCCGGCCGGTGGCCTTCTCGAACTCCGAGGCCTTGAACGACTCGCAGAACATGCCACGGTCGTCGCCGAGCAGGCGGGGAGTGACCACCCACGCGCCGGGGATGGCCAGTTCACGGATCTCCATGCGCTACCAGTCTTTTCCGCGGTCGATCAGGTCGAGCAGGTAGCGCCCGTAGCCGGAGCGCACCATCGGTTCGGCCAGTTCGCACAGCTGGTCGTCGGAGATCAGGCCGCGCCGCCACGCCACCTCCTCGGGCACCCCGATCTTGAGGCCCTGGCGTTCCTCGATGGTCCGCACGTAGTTGGCGGCGTCGAGCAGCGAGTCGAAGGTGCCGGTATCGAGCCAGGCGGTGCCGCGCGCGAGCACGTCCACGCTGAGCCTGCCCTGCTCGAGATAGGCGCGGTTGATATCGGTGATCTCGTACTCCCCGCGCGCCGACGGACGCAGTTCGCGCGCGATCTCGACCACGTCGTTGTCGTAGAAGTACAGGCCGGGGATGGCGTAGTTGGAGCGCGGCACCTTCGGCTTCTCCTCGATGGAGACCGCGCGACCGTCCACGAACTCCACCACGCCGTAGGCGGTGGGGTCGCTCACCCAGTAGGCGAACACCGCGCCGCCGTCGATGTCGTGGAAGCGGTGCAGGCTGGCGCCGAGGCCGGGGCCGTGGAAGATGTTGTCGCCGAGTACGAGCGCGGCGGGTTCGGTGCCGATGTGGTCGGCGCCGAGTACGAAAGCCCTGGCCAGGCCGTCGGGTTCGGGCTGGACCACATAGCTGATCGACACCCCGAACTGGCTGCCGTCACCGAGCAACCGGGTGAACGCCTCGGCATCCTCCGGCGTGGTGATGACGAGAATGTCGTCGATCCCTGCCAACATGAGGGTGGACAAGGGGTAGTAGACCATCGGTTTGTCGTAGACCGGGACGAGCTGCTTGCTCACCCCGCGCGTGATCGGGTGCAGCCGCGATCCGGTGCCGCCCGCCAAGATGATTCCGCGCATAGGTGGCAAGTCTGCCAGTTCCGGCGTCGCAGGAGTCGGGGAGGTTCCGACACGTGGACGAATTGATCACGAACGTTTCGCAACCGGGTGTGTCGGTCGATAACTGGGACACGACGGCGTTCATCTGATTATGTGAGCGTCGATGTGTGAAACATCACTGTGTTAGATGTCAGCGTCGACATCCGATCCGGGGCTCGCACCCGGGCCGAGTCGACGCGCCAGTGTGAGGTAGGTGCGCGATGGAAGCCTCGAAGATCGGCAGGCCCGGTGTGTTGGGCGGGATCGTCCCCGCCGCCCCCAGGGGCGCCACCAGTCCGAAAGCGGCGGGCATCGTCGTCAACTCCGGACGGGGCAGTACGTCCTCGCGCGTGTTGATGGGCGCCTGCGTCGGCGTCATCGGGCCGCTGCTGCGCACCGTCCCCATCAACCGGCGCACCATCCCGATCGGCGGTATCGCCGTCGACCTGCTCGCGCGACTGCGCCCCGAACCGACGGGGATCGAACGCGAACAGATCCAGCTCGACGGATTCAAGATGGAGATGATCCGTCCCGCGGGCGCCTCGCGGGCGCTGCGCCACGGCGCGCTGCTGTATCTGCACGGTGGTGGCTTCGCGGTCTGTGGGTTGTCGACCCATCGGGCCGTCGCCGCCGGGCTGGCCAGGCGGACCGGGTTGCCGGTGCTCAATGTGGAATACCGTCAGCTGCCGGGTTCGATCGACGCCGCCATCGACGACTGCGTGCTGGCCTACCGCTGGTTGCTTCGCCACGGCGCCGATCCGGGCCGCATCGTCTTCGCCGGTGACTCGGCGGGCGGGTTCCTCACCTTCGCCACCGCGCTGCGCGCCCGCGACATCGGATTGCCGCTGCCCGCCGGTCTCGTCGGCTTGAGTCCGCTGCTCGATCTGGACTACCGGGCGAAGAAGGACTACGTGAATGTGCGCCGGGATGCCTACATTCCGCTGGCCGGACTGGAGGCCGTGGTCCGCCTCGGCGCCGAGCACGCGGGTCCGCTCGATGCGAAGCTCTCGCCGGTCAATGCCGACCTGGCCGGGTTGCCCCCGGTACTGCTGATCGCGGCCGAAGACGAATTGCTGCGCTACGACTGCGAACTCATGGCCCACCGGCTCGGTGCGGCGGGTGTGCCGCACACCCTCGAGCTGTGGCGGGGGCAGGTGCACGCCTTCATGAGCATCCTGCCGGACATGCCGGAGAGCCGTTCGGCGCTCGGACGGGTCGCCAAGTTCGTGCGGGAAGCGGTGGCGCCCGCCGAACGCGCCCGCACCGCCTGACCCCAGCCGAAAACGACAGGTGCCCCGCCGCAACTCTTTCGAGCCGCAGCGGGGCACCTGGCGTACCTGCTCGCGAATGTGCTTACGCGAGGGCGGTTATCGCACGTTCCGAACCGGAATTACTTGGCCGGCGGGGTGAACGGCGAGGTGACGGTGGCGAAGTACTGGATCGCCGCACCGATGGCGACCGGAGCGGTGATGAACAGCTGACCGGCCAGCACACCCAGGAAGCCGACAGCGGCGGCACCGGCGATGCAGCCGGCCAGCGGGCCCGCGCCGAACAGGGCGAGGAGGGCACCGGTCAGGACCAGGCCGGCACCGGCACCGGCGATGCAGCCGACAGCCGCGCCACCGAGGCCACCGACGAGGGCACCCATGGTGGCGCCGACGGAGATGGTGTCCTTGAGACGGTTGAACGCCGCGACCTCACGGTCGTACTCGCTCTTCCAGGGCGCCTGCGCCTCGTAAGGCAGGGCGACCGGCTTGTAGACGGCCTTGGCCGGGTCCATCACCGGGGTCAGGGTGGCGGTGTTGCCGGAGATCTCGGCCACGATCGGGAGCTCGTGCTCTTCGATGCGGAACGCCAGCGGGGTGCCCGCGACGACGGTGCCGTCGGCCGCCTTGATCTTCAGGACATTGTCCTCGACGACCATCGAGCCGGCGTCGGTGGTGACGACGGCCTTCGAGTCCTCGACGATTTCGGCGGTGTAGTTGATCGGGGCAGCGGCGGCCGGGGCCTCTTCGGCGTGCGCGGTGCCGGCGGCGACGCCCATGGCAGCGATCAGCAGCGCCGAAGTGGCGGCGAATTTCCTCATCAGCATTTTGTTGAACCTCGATGTTGGAGCGTTCGGAGGGGACCCGATGATCAAAAGCCCCCGCAGCTAACGAGCGGTGAACCACCTGTGTACTTCTATTCAAATTCTGTTCACCGTTGATACCCCAGGGCCGGTGCGCAGCTAGAAACCTGAGTGCCGACTAGGGTTTTTCTCAGGAAAGCAGACCCCGGGCCGTAACCTGAACCCGTCCGGTGTGACGGACATCACGGTGTAAATACCGTGACTGTTTCTACCTGGGCGAGTGCCGGTTCGCTTTCTGTCCCCGATCGCGAGCACGTATCGTTGTCGACGTGCGAGTGCTCGTTACCGGCGGGGCCGGATTCATCGGTGCGAATTTCGTCCAGCAGACGGTGGCCACGCGCCCCGACGTAGCGGTGACCGTCCTCGACGCGCTCACCTACGCCGGAAACCGCGCGTCGCTCGATCCGGTGGCCGACCGCATCGAATTCGTCCACGGCGACATCGCCGATCTCGACCTCGTCGACAATCTCGTCAGCGGTGTCGACGCGGTTGTGCATTTCGCCGCCGAATCGCACAACGACAACTCGCTCGCCGAACCGTGGCCGTTCGTGCAGACCAATATCGTCGGTACCTACTCCCTGCTACAGGCCGTGCGCCGCCACGACGTGCGCTACCACCACGTTTCCACCGACGAGGTGTACGGCGACCTCACCCCCGACGACCCCGCCTTCACCGAAACGACGGCCTACAACCCTTCGAGCCCGTATTCGGCGACGAAAGCCGGCAGCGATCTGCTCGTGCGCGCCTGGACCCGTTCCTTCGGAGTGCGCGCCACACTGTCGAACTGTTCCAACAATTACGGCCCGTATCAGCACGTGGAGAAATTCATCCCACGCCAGATCACCAATTTGATCGACGGCGTGCGTCCGCGTTTGTACGGCGCCGGTCATCAGGTGCGCGACTGGATTCACGTCGACGATCACAATCGCGCGGTCTGGGACATTCTCGAGCGCGGCCGAATCGGGCAGACCTATCTCATCGGTGCCGATGGTGAACTCGACAATCTCACCGTCGTGCAGTTGATTCTGGAAGCTTTCGATCGCGATCCCACCGATTTCGACCACGTCACCGACCGGCCCGGCCACGACCAGCGCTACGCGATCGACGCGAGCCTGCTGCGCACGGAACTGGGCTGGTCACCGCGCTACAGCGACTTCCGGGCCGGGCTGGCCGACACCATCACCTGGTACCGCGAGAACGAGGACTGGTGGCGGCCGAAGAAGGCCGACACCGAACGCGCCTACGCGGCGGCGGGCGAGCAGAAACTCTGACGGACTACACCGTCGTCCGCGGGGTCAGCCCCAGACGACGGTGTAATACGTTGCGGCAGCGGCGATCAGCGCGATCAGCGACGCGCAGGCCACGGTGAGTCCCGGCCCGCGGGTCGGGACGACACCGTCGGCATCGCGCAGCCGCAGCGGAACCCAGCGGATCACCACCGCGATACCGAGGATGGCCAGCGGCACGAAGTACCTGCCCTGCACGCCGTCGATGATGTAGTAGTCCACCGGCGTGAACGACATGTACAGCGTCACGTAGACCATCGCCACGCTGGCGAGCACCGTTGCGGCGACGATCAGGGTGCGGCGCAACGTGCTGGTCAGCAGATCGGCGATGCCGAAGCTCACCGCGAACGCGATCAGGCAGGCGAGCATCGTCAGCGCGGGCGCGTCGACGTAGGCGAAGCCGAGTTCACCGAAGAACTGGTTGAACCAGCGGTGATCGCGCAGCGCGATGCTCTCGCCGAAGGTGTGTACGAAGTGCAGCGGATCGCCGAGGATCCCGCGCAGCTGATCGCCGGGCCGCACCTGACCCCACTGGTGCGGCGGGCGCATCAGGCTCATGCCGTCGCCGGTCGGCGCGGCGATCTTGGTCCAGGCCAGGAACAGCGTGCCACCGGTGATCGCGAACACCCACGGCAGCACTTTCAGCTTGCCGGTGAAACCGAGGCGTTCGGCGGGCACGACCACGATCAGCATGGCCAGCAGCACGTAGGCGGGTTTGCTCAGCGGCAGCGCGATCGTCGCGGCCAGCAGGGCGGCGGTCTCGGGTTTGCTCAGCCGGTCGCCGATGAACAGCCCCTTCACCAGCAGCGCCGACACGAGAATGGCCAGCGCGTTGGTGAGCGTGTCGGCGGTGACGGTGCCCGCCTGGAACAGCGCGATCGGCAGCACGGCGACGGTGAACACCAGCCACTGGGTGCGCCGCTGCCGCAGGGCGTAGAGCCCGAACCCGACCACCGCGAGGTAGGCCGCCAACCCGGCCAGCCGGGTGAGCAGGTACATCCCGCCGATGTTCAGGCCGAGCGCCTCGCCTGTCCGGATGCCGACGGCGGCAGGCACATACGGCACGGGGGAGTAGGCGGCGGTGTTGGTGAACCACATCGGCCGGGTCGCCGAGGAGATGTCGGCACCGGCGAGCCGGTCGTAGGCGCCGGGGTCGGCGACCATCGCGCCGGGTTCCTCGGGGTTGTCGTTGTAGTCGCGGAAGGCGTAGCCCATGAGCTCGTCGATGCTCACCGGGATCTGCCCGCCGTAGGCGACGCCGCGATCGTCGTGGATGCGCTGCGGGAACACCCCGCCGTGTGCCACCTGGTAGGCACGGCCGAACTGGGTGATCTCGTCGTGGCCCCAGAACGCGGGGGTGAGCACGGCGAACAGCGCGCCGAACCCCGTCGCGAGCACGGCGAACGCCACCGTCGCGGCACCGAACCGGCCGGTCAGCGAGCGGACGGGGGCGGGTAGGCGATCTTTGCGTTCGGTCGCGGGTACCTGTTCGGCGGCGACGGTTTCCGGCTCGACGGTGCTGGTCACCGACGGTCTCCGGCCGCGATGTCCGCACGCTCGCCGACGGCCGAATACCGCAGGTACACCAGCCGCGCCGCTTCGTGACGCGACCGGCGGATGCCGTCCAGAATCAGCCCGGCGGTCCAGGCCAGGCAGCCGAGCAGCATCAGCGTGAACGCGAAGAACAGCGTCGGGAACCGCGCCACCTCGTGGGTGTTGTAGAACTCGATCACGATCGGCACGGTGAGGATCACCGAGAACAGCAGGGCCAGCGTGCCGAACAGGCCGTAGAAGGCGACCGGGCGTTCGTGCCTGGCCAGACCGAGGATCAGCGCGAGGATCTTGGTGCCGTCGCGGTAGGTGCGCAGCTTGGATTCGCTGCCCGCGGGGCGGTCACGGAAACCCACCTGCACCGCGGTCTGCGGAACCCGCAGGTGCAGCGAATGCACGGTCAGTTCCGTCTCGATCTCGAACTCACGGGAGACGGCGGGGAAGCTCTTGACGAAGCGGCGCGAGAACACCCGGAAGCCGCTCAGCATGTCTTCGACGTTGTCGCCGAACACCTTGCCGACCACGCCGTTGAGCACCTTGTTGCCGGTCTCGTGCCCGGACCGGTAGGCGTTGGTGTCCTCGTCCTGCTTACGCACACCGAGCACGTGATCGTAGGGACCCTCGAGCAGGGTCTTGATCATCAGCGGTGCGGCCGACGCCTCGTAGGTGTCGTCGCCGTCGATCATCAGGTAGACGTCGGCCTCGATATCGGCGAAGGCGCGGCGAACCACATTGCCCTTGCCCTTGGTGTTCTCGTAGCGCACGATCGCCCCGGCCTCGCGGGCGCATTCGGCGGTGCGGTCGGTGCTCAGGTTGTCGTAGACGTAGACGACGATCCCCGGCACAGCGGCCTTCAGGTCGGCGACGACCTTGGCGACCGCGGCCTCTTCGTTGTGGCAGGGGACCACGGCGGCAATGCGAAGCTCGGTGGAGTCCACCCGGGTCAATCCTCAGATGTAGGCATTAAAAGGGTCACCGGGAGGGTACACAGCACAGGTCTTCGGCGCTCATCCGGTTCGCCGAGCGTAACTCGGGGACACGCGGGTCTTCGGTGTACCGTCGGCCCGTGTCCCACCCTGATCTATCCGAGCCCGCCCCCGCTTCGCTGCTGACGAAGGTGACGACGGCGTTGCGGCAGGGGGCGGCGTTCCTCGTCGTCGGCGCGGTCGGTTTCCTCGTCGACGCCGGTACGTACAACCTGCTGGTGTTCTGGGGCGGCGGGTTGTCGCTGTCCGAAGGTGTGCTCTATCACTCCCCGCTCACCGCGAAAGTCGTCGCGATCGTGGTGGCGACGGTGGTCACCTACTTCGGCAACAAGTGGTGGACCTTCGCGCACAAGAAGTCCGGCAGCGCGGGCCGCGAATACCTGTTGTACGCGCTGGTGAATGTCGTGGCGATCGGCCTGCAACTGGGCTGCCTCGGCTTTTCCCGCTATGTGCTCGATCTGTCGTCGCCGCTGTCGGACAACATTTCCGCCACCGTCATCGGCCAGACGCTTGCTGTCATATTCCGTTATTGGGCCTACGACAAATTCGTGTTCACCGGCGCCGAGGCAACCGGTGAGCAACACGCGCGGGGTGCTGTTACCCCTCACTGACGGCGCCCGGCCCGGCGGTGATTGATATCCTCACCCCGCCCGCCGCGCCGCCCTTTCCTTACGTGACTGCTTGCGTCGGCGCAGTCGATACCGAGAATTTCGAGGACTTCATGGAGCAGTCGGCTACTCGAGTCGTGACCGAATCGAACGAACGGCACGAGGCCGCACCCGCGTCACTGCGTGGTGAACACTCGGCACCCGAACGCTTGGTCCTGGCCAGGGGCATTTTCACCGGCCCGTCGGCCCGGGTGAGCGACGAGCTCTACGCCGTCGTCAAGGGCGGTGCCGCCATCCGCGAGCGTCTGTCGCTGCACCTGCCCAAGGGCGCGACCGCGCACACGAATACCTACTTCGGCCGCTTCGCCGCCAGCTACTGGCAGCGCTGGACCACCGTCACCGAGGTGACCGCCACCGCGAACCTGCGGGTGGGGCACAAGGCCAATGTGCGGCTGGTCGCCTCCGATATCGCCGGGCACCGCCGCATCGTCGCCTCGCTGGTGGCGACCAGCAGTGGGTTCGTGAGCCTGTCCGCGCCGCTCGACCAGTACGTCGACGGCGGCGCACTGTGGCTCGAGTTCGACGCGATCGGCGGCGAACTCGACATCACCGAGCTCACCTGGACCGCCAAGGCGCCCGAGGCGGTTCGCCCGGTCGCCATCGCGATCTGCACCTTCAACCGGGCCGAGGACTGCGCCCACACCGTCGCCGCGCTGGCCTCGGACCCCACGGTGCTCGCCGCCATCGACGCTGTCTACGTCGTGGACCAGGGCACCGACCTGGTCGAGAACCGGCCGCTGTTCCAGCAGGTCCGCCCCGATTTCGGCGACAAGCTGCGCTACATCCGCCAGCCGAACCTCGGTGGCGCGGGCGGCTTCACCCGTGGCCTGTACGAGGTGTCGGCGGCCAACGAGCACGCCGACGTCATCCTGATGGACGACGACATCCTCTGCGAGCCCGAGACCGTCCTGCGCCTGCAGGCGTTCGCGAACCTGACGGTCGAGCCGACCCTGGTGGGCGCGCAGATGCTGTTCCTGCTCAACCCCGACTACCTCAACGTCGGTGCCGAGGACGTGCGCCTGGGCGAGCTCAAGCACGGGCAGAAGGTGCCCAAGGCGCTGCGCAACACCTCCATGCTCAAGAAGAACCAGGAGCGCCGCGTCGATGCCGGCTACAACGCCTGGTGGACCTGCCTGATCCCGGCCGAGGTCGTGAAGAAGATCGGCCTTCCGGTCCCGATCTTCTTCCAGTGGGACGACGTCGAATACGGCATCCGGGCCCGCGAGAACGGTTTCGTCACCGTCACCCTGCCCAATGCCGCCGTCTGGCACGCCGACTTCTACTGGAAGGACTACGACGACTGGGCGCGCTACTTCTCCACGCGCAACTCGCTCATCGTCGGCGCCCTGCACACCGATCTCGACGGCAAGGCCATCACCAAGGACTTCTTCCGCTACATCGCCGAACATCTCGTCGGCATGCAGTACGGCCTGGTGCACACCACCCTGCAGGGCATCGAGGACTTCATGAAGGGTCCGAAGGTGTTGCGCGACGGCGGAATCGAGGCGTTGTCCGCGGCCCGCACCTCCCGCAACGACTACCCGGAGACCATCAAGCACCCCGCCGCGACTCCGCCGGTGAACTCCGCCGAAATCCAGGTGCGCCGGGCAAGCGGTGAGCCCAGCCGCATCACCCTCGTGCTCATCAAGCGCGCGATCATGCAGTGGACCGGGCGCACCCAGCACGGGCTGATCGGTGTCACCCGCGAGGACGCGCACTGGTGGCATGTGGGCCTGTTCGACCACGTGGTCGTCACCGACGCCTCCCAGTCGGGCGTCCGGGTGCGCCGCCGTGACAAGGCCCGCGCCCGTGCCCTGCTCATCCGCACCTACCGAACGCTGCGCAAACTTCGCCGCGAACTCCCCAGGCTCCAGGCCGAATACCGCGCGGCGGTCCCCGAACTCACCAGCCGTGAGAACTGGGCCCGCCTCTACGGCATCGACCCCAGCTGACCGGGATCACCACGCCTGGTGGCGGGATCGTCCGCCACCAGGCGTGGTGCTCGGCTCAGCAGGTCAGCGGTAGCCGCGTTCGCGGTACTGCTTGCGGTGTTGCTTGGCGATGGAGCGCCAGGCGCGTTCGCGTTCGGCGGCCAGGCGCTTGTCGGTGCGCGCGGCCATCCACTCGTTCTCCTTCGCCAGCTTGCGGTAGCTGGTGAGGCGACGCTCGGTGATGGTTCCGTCGGCGATGCCCGCCTGGACCGCGCAGCCCGGTTCGGTCTCGTGCGCGCAGTCGGCGAAACGGCAATCAGCGGCGAGGGATTCGATGTCGCTGAAGGTCTTGCCGATACCGTCGGCGGCGTCGTAGAGGCCGATGCCGCGTAGACCCGGTGTGTCGATGAGGGTGCCGCCGCCGGGGAGCGGTCGCAGTTCCCGGTGGACGGTGGTGTGGCGGCCCTTTCCGTCGACAGCGCGAACGGCGTTGGTGGCGAACACTTCCGCGCCGAGCAGGGCGTTGGCCAGGGTCGACTTGCCCGCGCCCGACGGCCCGATCAAGGCGACGGTGCCGTGCAGCACGGCCGTGAGCACATCCAGCCCTGTCTCGGCGGCGGCGCTCACCGCGAGCACCGTCGCCCCCGGCGCGACCGCACGCACCTCGTCGAGCGGAAGATGATCCGCCGCATCGGCTTTGGTGAGCACAACCACGGGTTGGGCATTGCTCTCCCAGGCGAGGGCGAGCATGCGCTCGATCCGTCCCAGGTCCACGTCACCGTCGGCGGCGCTGCAGATCAGCACGGTGTCGACATTGGTGGCGAGCACCTGGGCGACCGAGCGCCCCGACACCGACGAGCGCATGATCGCCGAGCGGCGCGGAAGCAGCAGGCGCACAGTGCCTTCGGCATCGAGACCGACCCAGTCGCCGGTACACAAGCCGGTGATGTCACGCGGACAGGCGGCACGAGACGGGCCGCTCGGGGCGACCACATCGCATTCGCTGCGATCCATCCGGACGATGCGTGCGGGCACGAGATCGCCGAGCAGCGGGAGATATTCGGAGGCTACGGTTTCGGTCCAGCCGTAAGGGACGAGCAGGTCGTAGTCGACCATCGGTAGAAGTCCTTCGTCGGGCGCCGAGCCCGACGTCGGGGCTCAGCGAGTAGAGGTGATGTCCGGAGCAGTCGGGGCGCCATCGCGCACCCGGGGCACGGCAATCCACACGTCTGTACTCACGGACATCCACCTCCTCTCCACGTTGCTCCTACTGTGCCGCATACCCGCGACACCGCACAACCGATTTATGCCGGCAAGCGACCGATCAGCTCCCCGGCGGTATCGACGCAGGTCAGGGAACGACGACCTCGGTCGAGGCGGGCAGGCTCGGCCGGTCGGTACGCACGGTGAGCTGGAACCGGCCCGGACCGGTGGGGCGATCACCTGGAACGGGTAGGTGCCGTTGCCGAGCGTGGGTACCGGGGATTATTTCCGCGGGCCCTGGTCCGGCTTGCCGAAGTGCTCGTTGCGGCCTAGCGAGCGCAACCGGAACCACTCCTTGAGCCCAGCCGGATCGCGACGGGTCACCAGGAAGAACCAGGAGAACCTGATCCACTCCTGCGGCAACAACTTCCGCATACCGGGCTGTGACATCAGGTACCCGCGATTGCGGTAGGTGAAGTAGCGCTTCACCGGATCGTCGGGGTACTGGGTGTGCATGCGCCCGCCGAGGATCGGCTTGAACTCCTCGGCACCGTTGGGGTGCAGGTAGGCGGTCTGCAGGCAGGTGCCGAACGGCAGGCCCGACCGGACCAGGCGCCGATGCACCTCAACCTCGTCGCCACGCACGAACAGGCGCAGGTCGGGCACACCGATCAGGTCGACGGCCTTCGCCGAGATCAGCGCGCCGTTGAACAGCGACGCGATGCCGGGCAGGAAGTCGTCGTCGCCGAGCTCCGACCGCGTGCGCCGCCACACCACCCCGCGGCGCAGCGGGAAGGCGAGCCGGTCGGGTTCGTCGATATCGCACACCACCGGCGACACCTCGACCAGATTGTGCCTGCGCGCGCAATCGATCAGCGTGGCGAGGACTTCCGGACCGTCGGGTCGGCCGTCGTCGTCGGCCAGCCACACCCAGTCCGCGCCCTGGGTGAGCGCGTGCAGCATGCCGAGCGCGAAACCGCCCGCGCCGCCGAGGTTGTGGCGTGAGCCGAGGTAGGTGGCCTCGATGGGCTGTTGGGCGACCAGCTCGGCCACCTCGTCCTCGTTGGCATTGTCGACGACGATCAAATGGTCGATCGGACGTGACTGCGAGGCAAGCACTTTCAGCGATTCGGCGAGCAGCTCGCGGCGCTTGTGGGTGACGACGACCGCGATGATCCGCGCGTTCGGTCCGGTCTCGGTGCTCAGGTCGGCCGGTTCGGCGCCTGCGGGCAGCTCGGGCTCCTCGGTCACGGGCAGCACGGCGGCGGGCTCCACGGGGGCAACCCCCGCCTCGAGCCGATCGGCCATGCTGAACCCACCGGGCACGGCGGCCGGGACAGCGTCCTCACTCTGACCGCTCATGCCTGATTCTGCTCCAATTCTTTGTCGCCCTGCTCGGCTTCCAGCTCGCGAAGCACCTGTGCCACGTGGTTACCCGCCTCGGGCCCTTCATACGCTCGCACAACGTCTTCGATGCCGCCCTGTTCGCGGATGCGACCGTGGTCGATCCACATCGCGGTATCGCACAGCTGGGCGAGGAATTCGTTGGAGTGGCTGGCGAAAACGAGGATGCCGGACCGCGCGACCAGCGACTGGAGCCGGGTGCGCGCCTTCTTCATGAACTCGGCGTCGACGGCGCCGATACCCTCGTCGAGCAGCAGGATCTCGGGGTCGATGGAGGTGACCACACCCATCGCCAGGCGCACGCGCATACCCGTGGAGTAGGTGCGCAACGGCATCGACAGGTACTCGCCGAGCTCGGTGAAGTCGGCGATCTCGTCGATCTTGGCCAGCATCTGCTTGCGGGTCTGCCCGAGGAACAGGCCGCGGATGATGATGTTCTCGTAGCCGGAGATCTCCGGATCCATGCCGACACCCAGGTCGAACACGGGTGCTACCCGGCCGCGGATGCGCGCACTGCCGCGCGAGGGTTCGTAGATGCCCGAGAGCAGGCGAAGCAGCGTCGACTTGCCCGCGCCGTTGTGCCCGACGAGCCCGATCCGGTCGCCTTCCTTGAGCGAGAGGTTGATCTCGCGCAACGCCTCGACCACCACCACGTCGGAACTGTTGCGTCCGATCGCGCCGCCCGCCTTACCGAGAAAGGCCTTCTTCAGCGACCGCGACTTGGCGTCGAAGATCGGGAACTCGACCCACGCGTCATGGGTTTCGATACTCACACGGCTCACGACAGTCTCCTAAACCCAGTACGGGACGCGGGCACGGTACTGCTTGAGCGCCAGGATCGCGACCACCCAGCCGACCACCGTGATCGCGCCGACGATGACCCAGGAATGCCAGTCGGTCGGCTCGCCGAGCAGCGGGCCGCGCACGATCTCGAGGTAGTGGAAGGTCGGGATGATCTCGATCAGCTTGGCCCGGTCGCTCATGCCGCCGACCGAGTTCTCCAGCGCCTTCGTCGACCACATCACCGGGGTCAGCACGAACAGCATCAGCGTCATCGAGCCGAGGATCGGGGCGATATCGCGGTAGCGGGTGGAGAAGATGCCGAACACGATCGACACCCACATGGCATTGAGGAACAGCAGGAGGATCGCCGGAACAACCAGCAACAACGTCCAGTCCAGATCGCGCCAGATGGAGAACGCGAGCAGCAGCACCGCGTAGATCGCCGCGTTGTGGATGAAGAACAGGAACTGGCGCCACACCAGGCGATACACGTGCACGCTCAGCGCCGAGGGCAACTGTTTGATCAGTCCCTCGTTGGCGATGAACACATCCGAACCCTCGAGGATCGACGCGCTGATCACGTTCCAGACGATCAAACCGACGGTCACATACGGCAGATACTCACTGATCGGCTGATTCAACAGCGTCGAATACAACAGGCCCATCGCCAGCGCCTGCAGGCCGGTCGCGATGGTGATCCAGAACGGACCGAGCACCGACCGGCGATAGCGCTGTTTGATGTCCTGCCAACCCAGCGACAACCACAGCTCACGCTGATGGAACCCGTCGCGCATGTCTTTGAACGCGCGCCGGAACGTCTGCGAATCCGACACCATCGGCGTCTTCACCAGCAGCGGGGCGTCGTCGGTCTGCTCGGCGGCGGCCGCAGCGGCCACCTCGGCTTCGGTCGGTGTCTCGTCGGTATGCACGGGGCTCTCTTCGGTACGCGCGTCACCCTGGTCGGAGACCGATTCGGAACGAGCGGCAGCAGCGGGCACGATCCCCGACCTTACAGGTACTGCCCGCCGCCGACATGGCCATGGCCTGCCTTCCCATCGGCCGCGTGCATGCCGGGCGGGAGGGCGCCCTGGCGCATCTGTTCGAGCTGGGCGCGGGCGGCCATCTGCTGGGCGAACAGGGCGGTCTGGATGCCGTGGAACAGGCCTTCGAGCCAGCCGACGAGCTGGGCCTGGGCGATGCGCAGTTCGGCATCCGAGGGCACGGACTCGTCGGTGAAGGGCAGGGTGAGGCGTTCGAGTTCCTCGCGCAGCTCGGGGGCGAGGCCCTGCTCGAGTTCGCGGACCGAGGACTTGTGGATGTCCTTGAGGCGCGAGCGGCTCGCGTCGTCGAGAGGAGCGGCGCGCACCTCCTCGAGCAGCTGTTTGATCATGGTCCCGATCCGCATCACCTTGGCGGGCTGCTCGACCATGTCGGCCAGCGATTCGGCCGACTCGTCGCGGTCGTCGTCGGCCTTCTTGTCCCCGTCGACCACCTGCGCGGTGTACTCGGCCGCGGCGTCGGAGTCGGCGGGCACGGTGACCGGCCGACCGTCGGGACCGATCACGACGATGGATTCGGGGGTGTCCTCCGAGTGCGTCATAGCCCCATCATTGCGCGTGTGTCGGCTTCGCGCTAAAACCCCCACGCGGTTACACCGTGACGCCCGCTGCCCTTAAAGTGGCCACCATGACTTATGACGTCGCGAGGGTTCGGGGCCTGATACCGTCCCTGGGCGACGGCTGGATCCATCTGGACCCGCAGGCGGGGATGCTGGTTCCCGATTCGGTATCGCGTGCCGTCTCAACGGGTTTCCGTACCTCCTCGTTTTCCCACATCGGCCGCCACGGTGCGGCGACCCGCAGCGGCGCGATCCTCGACGCCGCCCGGGAGGCGGTCGCCGACCTCGTCGGCGGAGATCCGGCCGGCGTCGTGCTCGGTCCCGATCGTGCGGTTCTGCTCGCCTGGCTTGCCGAGTCCCTGAGTTCGCGCCTGGGTCTCGGCACGGGCATCGTGCTCTCCCGTCTCGACGACGAGGCCAATGTCGCGCCGTGGCTGCGCATCGCCAACCGCTACGGCGCGCACGTGCGCTGGGCCGAGGTGGAGATCGAGACGTGCGAGATGCCGTCGTGGCAGTTCGAGGAGCTGATCGGGCCCACGGCGCGCCTGGTCGCACTCACCGCCGCGTCGCCGATCGTCGGTTCCGCGCCCGCCGTTCGGGTGGCCGCCGACCGGGTCCACGATGTGGGCGGTCTGCTGGTCGCCGACGCGTTCGGCGCCGCACCGTACGCGCTGATCGACATCGACGAACTCAATGCCGACGTGGTCGCCCTGAGCGCGCCGTCGTGGGGCGGTCCGCAGGTCGGCGCCCTGGTGTTCCGCGACCCCGCCTTCCTCGACCGCATCCCGTCGATGTCGCTCAACCCCTACGCCAAGGGGGCTGAACGCCTCGAGGTCGGCGGGCACCAGTACGCGCTGCTCGCCGGGCTCACCCAGTCGATCGACTTTCTCGCCGGACTCGACGAGCGCGCCACCGGCACCCGCCGCGAACGCCTCGAAATCTCGATCACCTCGCTGCAGGACTACCACGACCAGCTCTTCGACCACCTCATGCAGGTGCTGGAGCAGGTCGAGGGCCTGACCGTGATCGGGCGCGCATCCACCCGCATCCCCACCGTCAGCTTCACGATGGCGGGCATGCAGGCCGAGAAGGTGGCGGCCAAGCTGGCCGACGCCCGCATCGGCACGGTCAGCGGGGTACACGGCGGCAGCCGGTTACTCGACGCCCTCGGTGTCAACGACGAGGGCGGGGCCGTCACCATCGGCCTGGCCCCGTACACCACGCGCTACGAAATCGACCAGCTCGGCCGGGCCCTCAGCTCCCTCGAGTAGTCCGCGCCCGTAGCTGTTCCGCTCCAGTTCTCAGTCGCGTACTCGAAGCACGACCTTGCCGAATGTTTCGGGTGCGTCGAGCAATTCGTGGGCGCGGCCGGCTTCGGTGATGGGCAGTTCCGCCGAGATCACCGGAAAGATCTCGCCCGCCGCCACATCCGGCCACAACTGCGTGCGCACCGCGGCGATCACCTCGGCCTTGCTACCCTCGCCCGCCCGTGGTCGGGCGCGCAGGTTCGTGGCGTGCACCGAACCCCATTTACGCAGCAGCCCACCGATATTCAGCGACCCGGTATTGCCCCCTTGTAGCCCGATCACCACCAACCGGCCGTGCGGGGCGAGCGCCTCCACATTGCGTTCGAGGTAGACGGCGCCCATGTTGTCGAGAATGATGTCGGCGCCACCGGCGTCGGCGAGCTCGGTCACGAAATCCTGGGTGCGGTAGTTGACGAGGATTTCGGCGCCGAGGCCCGCGCATTTGGCCAGCTTCTCGTCCGACCCGGCCGTCACCGCCACCCGCGCGCCCCGCCTGCGCGCCACCTGGATGGCGTGCGTACCGATCCCACCCCCACCCCCGTGGATCAGCACCAGCTGCCCCGAGCGCATCCCCGCGGTCATCACCAGGTTCGACCACACCGTCGCCGCCACCTCGGGCAAGCCCGCGGCGGCAGCCAGGTCCATCTCCTCGGGCACCGGCAACAGCTGGGTGGTCGGCACAGCCGCCAGCTCGGCGTACCCGCCGCCCGCGAGCAGCGCGCACACCCGATCACCGACCTGCCAATCCGTGACCCCCGGGCCGAGCTCGACGATGGTTCCGGAGCACTCGAGACCGGGCACGGAACTGGCGTCCGGCGGCGGAGGATAGAAGCCGCGCCGCTGCATCACATCGGCCCGGTTCACCCCTGCGGCAACAACTTCGACCAACACCTCGCCCGGGCCGGGTTCTGGGTCGACCGTCACGGTCCACTCCATCACCTCGGGCCCACCGAACCCGTCCAGCTCGATAGCACGCATACTCGACCGCCTCTCCGCGTCTTTTGGCCAGACTAAGTGCGTGGTGCTGTGCGTTGGCGTCTTGCGGATGGTCTTGGGCGAGTCAGCCCGTGCCCGGGGAGTTACCCATGTTCGTGCGAGATCTGTTGTCGCGGTCGCGTCCGCTAGTATTTCTGCTCAGGGAGACGTGGCAGAGCGGCCGAATGCACTCGCCTTGAAAGCGAGCATGGGTAACACCATCGGGGGTTCAAATCCCTCCGTCTCCGCCACTGCTGGGCTTTTCGCCCGGTACCGGGTTGTTTCGAGGGGGCGTTCTCATGACCGGTGCTGCATTTCCCGCGGCTCCGCAGTTCCGGGCTGTACCGGGGCAGACCGGGGTCGTCGTCCACACGCGGAAGTTGCCGATCGCGTTCGGGATCGGCGCACGGGTCAGGGTCGACGGTTTCGAGGTTCCGAACATCACGTGGGGCGCCAACTTCGTCCCCGTGCCGCCGGGTACGCACATGCTGACCGTCGAGACGACGCAATGGGGAATGGGTTACGGCAGTAACCACGCCTCCGTGCAGGTCTTCCCCGGTCATACCACCGAGGTGCACTACTCCGCGCCCGCCCAGATCTATATGAAGGGTGCGCTGGGCGCGGAACGTCAGGCCACGCCCGGAGTGGCACTCAGTTACGTGGCGTTGGCGTTCTGTGTGCTCCTGATCGCGGCCTGGATCGCCCTGGCGATCTGACGCCGGACGCGCCTGAGCCCCGGTGCGATACCGGGGCTCAGGCCAGCATTTACGTCACGGCTTGTTCCGACGGCGATCGTCGTCGAAACCTTCGGTTTCCACACGCTCCTTGCGGACGGTGTCGGAGACGGTCTGTTCGTCGGCGACCTCGTCCACCTCGAGACGGACGCGTTCCACCGGGACCGCTTCCTTCTGGACGTGCACCTGGTCGGCGTGCAGCGTCACCTCGCGCTCGTCGTCACCGATATCGGTGCGACCGGTGCGCTCGCCGGTGATGGGCTCACGGACGATATGCGCCTCTTCGTGGGTGGTCGGGACCTTGATGGTCTGCTCCTCGGTCACCACGTACTTACGCAGCCGTGCGGTGCCGACCTCCTCGCTTTCGGTGTCGACGCGCAGCTGCTCCTCCGAACGGATCATCGAATCGTCGGTGGTGCCACGATTCATGGCCGCCGGATTGCCGTGGGTCATCGGCTCGTCGGTCCCGGGGCGAATCTGCTGACGCCCGTAGGTGTTCCAGCCGGCCGAGCGCGGGTCCACGTGGTAGTGACGGAACAGTTCCTGCTCGGACTGGGCGCTGATGCGGCCCCCGTCGTCGAGATGCGGGGCGGACTTCACCTGCTCCTTGTCGACGTGCAGACGCAACGTGTCCTCGTCGGCCTTGTGTTCGGCGCCCGCCAGCGGCACCAGCGAGTCGGCGCTGAACAGGCCGGTCGAGACCGCGGCCCAGGTCGGGGAGCCCGTGTTGTTGTCGATGTAGATCTGCTTGACCTTGCCGATCTTCTCGCCCCGCTCGTCATAGGCGGTGGCGCCGATCAGCGAATCCAATGTTGCCTTGCTCATTTTTCATCCCTCCTACCGGGAGCGGAGGCCGTCGATCCCGATCCGGGTGACGGTCCGCGTGGGTTGTGGGTGACCAGTCGGGACGCAGTGATCGGGTTGACCAGATCAGCTACGTGGCGGCAAATACCCGGGGCCCAGGGGGCCAAACAACCCGAGGTGAGGGCGGGGATATGGAATCGGGCCCGCGAAGGACGCGACGTAATCGGTCAGTCGTCCATTTTGGGCCCGAAACAGCAAGTGGCGCAGGGTCTAGCTGAACCGCGCCGCATTGTCCGGTGCGGTGGCGAAGGCGAGGAAACGCTCGTTCTCGTGCGGGTCACCGATGGTCACACGCACGCCGTCACCGGCGAAGGGGCGAACCAGCACACCCGCAGCAGCGCTCGCCTCGGCGAATTCCAGGCTGCGCGCACCGAGCGGCAGCCAGACGAAATTGGCCTCGCTCGGCGGCACCTCGTACCCGGCGGCCAGCAGCGCCTCGCGCACCTGCGCACGCTGGGTGATGAGCACGTCGGTGCGGTCGAGCAGCTCGCCGTGCGCCTCCAACGACGCGATCGCGGCCGCCTGCGCCACCCGGTTCACGCTGAACGGGATGTGCACCTTCAGCAGCGCGGCGATCACCTCCGGATCGCCTACGGCGTACCCCACGCGCAACCCGGCCAGGCCGTACGCCTTCGAGAACGTCCGGAGCACAACGACATTGGGTCGGGTGCGGCCGATCTCGATACCGTCGGTCTCCGGCAGCCGCAGATACTCGAAATACGCCTCGTCGAGCACCACCAGCACGTGTGGGGGCACCCGATCGAGGAAACGCTCCAGCTCGGCGCGTGGGTGCGCCGTGCCCGTCGGGTTGTTCGGGTTGCAGACGAAGATCAGCTTGGTTCGTTCCGTGATCGCGTCGGCCATCGCGTCCAGGTCGTGGCGATGATCGGCGGTCAGCGGCACCGGCACCGCGGTGGCATTGCCCACCTGGGTGACGATCGGATACGCCTCGAACGAGCGCCACGCGAACACCACCTCGTCGGTGGTGGCATCGCAGGTGATCTGCACGAGCTCCTGACACAGCGCCACGCTGCCGCAGCCCACTGCCACGTCGGCAACGCTCACACCGAGGAATTCGGCCAGCGCCGTCCGCAACTCGGTGACCTGGTTGTCGGGGTACCGGTTGGCCTGCTCGGCCGCCGCCGCGATCGCCTTCGCCGCGCTCGGTAGCGGGCCGAACGTCGTCTCGTTCGAGGCCAGCTTCACCGCGTCCGGGTGGGTGCGGCCGGGAACGTAGGCGGGAATGGTGGCCAGGTCGGGCCGGATACGCGCTGTCACCGCTCCACCCTACCCAAGACCAGTTCTGCCGCCTACGCTGGGAATATGCCGGGCACTTACAACGATGTCGCCCCACTGCGGCCGGTCGAGTCCGCCGGTGAGCCGGGTGGCGCCGAAACCAGCGCGCGCACCTCGGTGCCGATCACGGTCGTCGAGCCGGAACGAACGGCGCGCGGCGGCATCGTCGTCCTGCACGAATCGCGGGAGTTCCCGCCCCAGCTCGTCGAGCTCATGCGCTCGCTGGCGCTGGAAGGCTGGTTCGTCGTCGCCCCGCACCTGTTCGACCGTCTCCCGGACGACAACATCCACGAGGTGTTCGGCGACGAGCTGTTCGTAGACTTCGACGCGGGCTTCGACTGGCTCACCCGCCGCGGGGTCTTCCCCGACACCATCGGCGTACTCGGTTTCGACTCCGCGGGCACGGCCGCCTTCCTCGTGGCCACCAACCGACCCATCGGCGCGGCCGTGAGCGTGGCCGCCGCCGGCATCGTCGACCCGCTCCCCGACCAGCGCACCTCGCTGGTGGAGGTTGCCCCCAGCCTGCAAGCCCCCTGGCTCGGCCTGTTCGGCGCCGACGATCCCGCCACCCCACCCGAGGCCGTCGACCAGCTCCGCGACGCCACCGCTCGCGCGAATGTGGCCAGTCTCACCATCACCTACCCCGGCCTGCGCCACCGCGCCGACCGCCCCGACCCCGACGACGACGCGGCCACCGCCATCCGCATCGATTCCCAGACCCGCATCTTCGACTGGTTCGACAGCAATTTACGCTAGTTGACCTGGCGTTTTGGACTCCTACGACTGCTCGTGTAATCTTCATTCCCGGCGGTTCGACAAGGACCGGTGCCCTCGAAAGAGAAGGCTCCAGGAGGCGTGCCAGAGCGGCCGAATGGGACTCACTGCTAATGAGTTGTCCCTTCACGGGGACCGGAGGTTCAAATCCTCTCGCCTCCGCCACACCGGTTCGCCGGTACAACTGAAGACCATGCGCCCGTAGCTCAACGGATAGAGCACTTGACTACGGATCAAGAGGTTAGGGGTTCGAATCCCTTCGGGCGCACAACAATCCGCCTCCTATCGGTATCCCCGGTAGGAGGCGGATTTTTTTTGTATGTGGTTACTTCCAGGCGGGGAGTGGGGGGAGGGGGCCGGTGAGGTCGGTGCCGGGCTGTC